>DASZVV010000337.1:0-18648 GCA_035546955.1 Bryobacteraceae bacterium
AGTTTTTATTCAGTACGGTGCGAAGCTGGCGCTGAACGTCGGGAACGCGGAGGCGGGCTTCGGGATTGAGCGAGATGAGGATTTCGCCGTCGCTCGTGCCGATGCTGGCGGAATCGCCGAACGCGAGGTTGAAGCCGCCATTGGGGAGGCCGATGTTGTCGATAATCTCGCTGAGGCCGTTGGCGGGCAGCGTCTGGCGAATCGTGTTCTCGACGGCGGCGAAGACATTTTCTGTTTCTTCGATGCGGGTGCCTTCGGGTGCGCGGACGTGGAGGCGCATCTGACCGGAGTCGATGGTGGGGAAGAAATCGGTGCCGACAGCGGTCATCAGCAGCAGAGATGCGCCGACGAAAACTATATAAACGGTAGTCACTCGGGCGCGGTGGTGCAGGCACCAGCCGAGCGCTCTCGCGTAACGTGAGCGCAGGCGTTCAAAACGGACGTTGAACGCATGGTGCATTTTCCAGACGAAACCTTTGGCGTGAGCGAGACCTTCCTCGCCGCGCGCGTATATATCGATTTCGGGGCGCAGCATGTAATGCATCATGGTCGGCACGATGGTGCGCGAGAGGAAGTAGGACATCATCATCGCGAAGACGACGGCGAGGGCGAGCGGCGTGAAGAGAAACTTCGCCGGGCCGGTGAGCAGAACCACCGGGACGAAGACAATGCAGATCGCCAGTGTGGAAACGAACGCGGGCACCGCGATCTGGCGGGCGCCGTCGAGAATGGCGCGGGTGAGCGGCTTCGCCATCCCCATATTGCGGTGCACGTTCTCGATTTCAACGGTGGCGTCGTCAACCAGGATGCCGACCGCGAGCGCCATGCCGCCGAGCGTCATCGCGTTGATGGTGTAGCCGAGCGCCCAGAGAATGATACAGGAGGTGAGGATGGAAAGGGGAATCGAGGTGCAGACGATAATCGTGCTGCGCCAGCTTCCGAGGAAAACCATGATCATGATCGCCGTCAGGCCGGCGGCAATCAGGGCTTCACGCGCAACCCCGAGGATCGCGTCCTGAACGAAGAGGCTTTGGTCGAACATCGGCTTGATTTCGAGCGTCGACGGCAGGCCGGCCATGATCCGCGGCAGAAGATCCTTCACCTGCTTCACGATGTCGAGCGTGGAGGCCTGGCCGTTGCGAAGAATGGTGATGAGCGAGGAGCGGCGGCCGTTCTCGCGGACAACATTGATCTGGACCCCGTATCCATCGCGCACCTGCGCGACATCGTGGATGTATTTGACGGAGCCGTTGACGACTTTGAGCGGGAGATCGTTGAGTCCCTGGATGGTGGTGGGGCTGCTGTTGAGGCGGACGAAGTAATCGCGATCGCCCATTTTGGCGCTGCCGGCCGGGAGGATCAGATTCTGGGCGTTGAGAGCGTTCGAGACGTCGCTGGCGGAAACGTTGTTGGCGTACATCGCCTTCGGGTCGAGATCCACCATGATCTGGGAAAACTTGCCGCCGTAGGGCAGCGGGATCGACGCGCCCTGGATGCTGGCGAGCTGGGTGCGGATGAAGTTCTGGCCGAGATTGAAGATTTCCTGTTCGGCGAGCGTTTTGCTGGAAAGTCCGAGCTGCAGGATGGGAACGCTGGAAGCGTCGTACTTGAGGATGGCGGGCGGAAAGATGCCCGGCGGCATTGCGCGGATGATGGGCTGGCTGATGGCGGTGATCTGGGCAATGGCAAGATCGATCCTGACGTTCGGCTGGAAGAAGACGCGAACCACGGAAACGCCGGTATACGAGCTGGATTCGATGTGCTCGATATCGTTGACGGTGGTCGACATGCCGCGCTCGAATGGGGTGACGATGCGGCTGCTCATTTCTTCCGGCGAGATGCCGTTGTAGTTCCAGACGACGCTGACAACCGGGATATCGATGTACGGGAAAATATCCTTCTGCATGGTGGCGATGGCGAGACCGCCGAGAACGGCGATCAGGACCGCCATCACCACGAAGGTGTAGGGCCGGCGCAGGGCTAATTTAACGATCCACACAGGAAATCCCCGAGGAGAAGTGTTCCCTCAGTGTACCGGATTCGGGTCCAGAATTAGTGCCGGATACCGCGGATGACGTGGCAGTGGGCCAGGGTGGGAACAGGGGGCTGGGGAGCCAGACCGAATTCGCTCAGCCAGGAGTTGTACTCGGCGGCTGAATAGGCGCGGCCTTCCGCCATGGTAAAGAGTTGGGCCGAATAGCAGGCGACGGCGAGAGGACCGTCGAGGGCATCGTTCAGGAGAACATCGTGAATGAGGATGCTGCCGCCGGGGCGCAGACTTTCGGAGGCGCGGCGGACCAGACCGCGGCAATCGTCCACGTCCCAATCGTGAAGGACATTGGAAAACAGAATGAAATCGGCAGGAGGGAATGCGCCGGTAAACATATCTCCCGGGCGGAAGTCGATGCGGTCTGCGACACCGTATTGTGCAGCGAATTCGGCGGCGACGCGCAGGACCTCGGGGCGATCGAGAATGATGGCTTTGAGCCCCGGATTGCGCTGCAGAAACGCCATTGAGTAGATGCCGGTGCCGCCGCCGATATCGAGAAGAGTGCCATCGCCGAGCGGTAGACGGTCGGCGAGTACAGGGGCGACATTCTTCGCGCGTCCGGCAAGCGCAAGGGTGAGATTGCGGGCGGGCGCTTCCTCTTCCATCGTCGATTCGAGCCCTTCCTTATATACAAAGATGTTGCCGGTGCGATTGGCGCGGAGGCGCTCGGCGAGCTCCAGGACCGCTGGCGAATCGGCCGCGAGAGCGACATATTCGGCAATACTGAAGTGGCTGCCGGGCGTGAGTTGTTCGGCGGCGAGCGGGGAAAGTGAGAGTTTGCCATCGGGCCCGGCCGTGATCAGACTCATCGCGCGGAGAGCGGTGAACAGAACGACGGCTGCGCGGTCTTCGAGGCCGAGCGCCGCGGCGAGCTCGGCAGGAGTGAGCGAATGGCCGTCCAGTTTTTCGAAGAGCCGGAGGTGCGCGACCGCGGCAACCAGAAGGTTGGAGGCGAAACCGGCGCGGAAATAATCGAAGATCGGTGTGGGATCGTTTTGCGGAGTCAAACGATCTATCTTACTGCCCTGCCTGAAATACGACGACCGGATGATAGATGTGCGGGAGCGCAATCCGGCCAATGGCGACGAGATTCCCGGAAGGATCGATCGCCTTCACGTGTTCGGCGTTGGGGTTGGCGCGGAACGGCGAGACGCTGAAGTCGCGTCCGTGGCGGATCTGGCGCGCGGTGAGATCGTCAATGCCGGCGCGCGGAAATTGGGGGAGAAGATCGGCCATCGGCAGCAGGACTTCGGCGAGCCGGCCCTCGTTCTTCAGGGACTGGAGTTCGTCGAGGGTATGCGACTGCGCGAGCGTGAACTCGCCGGACGCGGTGCGGACAAGGGCTTCCACATGCGCGCCGCAGCCCAGTTTCACGCCGAGATCGTGGGCGATGGAACGAATGTAGGTTCCGGCGGAGCAGCGCACCCGCAGGCGGGCGCGGTCGCCTTCCACGCTCAGCAGCGTGAGCTCGTAAATCGCCACGCGCACCGGGGAGAGTTCCACCGGCTGGTTTTTGCGCGCGAGCTTATAGGCCGGGACGCCCCCGATTTTCTTGGCTGAGATGGGCGGCGGC
Source organism: Bryobacteraceae bacterium (assembly GCA_035546955.1). GTDB lineage: Bacteria > Acidobacteriota > Terriglobia > Bryobacterales > Bryobacteraceae > BOG-234. The sequence continues at coordinate 3,624 of DASZVV010000337.1, forward strand.
AACTGATCGATCTCGCCGCGCATGGGGGCGAGGCAGGCTTCAATCTGTTCAGCGGTGATGGTGACTTCGACCGCCGGAGCAATCGGGTCTCCTTCGCGATCGTAAGTCGATGTCGCGAAGCCGAAGCGGATGACAGCTTCGTAAGCCTTTTCGGATTTTTCGAAATAGCGGGCGAGACGCGTCGCCTGCCCGATCATGACGGGCAGAACGCCGGTCGCAATGGGGTCCAGGGTGCCGAGATGGCCGACGCTTTTCGTGCCGGCAATGCCGCGCATTTTCGCAACAACGTCGTGCGAAGTCCAGGCTTCGGGTTTATTGACGGCGATGACGCCGTCGAGGTTCGGTGATGCCACAGTTTTATTTTTCTGCTTCGAGTTCGGGAATGACGCGCATCAGGACGTTGCCGATTACCTGAAAGCTTTGCGCGCCCAGTTTATCCATCGTGTCCTGCGGGGTGTGCCAATACGCGTTGCCGGGGCCGTAATCGAAATCGATCAGGTCAAGCGCGCGCACGCCGGCTTCGAGGAAGGGAAGGTGGTCGTCTTCCACGCTGGCGGGCTGGCGGAGAAAGCTGGCACCGTAGCCGAGAGCGTCGGCCGTGTTCCAGACCAGATCGCGCAGAGATGCGGAGGAGGAATATTCGTCGACGATATCGAGATTTTTATCGCCGGTCATATCGACGTTGATCAGGGCTTTGAGGCGGCGATTGGTGCCATCCGCCGCCCATTTTTTCGCGAGATGGCGGCTGCCGTAAACGCTGTCGGTTGCAGTCCAGTCGCGCACGGCTTCTTCGCCGTCGAAAAAGACGATGTAGAGATCGTCGGTGCGGGGGCGTCCGGCGAGAACGCGCGCGAGTTCGAGCAGCGTTCCGGTGGAGGAGCCGCCGTCATTCGCGCCGAGAAAGCCGTCGAGTTTTTTCGTGTCGTAGTGGCCGGTGATGGCGATGGCGCGCCCGGATTTGCCGGGAAGCTTCGCGATGATGTTCTCCATCGCGATGGGACCGTCAGGCGTATCGGCGGTGAAGGCGTCGGTGGAAACCTCACAGCCGAAGGAAGCGAGTTCGGAGCGAATCCACGCACGCTGTTTCGCGTTGGCTGCGCTGCCGGAAGGCCGCATGCCGAACGCGACGGCCTTCGCGGTGAAGTTCAGGGCGGAAGCCCCACTGAAAGTTTTCGGAGTTTCCGTCTGCGCACCGGAAGGTATGCACAAGAAACAGACTGCCGTAACGGGGGCAGCCAGTGTCCACCTGAAATTCATGCTTCTCTTCAGAGTAAACCGAAGCCCGATGCGGTTGAGTCGCGAACCTGCAAGTGTACTGCCCCGAACAAATTGGCCCAGGATTGTTGTACTATATGTTGAAAGGTGGGGAGGGGAAGGACGAGGAGAGAGTTGTGGCAGGTACCGGGATTGGCGAAGAACTTCGGCGGGAACGTACTCGTCAGAGCCTGACGCTCGACGATGTCTCCCGGCGAACCCGAATCTCTGTCCGGTCGCTCGAAGCGATCGAAGCGGACGCGTTCGAGCGCCTGCCGGGAGTGGTTTTCGCGCGCAACTTTGTCCGGCTCTACGCGATCGAGCTGAAGCTGGACGCTGAATCGCTGATCGCCCGACTGCCGAAATTCGATCTCGACCACGCCCCGCTGCCGGAGGCCCCAAAGACGGCGCGCAAGGCCGGGTGGGATCCGCGAGTAAAGGCGGCGGTGATGTCAGCCGTATGGCTGATGGTGGCGGGTTCGGCGGGTACGGGCGCCTGGTATTACTACAACAACTACGGAAGGCATCTGGTGATGACCGTGGCAGCGGCGCCGGCCCCGCGCACTCCGGCTCCCGCAACTCCATCGAGACCGGTCTCGATTCCTCCGCCTCCCGGTGCAGGTGCAAATGTTCCGCAGCAGCGGGCGGTGGAGGTTGCCGCCCAGGAAAGCCCGATTGACAGCAATCGCCCGGTGCAGGTGGTGCTGACTGCGCGGGATGTGGTGTGGGTGCAGGTGAGCGCGGATGGCCGAACGACGTTCGTCGGGACGCTGCATCCCAACGACACGCGCACGATCGAAGCCGACGATCAGGTGAAGGTTCTGATGGGGAACGCCGGAGGGCTGGATATTTCTCTCAACGGCAAGGCGCTCGATCCGCTGGGGACGAAGGGGCAGACCCGGACGGTCAGGTTGACGGCGGCAGGTCCGCAGTTTGGCCCGCAAAATCCGCCAGTTTCTTCTCCGCTCTAGCCTGGCGGCGCGCCATCATGGCGGCCCGGTTTTCCGCAAACAAAGCACGGCGGCGCTGACGATCCGCGGCCAGCAGTTCCGCGCGGCGGCGCTGCTTGATGCTGGTATCGAGCATCCGCCAAAACTTCGTGAAGTAAGCGATGGCCGACCAGGTGGAGAAAAGAACCACAACGTAGAGCGAGATTTCGGCGAGCGTGGCGACGGCGGACCGGCGGACGCTGATCATGAGGAGCGAGATCGCGATCATCTGCGAGACGGTCTTGGTTTTGCCGAGTTCGCTCGCGCTGATGGTGAAACCTTCCGAAGCTGCGATGCTGCGCAGGCCGGAGACGGCGAACTCGCGGCCCACAAGAAGAATCACCAGCCAGGCGGGAACGACTTTCTCCTGAACGAGCGCGATGAGGGCGGCAGAGACGAGAAGCTTATCGGCAATAGGATCGAGAAGGGTTCCGATGGTGGTGACCTGTTTCCAGCGGCGCGCGAGATAACCATCGAGCAGATCCGTGGCGGCGGCGACCCAGAAAATGAGGAGGGCGATCAGGGTGTTATCGACTGTGGCGCCATGGTAATGAAACGCGATGCGGCCCTGAACGAGCACCGCGACCAGCAGCGGCACGAAAAAAATGCGGGCAATCGTGAGGCTGTTGGGGATATTCATGCGCGCTCGCGGGACCTGGGCCGACTGTGGAAATCGTAGCGAATTCCGCGACAAAAAGCCAGCATCGAATTGTCCTGATCCAATTCTATCCTCCGTACGCTAACTGGCTCAGCAGCAGTAGGTTACCGGAGTTGCTGCATCGCGGTTCAAACGGCGGGAACCTCTTGAACTGTAAGCACTTCGATTACTTCTGCACAGAGTTTTCCACAGATTTGCCGGGCTCCGGAATGCAGAATCTGCGCAGTTTGCGGCGGAGGGATTCCGGGGCTTCCACGGTCAGGCGGCAACGATCCCCCTCATACTCCTTTTGAAGCACCTTGCCAAGATCGTGGGCCATCGAGATCGCGGCGCCTTCAGAGAGTGGAATATCGAGCGTGATTGTTTCAATGACGTCGAAGACGAGCACGCGGTCGATGGCGGCGAAGAGATCGGCGACGCCGTCGCCCGTTTTGCCGCTGACGAGGACGGCGGGTCCGGGAACGCCGTGGTCAGGGTCGGACATGAGGCGGGCGGCGAGGATATCGGCGCCGGCTTCCGCCTCGAAGGACGGCAGGCGGTCCCCTTTATTGAGGACGAGGATCTGAGGTGTGGCGGAGGCGCCGATTTCACGGAGAACACGGAAAACCTCTTTCACGTGTCCGCGCGCGTTGGGAGCGGAGACGTCCACGACGTGAAGGATGAGGGCGGCTTCGGCGACTTCTTCGAGCGTGGCACGGAATGCCTGGACGAGCGTTGTGGGCAGGTTGCGGATAAAGCCGACGGTATCGCTCAGCAGGACAGTGCGGCGCGAAGGGAGGACGATCGGGCGAACCGTGGGGTCGAGCGTGGCGAACATTTTGGCATCGGCGAGGACGTCCGCCGAGGTGAGGCGATTGAAGAGGGTGGATTTGCCGGCGTTGGTGTAACCGGTGAGGGAGACTGTGGGGACGGGGACGGAATCGCGGCGGCCGCGGTGGAGCGCCCGGCCCCGGCGAACCTTTTCAAGATCGCGCTCGAGTTTTGCGATGCGCGTGCCGATGCGGCGGCGGTCGGTTTCCAGCTTGGTTTCGCCCGGGCCGCGTGTGCCGATGCCGCCACCCAGCCGAGAAAGCGCAGTCCCTTTTCCAGTCAGGCGCGGCAGCAGATATTTGAGTTGCGCGAGCTCGACCTGCAGCCGGCCTTCGGCCGTCCGGGCACGGCGCGCGAAGATATCGAGAATGAGCTGAGTGCGATCGAGGACGCGCGTGCCGATCTCGCGCTCGAGATTGCGCTGTTGCGTGGGAGTGAGCTCGTTATCGATGATGACAACGTCGGCCTGCAGAGCGTCGGCCAGTTGGCGAAGCTCTGCGACTTTGCCCTGACCGAACAGCGTGGCGGCTTCCGGTTCGGGGCGGACCTGAAAGGTTTCGCCCACCACCTCAGCCTTCGCGCTGGCGGCCAGCTCTTTCAGCTCGGCGAACGATTCGCCGGCGGAGGCGGACGGCGCGCCACGGCCGCGTTCAAATCCAGCGAGCAGCGCCCGCTCGGGAGACTGAATCAGGGAAATCGTCGGTGTAAGATCCTTTGAAAAACGGCCGCGTCAGCTTTCCGAGCCGGAACCCGAAGAGGGCAGTGGAGGAGGCGGCGGAGAGGCCGGATGGTGGACGCTGCGCACGATGACCACAGTGGAAATCGCGTGCTTAAAAATCAACTGCTCCTGATTGTTGGTTTCGAGCACCAGGGAATACTTATCGAAGCTCTTGATGCGGCCCGTGAGTTTCACGCCGCTCAGGAGGTAGATGGTAACGACTCCCTTTTCCTTACGCGCATTGTTGAGAAAACTATCCTGAATATTTTGCGCTGGTTTATCCATCGACAGATCCAGGGCCCGAAAATTAGAGTACAGCAGGGCGGGCCGTCATCGCATTGTAGCAGGAACGGGGGGTGCGAAATATGACTTCGATCTCTATTCGCCTTCGGGCGGACCGAGATCGTCCGCCTTGTTCTCGAATCGTGTCTGGGAGTGGAGGAAGACGAGGTCGACCTTGCCGATGGGGCCGTTGCGCTGTTTGGCGAGGATGAGTTCGGCGACGCCACGAAGGTCTTCGCGGTCGCGCTGGTAGACTTCGGGGCGGAAGATGAAGCCGACAAGGTCGGCATCCTGCTCGATCGATCCGGATTCGCGAAGATCGCTGAGCTGCGGGCGATGGTCGCCCTGACGGGTTTCCGTGGCGCGGCTCAACTGGGAGAGAACGAGGAAAGGACACTCGAGTTCTTTCGACATCAGCTTGAGACCGCGGGATAACTGGCTGACTTCCTGATTGCGGTTTTCGGAGCGTCCGCGTCCGCTCATGAGCTGGAGATAATCGACCACCACCATGCCAATGCTGCCCTGCTGCTGTTTGAGCTTGCGCAGCTTGGCGTGCATGTCCATGAGGTTGGCGCCGGAGGTGTCGTCGATGTAGATGGGGGCTTCCACCATCTGGCTGGCGGCGGCGCGCAGATGCTGGCGCTCCTGTTCGTTGAGATAACCGGTGCGGAAGCGGTGGCTGTCCACGCGGGCCGCGGCGCAGAGCATACGGGTCAGCAGGGATTCCTGCGACATTTCGAGCGAGAAGATGGCGACGGGCTGGAAGAGTTTCGCGGCGACATACCAAGCCATGTTGAGGGCGAGGGCAGTCTTGCCCATGGAGGGGCGGGCGGCGAGGATGAAGAGTTCGCCCGAGTGAAGGCCGCCTGTCATTTCGTCGAATTTGACGAAGCCGGTGCTGGTACCGCGGATGCGTTTGCTCGGATCGAGGAATGCGTTCAGGCCGCCTTCGTAACTCTGGATGACTTCGAGCGGAGTCATCAGGCCTTTTTGACCGCGCTGATCGCCGAGGCGGAGCAGCGTTTCTTCGGCGCCGGCGAGGATTTCGTTCGGATCTTCCTCGGCCATCAGAGCGCGGTTCATCATGTGCTGCGCGGTGGTGGCGATGCGGCGGAGGGCAGCTTTATCGCGGATGATGCGGATGTAAGCGTCGAGATTGGCGATCCGCGGAAGGCCGTCGTCGAGTGAGACGAGATAGCCGAGGCCGTCGACCGAATCGAGCTCGTTACGGCGGAGAAGTTCGTTGGCGACGGTAACGCGGTCGATTTTTTCACCGCGCTCGTGCAGCTCGAACATGCGCTGGAAGATGCGGCGATGTTTTTCGAGTGCGAAATCGTCTTCGGTGAGGATGCCGGCGATATCGATGAAACGCGCGTCGTCGAGGAGCAGGGAACCGAGAATAAATTTCTCGGCGTCGATGTTAGCTGGGAGACCTTTCTCGAGCGCGATGTTCTGCGTGTTCATGGAAGCGGAATTCAGCATAACGCTATCTGGCTGTGGAAACCTACTGTGAATTTCAAAGAGCGTGGAAGCCCCGCCAAACGGGCGTTCGAAGCGGAAATCCTCAGGGCGAAGCAGCAGAAATCCACAACTACATGTTAGCGCGGAAATGTTTCGGAGGCCGTGCGCTGAAGAACGTCGGCGGCGAGGGCCAGGGCGCCGCAGACACCGGCGCGATCGCCGAGTTCGGGCGGTACGATTTCCGGCGGATTGACGTAGCCGTTCAGCAGCCGGTGTACATCATGACGGATAGCCGTATAGAGCGAGGTGTGGCGCATGACGCCACCGCCGAGAATCACCCGGCGTGTGGAAAGCACGGCGGCGAAGTTGACAATGGCGAGGGCGAGGCAGCGTGCTTCGGCTCGCCACGCGGGGTGATCTTCGGGCAATTCTTCAGCCGGCTTGCCCCAGCGGGCGCGAATCGCCGGGCCGGAGGCAAGGCCTTCCAGGCAATCGCCGTGGTACGGGCACACGCCCGAGAAGGAATCGTCGTGGGGAATACGGATATGGCCCATTTCCGGATGCGAGGTCCCGTGCACGAGCCGCCCTCCGGCAATCGCGCCGCCGCCGATGCCGGTGCCGACCGTGAGGTAGAGCGAATCTTCGCCATCGCGCGCCGCGCCCCAGCGGGCTTCGCCGAGCACGGCGGCGTTTACGTCGGTGTCGAAGCCAACCGGAATGTCGAAGGCCTTCTGGATCGGCCCGGCAAGATCGCAATCGCGCCACGCGGTTTTTGGTGTTGAGGTGATGTAGCCCCATTTCTGCTGATGGCGGCTGGTGCAGATGGGGCCGAACGATCCGATTCCGATGGCCCGCAGTCGATCACCGCCGGCTTCACGAAGAAAAGCGATTGCCGCGGCGATGGTGGGTTCGGGATCGCCGGTGGCGATGCGAACCGTACGTAGATCGTCCGGCCCTGTACCCACGCCGCAGACGAACTTCGTGCCGCCTGCTTCAATGGCTCCGAACAACGTTTTCCTTCAGGAAGCGCAGTCCATCGAAGGCGATGGAATCCGGCGATTTTTCGATATCGCGCCAGATGGCAGCCGCTGCGCTGATATCGCCGATGTTGAAGCCGAAACTTTCGATGGTCAGCCAGCCGTCATAGCCGACATCGTGTATTGCCTGGAAGACGCCCTTCCAGTCGGTGTGGCCGCTGCCGGGGGTGCCACGATCATGTTCGCAGGTATGGACGTGCTTGAGAAAACGCCCCACGGTCCGGATACCGGCCGCGACATCTTTCTCTTCGATGTTGGCGTGGAACGTATCGAACAGCAGGCCAATGTTGGGGTGGTTAATCTCCTCGCAGAGACATACGGCATCCACGGCGGTATTGAGGAAATACGTCTCGAAGCGGTTGAGCGCCTCAATTGCGAGAGTGACGCCGTTAATGGTGAGAGTGTCGCCGATGGATTGCAGACCTTCGACGGCGCGCTTCCATTCGTCGGCGGTGCGGCGCCGTCCGGGGAGATAGCCGACCGGGCTGTACATGGGGCCGGCGAAAACTTTCGCACCGGCATCGGCTGAAGTGCGGATGAGATCTCTCAGATGCTGGAGGGCAGTCGCGCGTTCGGCAGGGTCATCGCTCACGGGACTCACGCCTTTGAGGAACGCGGACGCGACGGTGGCTTCGAGCCCGTTGGCTTCGAGGTCGCGGCGAACAAGCGTGGAATCGAAGCCTTCGATTCGGAACAGCGGGAACTCAATTCCATCGAAACCTGCCTGTTTGATCCGCGGGAGAAGATCGCGGACGGTCTGGTCGTATTGCCCGGACCAGATCATCGTGTTCACACCAAATTTCATTTCAGCGTGAATTATACCGATTGCGCGTTATCGCGCTCGCGGCACGCCGATGGGCGCTTCGCCGAATCGGACCGATTGAGTGGAGCCGAAGCGGCGGAAACCCGTGAGCAGGGCTTTCTTTCGCTACCAGGCGGAGAAATCGCTCGAATAGTAACTGGTGATAGCTGCCGGAACTTGCATTTTGGCCTGCCGCTTCTCGATAAATTTCGCGATAATTCGCGGAACGACGGTGAGGATGCCCCCGATCGCGATGTCCCGGAAGAGATCCCAGTTGCCGCGCACGCCGGTGGCGAACAGCGCCATGGGCACGACGCCGACGCCGCCGCAAAGGATGCCGATCGAAACGGCGAGCCAGCCGAGCAGGCGATAAGTGGCGATCAGGGACTGCCACCAGCAGACGCCGCCCACGAACAGCGATGTTCCCCGGAGAATGCGGGCAATCAGGGGATGGGCGCGGCGGAACACGCTCATGGGGATCAGGACTGCGATCCAGCTGCAGAAGACAAGCGTGGCGGCGTCCTGCAGTGTGGGCAGAACGGATTCCATCCAGCGGACGGCGGATTCCCAGCGCAGGGCGCTTTCCATCGAACCGACGCCGAGCCCGGAGAGGTCAATAATGGCCGGAATGTTCCCCAGCATGTCCCCTAGATTGCGCCGGTTAAGGTCCGGGCGCAAGATGGCGTCGGTTATGGAGCTTGATAGTACCAAAGTCCTAATGCGAAACCCTGAGGGGAGCCAGGGGTTCTGACAGCGATTGCAAGGGGCGGCAAGTCATACAATAATTGGTTTATGCCAGTCTTCCGGGTTCATCGGATGAAGGAAGCTCCGCGCCAGCAGTTTCGGAACGCGGCGCATACCTCAGGGGCCGCCACGGCGAAACCGAAGGACTACGAGCCATCCGCGGAGGTAGAGGCGCTGAGCGAATACGCGGCGTGGGCTCTGATGCGGGAGACGGAAAGCCCGCTCCACGTGGGGGACCTGCTCGAATCGGGCGAAGGCAGGCTGCGAATTTGCAAGTACGTGGGATTTGAGGACGCGCGGTGGTTTCTGGCGGAGCCCGCGCCCGGGGCGGCGCCGCTGCCCGGCGTACCTCCCGTGGCCCTTCCGGATGCGGGGCCGCAGCCGCAGGCTTGAGAGAGAGAGGGCATATCCATGCGCAGCCGGCTCGGGGATGATATTGACGATTTTTGCGTCAAATGCAAACGGGTGATGAATCATCTGGTGGTTTCGCTGCTCCAGGATGAGCCGGCCAAAGTTCGCTGCCGCACCTGCCATAACGATCACGATTTCCGGCACGAACAGGCGCCGCCGCCGCGCGTGGATTCGAGGAAGACTGCGCTGATCCAGCAGGCGATGGAAAAGGTGGCCGTGGCGGCAGGCGACGGAGCGAGCGGCGAAACAGCCGATGCTCCCGCGGAAGCCGCGCCCGCCGAGCCTGTGGCCGCCGCCAAAACAGCAAGGAAAACCGCGAGGGCTAAATGACGGTGTTTGTGACCGGCGGAGCCGGATTTATCGGCTCCGAATTCATCCGCCAGATGGCGGGTTCCACGCGAATTATTAATTTCGACAAGCTGACTTACGCGGGCAATCTGGATAATTTAGCGGAAGTCGCGGCACACGCCGATTATTCACTCGTGCGCGGCGACGTCTGCGACGCGCAGGCGGTGATGGAAGCGCTGCCGGAAGGCTGCGACGCGGTGGTTCACTTTGCCGCGGAATCGCATGTGGACCGGAGCATCGCGGGGGCGGAAGAATTCGTCCGCACCAACCTGCTCGGCACGCAGGTGATGCTTGATGCGGCGCGGCGCCGGGGCGTGAAACGCTTCCTGCACATTTCGACCGACGAAGTCGGCGGCGATATGCCGCCGGGCGGGTGGTTTCGTGAAGAAGATCCGCTGAAGGGGAGCAGTCCGTACGCGGCGAGCAAAGCCGGAGCCGAGCTTTTGGTTGGCGCTGCGGCGCGCACGTTCGGGATGAATACTCTGATTACCCGGACGAGCAACAACTATGGGCCGTATCAGTTTCCGGAAAAGCTGCTGCCGCTGGCGATTTCGAATGTTCTCGAAGACCGGCCGATTCCGGTTTACGGCGACGGTATGCAGGTGCGCGACTGGGTTCATGTGACGGATAACTGCCGGGCTCTGCGCGCGGTCCTGGAGCGCGGGCGGGCGGGAGAGACGTATCACATCGGCGGGGGGAATCCGCTGCCGAATATCGAAGTGCTGCGGACGCTGCTGAAGATTCTGGGAAAGCCGGAATCGCTGCTCACGACGGTCACGGACCGGCTGGGGCATGATCGCCGCTACGCAGTGGATTTCTCGAAGACAACGCGCGAACTCGGATGGAAACCGGAGATTCCGTTTGCGGAAGGTCTGGCCCAGACGATTCGCTGGTATCAGGACAATGCGGAATGGGTACGGCGATGCCGGAGCGGGGAATACCGGTCGTATTATGAATCGATGTACGGCGACCGGGAGGCTTCCGCAAAGGCGTTATGAGATATGCTGCTCCGCTGCTTCTTTTGATGGGTCTGGGATTGGTCGGGTGCGGATCGACGCCCGAGCCGGCGGTTCCCGCGAAAGCCGAGAAGCCGGCGCCCCCCGAGGTCAAAGACCACACAACGTTGTTTCCGGATGCAGGAAAGACAGATGCGCGCGTCGTGCAGGATCATGTTCTCGACATTGCGGCGCTGCCCGGCGGCTCAGTCGCGAATTATAAGGTCAAGGGGAAAACGTATCAGATGTTCATTATCGATACGGACACCAATCAGAACGCCGCTTTCATGATGGTGGATGTGAAGCATCTGATGGTACCGGAGCCGGATTATCTGGCGCATATTGGCGGGTACTTCGGGAATTACAAAGACAAGCCGCTTTACATCTTCGCGAAGCTGCACTATGTGGCGGGGGTTTATGGATTGCCGCGGGCTCAGGCAGACCCGCTGGCGATTGAGCTTGCGTCTCACCTCGACTAAACCAGAAACACGCACATGAATACAAAAGGCGGGCATGATGCCCGCCTTTTGTCGTTCAATCGGGGCTTTCTCAGGCTTCCAGGCACTTCTTCGCGAATTCGTAGCACTTCGCGACTTCCGCCACCGAGTCCGAGCCCTGCGGAATGCGGTATTCGAGCTCGATGTTGGCCGGGAACTTGTACTTGTTCTTCCGCATCAGCTGGAGCACTTCCTTGATGGGAGTCTGTCCCTGGCCCCAGGGCTGGGTGGGAGCAGCAACGCCGCACTTATCCGGCTTGTTGCTGTCCTTGAGGTGGATGTTGGTGATGCGGTCGTGAATCTCGGGGATAAACGTGAGCGGATCGTAGCCCGCCTGGGTAAAGTGGCCGATATCCAGGTTCACGCCGATGTACTTGCTGAAGCCCATGATCTCGCGGAAAGTTTCGGGTTTCGCGAATTCTTCCGGATCGTAGATGTTGAAGTGGCCGTGGCCGCCCCACATGATCTTGTATTTGTCGGCAAAGGGCGCCACGCGCTTCGCAACTGTGACGGTGGTGCTGCAGGAGATGGCCCGCACACCGAGATCGCGCGCCATCTGGAACGCGTAATCCATTTCATCCGGCGTCGTGTTGAGGTTCATGTTGTAGCAGAGGATCTCGACGTCAACGCCGGCATCGTTGAACTTCTTCCGCACGTCTTTCCAGCGGGCGGCTGTGGCGTCTTTTCTCCAATCGGCCACGGACTTCTGGTAAGCCTCCATCTCGGGCGTGGGCTGCTGCGGACCGCGTCCGCCGCCGCGTCCGGCAGGCGCCTGACCGTTCGCCGCCGCTGCTTTGGCGATGGAGTCGCGCCCGGAGGGAGTATTGGCAGGGCATCCATTGGGCGCGGTGGCGACTTCACCGGCCGCGCCGCCGCCGGCTCCGCGTCCGAAACCGCCACGGCCGCCACGTCCGGATCCACCCCGTCCGCCGCCGAAGCCGCCGCCGCGCCCGGCATTGGGATTCTGCGGGATACCGGCGATCGTTTCGCAATCGCCCGACATCAGCTCGACTTCGCTGAGGCCGATCTTCTGCATGGCTGCCGGCATATCCGCCGGAGCCACACCGCCCTGCGCCGGTCCGCCGCGGAAGCTGTAAGTGATGGTGCCGATCTGGACGCCGTCAATTTTGGAGCTTTGCGCCCCGGCGAGCAGGCCGGGAATGGAGAGTCCCGCCGCGGCCGGAATGCCGGCCAGCGCGAACTTTCCGAAATCTCTTCTGGTGAAATTCATGATTACCCCTGACTGAAAATAATTTGTCCCTGTTACGAAACCATCCTACTTCCTGAGTGCCTGTTCAATCGCGGCCTCGGCGACAGGGGCCATGATTTTGAACCCTTCGGCGTTCGGATGGAGGCCGTCCATCGAAATGCCGGGCTTGAGGAATCCCCTGTCATCGACCAGCGCACTGAAGTAATCGCAGTAGACCGCCCCGGTCTTCGCCGCGTAGTCTTTCATCCAGGCGTTCACCCGGAGGATATCCGCCGGAGGACGGCCCTCACTCATCTTCGCGCGGCCGTAATCGGCAATCGGCATGACGGAGCAGAGGATGACTTTGATGCCGTGAAGTTTCGCGAGCTCGCTGATCGCCATGACGTTTTCTTCGATCATTTCGAGGGTCTCCGGGCCGTTATTGCGCGCGATGTCATTGGTTCCGGCGAGCAGGATCATGGCTGCGGGCTTGAGATCGAGAACATCGGGATACATGCGCACCAGCATCTGCGAAGTCACCTGGCCGCTGATGCCGCGATTCACGTAGGGCTTGCCGGGGAAGGAGTTTTCGAGCTTCCAGATATCGGTGATGGAATCGCCGAGGAAGACGACGCGGTTGGGATCGGGCTGAGTTTTGACTCTTTCGTCATCGGCGTGGTAGCGGCCGAGCTGATCCCAGTCCTGCAGGGCATCGGCGAGACGTATGGCGGCAGAGGCCTGACAGCATCCGCCGCGGGGCGGATTGTACTGGTCGACGAGCTGCGCCGGGAGCGAAACGGGAAGCGCGGCAGCGGCGAACAGCAGTAAATACGGTAGTCTTGGCATAGTCCGTAGGGCATTATATCCCGCGTGGCCGAACCAATTTGCACCGATCGGAGGCGGCGCGGGATCAGATTGTTTTCGTGGTGCCGCCGTCTATGTCGATCAGCGCGCCATGCAGAGACCGGCCGTGCGGCCCCACGATGAACCCGATGAGCGCGGCGATTTCCCCGGGCTCCGCCACGCGCCTGGCTTTCTCCTGCCGGATGAAGGCCTCGAGCGCGGCTTCGCGCGTCAGATTTCCCGCGGCGGCGATAGCGGCCAGGCGCGTCTCCAATCGTGCCGTGCGCACCGGCCCCGGATTGACGCAGTTCACCTGGACGCCGTCCGTCAGTCCCTGATCGGCCAGTGCCTTCGTGAACGAAAGCAGCGCCGCATTCACGGAGCCGCCGATCGTAAACTGCGCGCCCGGCGTGCGTCCGCCGGAACCGGCGATATGTACCACCGATCCGCCGCGCGCCCGCAGGTGCGGCCATGCATGCCGCGTCAGCCGGACCGCCCCGAAGAATTTCAGGGCGAAGCCATCGTGCCAGTCGACGTCGCTGAGATCCTCAAAGTTGCCCCGTTTAGTGGCGCCGGCGTTATTCACGAGGATGTCGATGCCGCCGAAGCGGGCGAGAGCCTCATTTGCGATATCCGCTGCCGCTGCGGATTCCCGCAGATCGGCGGCAAATCGAGCGGCAGTGCCGCCGGCTTTTCCGATTTCCTCAACGGCCGAATCGAGCAATCCTTCATCGCGCGCGGTGAGCAGAACACGGGCGCCTTCCGCGGCCAGATGCAGGGCTATGGCGCGCCCGATGCCACGGCTCGCGCCCGTCACGATCGCGGTCTTTCCTTCGAGAGTGTGCATTCGCTCCACTGTATATCGCTGGGGTATGATTCCTGAAGTGGAGATGACCGAAATACCCATTGGCGCAATCCGTACCGAAGACCACGTCGTGGGCGAGGAAGACGTCATCACGTTCCTCGGCCCCGGCAATTCACGGGTGCTCTCCACCCCGCGGATGATCCTCTTCATGGAGCGCACCTGCCGCAACATGATGGCGGAGGTGCTGGAGCCGGGGTTCGCCACGGTCGGAATGCACGTCAACATCTGGCATCTGGCGGCGGCCAAAGAGGGCTCCACCGTCACTTACAAGGCCGAACTGCTCAAATGTACGTCGCGCCGCTGCGAATTCCGCGTGGAAGCGTGCTGCGGCGACAAGCGGATCGGAGAAGGCACGCATCTCCGCGCCATTATCGACACGAGCCGGTTTGCCAAAGCCTGACCTGCCCGTTCGCTGTTACACTGGTTCGTTAAACCAAATGGCCATCAGCTCGGATCTGCTCGAAATTCTTATCTGCCCTGCCTGCCGGGCCAAGGTCGAACTCAAGCCCGACGGAAGCGGACTCCGCTGTGTCTCCTGCCATCGCCTTTATCCCGTCCGCGACGACATTCCGGTGATGCTGATCGACGAAGCAGTGATCGACGAGTAGCGCCCGCGTGCCGGTTCAGACCGATATCCTCGCCAGGCTTCCCGAACAGAGCCGTATTGCCATCATTCGCCTCCGGTCGCTTGGCGACTGTATTCTGCTGACGCCGGCGATCCAGATTCTGCATTACGCGCGGCCCGATCTTCGGATCGGCGTGGTTGTGGAGGACCGGTTCGCCGATGTGTTCCGCGGCAATCCTGCGATTGCCGAAGTCATCGCGCCCGCCGTCCGCGATCTTCGCGCTTTCGCGCCAACGCTCTGCCTGAACCTGCACGGCGGCAGCCGCAGCGCGCGCCTCACAATGCTTTCGGGCGCGGAAATCCGCGCGGGACTCGATATTTTCCGGCCCGCCCTCATCTACAACACGCCAATTCCCACCGCGCAGGAAATCCTCGGAATCACGCGGCGTGTACATACGGCGGAGCACATGGCGTCGGCGATGTTCTATCTCGGGGTGAAGCAGACCTGGATTCCACGCGCGTTCGTGCCCGCCCCGGAGGGACGTTCGCCACACGCG
>DASZVV010000338.1:0-16356 GCA_035546955.1 Bryobacteraceae bacterium
GGTGACTGCGGCCATCACGACGGCCGCGGCATAACGGAAGGACAGCTTGCAGGGACGGCTGATATTCATGTCTCGATTCTGCCCGCTCCGTACCCCACCGTAAAGGTTCATCCGTCAACTTCTGGGTACAAGAGGGCGAACGGTATCACGGGCCTGTATAACCAACGGCAGTATGAGGTTCCGGCTTCCGCGCCGCACGAAGCGTCTGCATTTTTCACTTCGCTGTACAATGGAGCTTCTCGCCCCTGCAAGGCGCTCCGACCCCGGTCGATCGGAATGTGGAGGACTGTCGGATGAGCGCAACCTTCCGGTACGCCATTAACGATCTTATTGAAAAGCAAGTTCTGTCGATTGAAGAAATCGCCAGGCTGACCAAAGAAGGCGGTAAGCCCGCCGAAACCCTGATGAACGTCGTGGCGTTGATCGCCGGCCGGTTCGGTACCGACGTTTGTTCCGCTTACCTGCTCGAACCCGACCGTTCCACTCTCGTGCTGGCCGCTACGGTTGGGTTGCGTCCGAACTGCATCGGACGCCTGCGCCTTGGTCTTCACGAAGGTCTGGTCGGGCTGGTCGCCGAGTCTCTCCAGCCTGTCGCCGTGGAACACGCGGCGAAACATCCCCGCTTCAAATTCTTCAGCGAAGCCGGCGAGGACCGTTATCAGTCCTTCCTCGGCGTACCCGTTCTCGACCGCGGTGTCCTGCAGGGCGTCCTCGTGGTTCAGACTCGGGAGCAGCGCGTCTTCGAGTCCGGGGAAATCCGTATTCTTTCGGATGCGGCTACCGAAGTTGCCCCGGTCATCAGCGAAGCCCGCACTCTCGGGCGCTTCATTGGGCCCACCCAGGAACGCCTCTGGGCTCTCGCCAGCAATCTCGGCTGGACGTGGGACCACGAAATCACCATGCTGTTTCGCGAACTGGACCCGGTCCGCTTTCGCGCCCTGAACCACAACCCCATCCTGCTGCTGCTCGAAATGCCTCTGGCGGTTATTGAGCGTCGCGCCGGCGAACTCATGCTGCACAGCCGCATCAATGACGCTTATCGCCGCCAGCAGAAATACCTCGCTTCCGATCGAACCTGGGGCGCCACTCACGCCGGCGTGCTCCGGCCCCGCCCCGTCGCCTACTTTTCCGCCGAATTCGGCATCCACGAATCCGTCCCGATCTATTCCGGCGGCCTGGGCGTGCTCGCAGGCGATCACATCAAGAGCGCCTCCGATCTCGATATTCCGCTCATCGCCATCGGCCTCTTCTACGGCCACGGCTATTTCAAACAGCGCCTCGATTCCAACGGCTGGCAGCAGGAAGACTACCTCCCAACGGATGTAACGTCGCTTCCCATGGAACTCGCCCTGGATTCCTCCGGCGCCCCGCTTGAAATTCAGGTCGAAACCCGCCGCGGACCCATTCGCGCCTCGGTCTGGCGCATGAAGGTCGGCCGCGTCACCCTTCTGCTGCTCGATTCCAACGTGGAAGGCAACCTCCCCGAAGACCGCCAGCTCACCTCACAGCTCTACGGCGGGGACGGCCGCACCCGTATCCGCCAGGAACTGCTGCTCGGCGTGGGCGGTGTCCGCGCCCTCCGCGCGCTCGGCGTCACGCCCGGCGTTTATCACATGAACGAAGGCCACAGCGGCTTCGCCGTCCTGGAGGCGATCCGCACACGCATGGCTGAGGAAGGAATCGGTTTTTACCAGGCCGCGCCCATCGTCGCCCGCGAAGTCGTCTTCACCACTCACACTCCGGTTCCCGCCGGTCATGATCGCTTCGGCGCCGACCTCATTGACGAACACCTCGGCCCCCTGCGCGAATGCCTCGGCATCTCGCATGAAGCCCTGATGGAACTTGGCGCTGAGCATCGCGGCCATCACCATGACTTCTGCATGACCGTGCTCGGCCTCAAATTGTCGCGCCGCGCCAACGCGGTCTCCTCGCTGCACGGCGAAGTTTCGCGAAACATGTGGACCGGTCTCTTCCCGGGTGCCGCCGAAGACGATGTCCCGATCGGCCACATCACCAACGGCGTCCACGTGCCCTCCTGGATCGCGCCGCAGATGTTCCAGCTCTACACACGCCATCTGGGCGTCAACTGGTACCGCCAGTCGGGCGAGCCGCAGATCTGGGAAGGCATTGAGAATATCGATGATGCGGAGCTTTGGGAAACGCACCTGAGCCTGAAGGCCCGCATGCTCGATTTCGTTCGCCGCCGCGCCGTCGGGCAGGCCGCCCTGCGCCATGAAACGCCGTCGGCCCTGAACCGCCTCGGCAAGGTACTGAGCCCGGACGCCCTGACCATCGGATTCGCGCGCCGTTTCGCGACGTACAAGCGCGCCAATCTGCTGCTCCAGGACATCGAGCGTCTCGGCCAGATGGTGAACGATCCGAAGCGCCCTGTGCAGTTTGTTTTCGCCGGCAAAGCGCACCCGCGCGACGAACCCGGCAAGCGCGTCCTCCAGGAAGTGGCGCGGCTGATGCGCGATTCGAAATTCGCTGACCGCTTTGTCTTCGTCGAAGACTACGACATCAATGTGGGCCGCCATCTGGTGCAGGGCGTCGACGTGTGGCTGAACAATCCGCGCCGTCCGCTCGAAGCTTCCGGCACCTCAGGACAGAAAGTGGTTCTGAATGGCGGCCTGAATCTTTCAGTGCTGGACGGCTGGTGGGCCGAAGCCTATGACGGCATGAACGGCTTCGCCATCGGCACCGGCCGAACGCATTCGAATATGGATGTCCATGACCGCCGCGATGGGGACGATCTCTACCGCGTCCTGCGTGACGAAGTCATCCCGCTCTACTACAACCGCAACGCCGACGGCCTCCCGCACGGCTGGATCAAGCGCATGAAGCGAACGATCCGCACCCTCGGCTGGCGCTTCAACGCCGATCGCATGGTCATGGACTACACCCTGAAGTGCTACATCCCCGCCGCGGGCGGAACGTCAAGCGACATGACCCGCGTCCGGTAGACGTAGGGCCGCCCTTTCGGGCCGTACGCCGGGCGTCCGCCCGGCGAGTTCGAGTCCCGGAACTATGCGTCATGATAGAGACACCTATGGTGCGCACTCGAATTCGTGCGTGCGAGGTTGGTAAACATTGGTGAAGCGAACCCGGATGAGCCAGAACGTGAGCGGTATCAGCGAAAGAAACGCCACCGCTGTCAAAACGGATGATCCGCGTAGCCATGCGGGGAATACGCGTTGCTGCCCGAGGAAGAAGGACACCGTCGCAACGAACCAGGCAAAACATATGCGCCAGATATGCCGGACCATGCGGGATCTGCCGCAAAGGCCGCCGCGAAGGGACGTCCTCACGTTGCCCAGCGCGCTCAGCAGGGCGATCGTTGCTATCAGGCCGGCTGATGTGAAGAACAATCAGCGGTAAGCGCGTTGCTCAAGCCCTCGCTACGCTCGCACGCCGTTCAGACGGACCGGTGACATGGCCGGGTAACACTCAACCATGCTAACCCGCGTGACCAGCGTGGGTGAGGAACGCATTCAGGAGGATCACACAAGACAAGCGGCGAGTATGGAGATGTTTTTCCAGCGCGCTCGGTGGATCGCATTGCTGAACCGTTTCGGTTGATCGCTTCCTGTCCCCGTATTGGGCGGCATCGGGATGATCTCGGCCGGGGCTCCGAAGTTTTGTCGCCCACGATTATCTTCTGATCTACGAGATTGACAGCGATGAAACGGTAATGATTCTGCGCGTGCTGTCTGGCAGGCGCAACATCAACGTGTTCTTCGAACCGTGAAGCTCACCCCCTGTTCACCAATCTCACCCGAACATTCCCAATTCCCTCAACACCTTACCGTCCGCTGCCCCCTCCATCGCCCGCTCTCCATGCTACTCTCCCCTCGGAGGCCCGCTCGCTCTCCCGCGACATAAAGAAAATGCCGATTGGGTTCGTTTTTTCCAATCGCCTCCGCGCCCCTGATCGCGCCCCACAACCACGGCCAAACCGCAGATCCATAAGCCCCAGCGTGATAACCTTGGATTTTCCGGCCGTATCAATATATATGTCCGCTCGCGTGAGCGAAGCCTTCGTCCTCCAAACCTGGCCGTTCCGGGAGGGCGATGCCGTAGTCAGCTTCTTCACGCGCGATTACGGCAAACTGAGGGGAGTCGCCCGGCGCGCGCGGCGGCCGAAAAGTGGTTTTGGATCAGGCCTTGAACGCCTTTCGCAGATAAGAATGTCTTACTACCAGCGGGAAAACCGCGAGCTGGTCAATATCGATTCCTGCGAACTCGTTCAGTCGCAATTCTCCGTGATCCATGATTTCTCCGCGGCCTGCGCGCTCGATTTCCTGGCTGAAGTCTCCGAACAGATTCTTCCTGCCCACGAGCCCTCCGAAAAGCACTTCCGCCTCCTCAGCGCCGTTCTCGACCATATCCGTTCCGGCGCGCCCGGTGCCGTCTGGCGCGGCGTCACTTACTTCAGCCTCTGGGTTGTCAAACTCGCCGGACTCCTGTCCGATATGAACGTCTGTCTCGGCTGCGGCGCCTGGCTTGACGATCCCGAACAACCGCTCCGCGCCTTCTTCAGCCGCTTCAGTGCCGGCCTGCACTGCGCCGAATGCCGCCAGGCAATGCGCCTCACCAGTACGTACGAAATGTCGCCGGAATCCCGCGCGGTAGCGCATGAGATTTTCCGCTCCCCCATCGGCCAGATGGAGCCGCGGCCGTGGACCCAATCCACCGCCGCCGACCTCCGCCGTTTTCTGATCCAGCAAATCGAATCACACATTGAACGAAGGCTCGTCACCGCTCCGGTTCTGGAAGCCGCTGCCTGACCCGCCGCCCCCCGATCATGCCCACACCGAACGCACTCACGCTCCAGCAGATGATATTCCGGTTGAAAGAATACTGGGGCGAACGCGGCTGCATCATCCAGGAACCGTTTGACGTTGAAGTCGGCGCGGGAACCATGTGCCCCGAAACGTTTCTCCGCGTGCTCGGGCCGAAGCCGTACCGTACCGCCTACGTTCAGCCCTCCCGCCGCCCGGCCGATGGCCGGTATGGCGAAAATCCGAACCGCCTCTACAAACACATGCAGCTTCAGGTCATTCTGAAGCCCACGCCGGCGGACGTCATCGAGCAGTACATGGGCTCTCTCGAAGCCATCGGCATCGATCTCCGCAAGCATGACGTGAAACTCGAAGAAGACAACTGGGAATCGCCCACCCTCGGCGCGTGGGGTGTCGGCTGGCAGGTGATGCTGGATGGCCAGGAGATCACGCAGTTCACATACTTTCAGCAATGCGGCGGCATCGATCTCGATCTGGTGCCCGCCGAAATCACCTACGGTCTCGAACGCATCACCGCGTTCCTCCAGGATGTCGACAGCGTCTACGACATCACCTGGACGCCCGGCGTGAAGTACCGCGACGTCCGCTATCAGGACGAGCTCCAGTATTCGGTCTACAACTTCGAAGCCGCACACGTACCCACCCTCTGGAAGCTGTTCGAAATTCACGAAGGCGAAGCGCGCCGCATGATCGATCTTTATGCGGATTCAACCGAGAAGCAGCGCTATCCGCTGCTCGCCGCCTACGATCACGTGCTGAAGTGCAGCAACCTCTTTAATACGCTCGATGCGCGCGGCGCCATCAGCGTCACGGAGCGTGTGGGCGTGATCGGCCGCGTCCGCAAACTGGCGGTCGGAGTAGCCGAAGCCTGGGTGGATCAGCAGGCGATTGTCGATGGCACGGCGAAGGAGGTGGCGGCGTGAACCTCCTGCTCGAAATTGGCTGTGAAGAAATTCCGGATTGGATGCTCGCCGGCGCGCTCGAATATCTGGGCAGCGCCATCGGCGATCTCACGAAAAACCTCCGCAACGGCAACAGCCCCATCCGCACGGATGCTACGCCGCGCCGCCTCGTCATTCGCGCCGAAGGCCTGATCGCGCGCCAGCCGGATTCCGAAGAACGTGTCTGGGGACCGGCGAAGAGCGCGCCCGCGCCTGCCGTCGCTGGTTTCGCGAAGAAGCAGGGCGTTGCGCCAGATCAACTCGAAATACTCTCGGACGGCAAGGCTGAAAAATACAGCTATGTCCGCAAAATCGCCGGCCGCGCGACCACTGACATCTTGGCCGAGGCGCTGCCCCAGTTGATTCTCAAAACCCCCTTCCCGAAAACGATGCTGTGGCCGGGTAAAGGCGGCGCGCGCTTCATTCGCCCCATTCGCTGGGTGGTGGCGCTCCTCGATAACCAGGTCATCCCTTTCGAAATCGCCGACGTGAAGTCCGGCAACGAATCGGGCGGACATCGCAGACTCGGCAAATACCGCTTCCCGGTGACGTACGAAAATTTCGAAGAGAGGCTGCGCGAGAATTACGTTATTCTTTCGGCGAAAGAACGCCGCGAGCGCATCACCGGATACGCCACGAAGTTCAAAAGGGATGACGATCTGCTCGAAGTTCTCGTCAACCTGACCGAATGGCCAACGCCCATTACCGGCAACTTCGATCCGTCTTTCCTCGACCTGCCGGGCGAAGTCCTCACCACCGTGATGAAGGTCCACCAGAAGAATTTCTCCGTGGAAGCCGGCAACGGCAAACTCGCGCCGCAGTTCGTCGCCGTGACGAACACCGATGGCGATCCTGACGGCCTGATTCAACACGGCAACGAGAACGTTGTCCGCGCGCGCTTCAATGACGCCCGCTTTTTCTGGAACGCGGACCAGAAGCGGCCGCTCGCCGAGCGTGTCCATGATCTTGCCAATGTCACGTTTCAGGCAAAGCTGGGATCGTATCTCGCCAAGACCGAACGCGTCGCTGTCCTCGTCGCGGAACTGGGAGGTGATGCGCATGCGCAGCGCGCCGCTCTCCTCTCAAAAACCGATCTCACCACAGAACTCGTCAAAGAGTTCACCGAACTCCAGGGCATCATCGGCGGACTTTACGCGAAAGCGCAGGGCGAATCGGAAGAAGTCGCCACCGCGATCTATGACCATTACAAGCCGCTCAGTATGGAAGATTCCATTCCGCGCACCAAAGCCGGTCAACTGGTCGCCATCGCCGATAAACTCGATTCACTGCGCGGCTGCTTCAGCGTCGGCATCATTCCCTCGGGTTCGAAGGATCCTTTCGCTCTCCGCCGCGCGGCGCAGGGGATAGTGAAAATCATCATCGAAGGAAAGCTGCGGCTCCCCGCCCGCCAGTTGCTCGGCCAGAATGAAGCGCTGCGGGAATTCTTCTTCGATCGCGTCCGTTACTACTTCCGCGAGATCCGCGGCTTCAAATACGACGAAATCAACGCCGTTCTCGCCGCCGGTTCGGACGATCTCATCGATATCGAAGAACGCCTCACCGCTCTTCAGCAGGTGCGTCCCACCGCGGATTTCGAGCCGCTCGCCGCCGCGTTCAAGCGGATCAGCAACATTCTGCGCCAGTCGGAATGGGCCACGAAAGCGTCACCCAACACCAATCTGCTCGAGGACGGTCCCGAAGCCGGACTCCACGCGAACTTCCTGGGCATCTCGGCTCAGGTTCGCGATCTTGCGGATTACAAATCCCGGCTCGAGCGCATCGCGACGCTGCGTCCGTCCGTCGATCTTTTCTTCGACAAAGTCATGGTGAACGTCGACAATCCCGAAGTTCGCCACAATCGGCTCGCGCTGCTCCACAGCGTCCTGACCGAATTTTCCACCATCGCGGATTTTTCAGAAATCGTCACTACTTCTCAGGAGAACAAATGAGTAAGAACGTATATTCCTTCGGCGGCGGTACCGCCGACGGCAACGGCAAGATGAAAGATATTCTCGGCGGCAAAGGCGCCGGGCTTGCGGAAATGAGCCTCGCCGGGCTCCCCGTCCCCGCCGGTTTCACAATTGCCACCAACGTCTGCAATATTTACTTCGATAACAACAAACAGATCCCGGAAGCCATCCAGAACGAGATCGGCAGCGCGCTCGCGAAGCTCGAAAAAACCATGGGCACCAGGCTCGGCGACGCGTCCAACCCTCTGCTCCTCAGCGTTCGCTCCGGCGCCAAATTCTCCATGCCTGGCATGATGAACACGATTCTGAACCTGGGTCTGAACGACGAAACCACCGCTGGCCTGGCCGCGAAGACCGGCAACCCGCGCTTTGCCTATGACTGCTATCGCCGCTTCATCCAGATGTTCGGTGAAGTCGCGCTGAACATGCACATGGAAAAGTTCGACGCGATCTTCGATGCCCGTAAAGCGAAGAAGAAGATCAAGAGCGATACCGATTTGACCGCGGAAGATCTCCAGGCGATCATCGCTGACTACAAGAAGCTCGTCCAGAAGGATACGAAGAAGCCTTTCCCGACCGATCCGCGCCAGCAGCTCACGCTCGCCGTCGGCGCCGTGTTCGGCTCGTGGTGGAATGACAAGGCTATCTACTACCGCAAGATGGAAAAGATTCCGGATGACATCGGTACCGCCGCCAACGTGCAGGCGATGGTCTTCGGTAATATGGGCGACAATTGCGCTACCGGCGTCGGCTTTACCCGTGACCCCGGCAGCGGCGAAAAAGTCTTCTACGGCGAGTTCCTGCTCAACGCTCAGGGCGAAGACGTAGTGGCCGGCATCCGCACTCCCGAACCGATTTCCGATCTCGAAAAGGTGATGCCCGAAGCTTATAAGCAGCTCGTCGAAATCACCACGAATCTCGAAAAGCACTACAAAGATATGCAGGATTTCGAGTTCACCATTCAGGAAAAGAAGCTCTATATGCTTCAGACCCGCAATGGGAAGCGCACCGGTCCCGCCGCCGTCCGCGTCGCGGTGGACATGGTGGAAGAAGGCATGATCACGAAGCAGGAAGCCATCATGCGCGTGGCGCCTTCGCAGCTCGATCAGCTTCTGCACCCCGTGTTCGATACGAAAACCCTCAAGGAGCTCACGAAGCTCACGCAGGGCATCTCGGCTTCGCCCGGCGCTGCGGTCGGCCGCGTGGCCTTCTCGGCGGAAGATGCGGTGGAGATGTCCGATAACGGCCCGGTGCTGCTGGTCCGCAAGGAAACCACACCCGATGACATCCACGGGATGGACGTTTCGCGCGGCATTCTGACGGCGATTGGCGGCAAGTCCAGCCACGCGGCCGTGGTGGCCCGCGGTATGGGACGCCCCTGCGTGGTCGGCGCGAGCGCCATCCGCATCGATGAGAAGGCGAAGACGTTTACGGCTTCGGCCGGCGGCAAGACCATTACGGTGAAGGAAGGCGACTTCATCTCGATCGACGGCACTACTGGCGATGTTTTCCTCGGCCAGGCCAGGACCATGGAGCCCAACCTCCGTCACGCTTCGGTCGGCAAATTCATGGCGTGGACCGACGAGTTCCGCGGCAAGTTCGGCGTTCGTGCGAATGCCGATATCCCGCGCGACGCGAAGGTTGCCCGCGAGTTCGGCGCCGAAGGCATCGGCCTCTGCCGCACGGAACACATGTTCTTTGCGGAAGATCGGCTGCCGTTCGTTCAGCAGATGATTCTGGCGCGCGATGAAAAGAGCCGCAAGGCCGCGCTCGCGAAGCTCCTGCCCTATCAGCGTTCCGACTTCGCTGGTCTGTTCAAGGCGATGGACGGGTTCCCGGTGGTCATCCGTACGCTCGATCCGCCGCTTCACGAGTTCCTGCCCAAGCGCGAGAACCTCATGGTGGACGTGGCGCTTCTTCCCTACGCCGACGCGAAGGCGAAGAAGGAAATGTCCGAACGCTACACCATTCCGGTGAAGGATCTGAAGAAGCAGTTGCCTGAACTGCTGCACCGTGTGGAAGAGCTCCACGAGTTCAACCCCATGCTCGGCCACCGCGGCTGCCGCCTTGGCGTCACTTATCCCGAGATCACGGAAATGCAGGCGCGCGCCATTTTCGAAGCCGCCGTGCAGGTGGCGAAGAAGGGCGTCAAGGTCATTCCGGAAGTCATGATTCCGCTCATCGGCTCGGTGGAAGAGCTGAAGAACCAGAAGGACATCGTGGTCCGCGTCGCCGAAGAAGTGTTTAAAAAGGCGGGCCAGAAGGTTCACTATATGGTCGGGACGATGATCGAAATCCCGCGTGCCGCGCTCACCGCGGAACGTGTTGCTGGCGAGGCGGAGTTCTTCTCGTTCGGTACGAACGATCTCACCCAGACCACCATGGGCCTCTCGCGCGACGACTACACGAAGTTCCAGAAGGATTACGAGAACGCCAAAATCTTCAAGGCCGATCCGTTCGCGGTGCTCGACCAGGAAGGCGTCGGCAAGCTCGTCAAGCTGGCCGTGGACGCGGGCCGCAAGGGACGTCCAGATCTCGAAGTCGGCATCTGCGGCGAACACGGCGGCGAGCCGAGCTCGGTGCAGTTCTGCCAGAAGGTCGGCATGAACTACGTTTCCTGCTCTCCCTATCGCGTGCCGATCGCGCGTCTGGCGGCGGCGCAGGGCGCGATCTCCGGCGATAAGGGCGAGATGTCGCGCACGGCGTAGTCACTCGATATATAACCGACGCGGTAACGAAAGCGGCGCGAAAGCGCCGCTTTTGCTTTTGCGAAACGATCGCGTACTCGGCGGCGCGCCCCGCGCTCGCGCTGCTCACAAGCCCTCGTAGTACCGCTTTCATGGGACCCGATTCAAAAAACATGCGGAAAACGGCCATTTTTCGCATGTTTTCGCTTGCCTTCGAACCGCGTGTCCCGTATGATGATAATCGACGCGTGAACGTGAAGTGCTTCGGAGCCCTATAAAATAAGGGTTTCAAGCACATTTCGGGTTCGTGCACTAACACAACGGGAGGTTCAATGGCAACAACAAAAAGAATGACGCAGACCCAGTTGGTCCGCACTCTGGCGGAAAAGGGTGAAGTAACGAATAAGCAGGCTCGCTCCATTCTCGACGGTCTGTCGGGTCTGGCGATCAGCGAAGTGAAGAAGAACGGTCTGTTCGTGCTGCCCGGCATTGGCCGGCTCGTGCGCGTGGACCGGAAGGCTCGCATGGGCCGCAATCCGGCAACCGGCGAAACCATCAAGATTGCCGCCAAGAAGGTCGTGAAGTTCCGCGTCGCCAAGTCGGCTAAGGACGCGATCGTTCCGCCCAAGGCCAAGAAGTAGTTTTTTCGGGATCAGAAACTCAAAACCCCGTAAGCGTCTCGCGGCGCTTACGGGGTTAATTTTTGGTTGGCTCTGTGGAGCCGAACTTTTCGTGGAGCCGCTGCCGCCCATCTTGCCGGCGGAGTCTGTGGAAGCGTTATTCCTGCTTCCTGGGCTCTGCTTCCGCCGCCGCCGGGGGCGGTGTGGACGGCTTCTTTTCTTCTTCCTTCACGGCCTCTTTGAAGCTCTTGATGCCTTCACCGAGACCTTTTGCCAGTTCCGGAAGCTTTTTGCCGCCGAACAGCAACACTGCGATGAGCAGCACGACTATGATATCGGGCCCGGCGAAGATATTGGCGGCCAGGAAGTGACTTGGAATCTGCATAACGCCTACCTCAAATCTATTGTACAGTACGGCGAACTTGCCTTCTAGAATGAAAATATGCCCCTAATTGTTGCTGGCCGGACCTTCCGCTCCCGTCTCCTGATCGGCACCGGGAAGTACCGCAGCTTCCAGGAAATGGCGCGCTGCCATGCGGCCTCCGGCGCCGAACTCGTGACCGTCGCGGTGCGGCGTGTAAACCTCACCGACCGCTCCAAAGAATCGCTGCTGGACTACATCGATAGAGAGAAGATGTTCATCCTGCCCAACACCGCCGGCTGCTACAACGCCGATGACGCCATTCGCACGGCGCGTCTCGGCCGCGAAGTCGGACTGTCGAATTGGGTCAAGCTCGAAGTCATCGGCGACGAGCAGACGCTTTTTCCCGATAACGCCGGCCTGGTGGAAGCGACCCGCGTCCTCTCGAAAGAGGGTTTTGTCGTGCTTCCGTACACGAACGACGATCTGGTGAACGCGCTCCGTCTGATCGATGCCGGCGCCGCGGCCGTGATGCCGCTCGCCGCGCCGATCGGTTCGGGGCTGGGCATTCAGAACACAACGAACCTGCGCATCCTGCGCGAACGGATCACGGAAGTCCCGCTGATCGTCGACGCAGGCGTTGGTACAGCGTCTGACGCCGCGCTCGCGATGGAGCTTGGCGCGGATGGCGTCCTGATGAATACGGCTATCGCCGCGGCGGATGACGCGGAGAAAATGGCCGCCGCGATGAAACTCGGCGTCGAGGCGGGACGTCTGGCCTGGGAAGCCGGCCGCATGGAGAAGAAACTCTATGCGACGGCGTCGAGCCCGATGGCTGGCAGAATAACGGCATGACATTCCGGTGCGTGGACTTGCGGGAGTGCAGCGGCGCTGATCGAATGATTTCGTACACCACCGGCAAACTTCCGGTACCGCGCCGGATATAAAGGACAGATAATTGCTGTGATCGACAACGTGAGTCCTCCTGAGGAGAGCAAACGAGGGCGTCGATGGGTTCGTATCGCCCTCTTTTCCCTCGCGGGGCTCATCCTGGGGCTGATTGTCGTTGCCTCGGTGGTCATCATCCGCTTCCAGCCGATGGCGCGGAATTACTTCATCTCGCGGCTGGAACAGCGGTATGACAGCGACGTTCAGCTCGGCGATCTTGAAATTGCGCTGTTTCCCGAGGTCCACGCCACAGGCGATAACCTGACCCTCTGGTTTCACGGCGATCACAGCAAGCCGCCGATGATCCGGCTGAAACACTTCCAGTTCGATGCGAATCTGGCCGGGTTTTTCCGCTCGCCGAAGCACCTCGGACGGCTGATTCTGCAGGGCCTCTACATCCGGCCGCCGCGCCGGGAGGACTCATCCGACGATACGCACGAATCGAAGAAGCAATCGACCGAGGCGTTCATTCTGGACGAGGTGGTTGCCGACGGCACGACGCTCGAAATCACGCCGAAAGATCCGACGCACGATCCCCTGATTTTCGATATCAGGAATCTCACGCTCCACTCCGTCGGCCGCCACCAGCCGATGACGTATCACGCGCAGCTCACTAATCCGAAGCCCCCAGGCCTGATCCACGCCGACGGCATGTTTGGACCGTGGGATCCCGAAGCGCCGGTCAATACGCCGATCTCGGGCAAGTACACGTTCCGCGATGCCGATCTGTCGGTGTTCAAAGGGATCTCGGGAATCCTGTCTTCGAATGGCGAGTATCATGGCGAGCTCGACAGCATCGAAGTCAAGGGAACGACGGAGACCCCCGATTTTGCGCTCAAGATCGGCGGCCATCCAATCCCGCTGCATACTCAATTTGAGGCCACAGTGGACGGCACAAACGGCAATACGGTGCTGCATCCGGTACACGCCAGACTCGGAGGGTCGGAGTTCGATGTTGCGGGCGCGATCGATCGCGGCTCGCTCGAAACCCACAAGACGATACTCCTGACGGCGAAGGTCACTCCCGATGAGCACGCGCGGGTTGAAGATTTCCTGAAGCTGGCGCTCAAGAGCACCTCTCCACCGATGACTGGCGGCATCCATTTCGATACCAGGGTTAAACTTCCGCCGGGCGAAAGCGAAGTGATTACGCGGCTCGAACTGGATGGGACCTTCGGGCTGGATGGCGTCAGGTTTGCGAGTCCGGACGTGCAGGGGAAAATCGCGGCACTGAGCCATCGCGCGCAGGGCGAGCCCGATAATCATGACCCGAACGTCGCCGCCGATTTTCACGGTACGTTCCATATGGGGCACGAACGCCTCAGCCTCCCGGATTTGAAGTTTGAGGTGCCGGGGGCACATGTGGATATGGCGGGCGGTTACCAGCTGCGCACCGGGGAAATCGATTTCCGCGGAACCGCGAAGCTGGATGCAAAAGTTTCGCAGATGACGACCGGCTGGAAAAGTAAGCTCCTCAAGCTCGCCGATCCCTGGTTCAGCCGCGATGGCGCGGGAACCGTTCTTCCCATTGTGATCAGCGGGACCCGCGGGGACCCTTCCTTCAAGCTCGATATGGGAAGGGTTCTGAAGCGCGATTAAGCGTTCGGTACGATACGTGCAGCGAGGGTGCCTGTGATCCAAAAACTTTTTGTTGCCGCCTGCGCGGCTGTTGCGCTGGTGTCTGCCCAGGCTCCTCCCGCGGCAGCGCCGGCGCCGGCAAAGCCAGCGGTCGCCCAAAGCGATCCGCTGGGCCGAACGAGTCCCCAGAGCGCGATCTATCAGTTCCTCGAAGCCGCGCACTCGCACGATTATTTCAAAGCTCAGCATTACCTGGATCTGCGCTCCTGGTCGACGGCCGACCGTGCGAAGGATGGGCCGGAGCTGGCACAACAACTGGAAGATCTGCTGGACGATACGGGATTCGATATCGCGACCCTGAGCCGGGATCCGGATGGCTACCAGTCCGATAATCTCCCGCCGCTCGTCGACCATCTAGCGACATTTCACGTCCGTCAGAGCGACGTCAATCTGGAGATGCAGAAGGTGGAACTCCGCAACGGCCTCCGCGTGTGGCTGGTTTCCGCCGACAGCGTGAAACTCATTCCCGACGCGCACAAAATGCTGACGGAGAACTGGTTTGAAAAGCTGCTTCCTCAAGAACTGGTTACGATCCAGGTTTGGCAGACCCCGATCTGGCGCTGGATCGCGCTGCTGGGCGCGGCGATCCTGCTCTGGATTCTCGTTTCGGCGATCTCGGCGGTGCTGACGAGGATCGTTCCTGCGAAGCTGTTCACGCCCGTGCTGCGCGGGCCGTTGCGGCTGCTGCTCGGTTCCGCGGGATTTCGGGCGGCGATTGCGCTGGCTCCCCCTTCTTCCATTCCTCGTCTGTTTCTCGAGCGGTTCGCCGGCCTCTGTTTTTCCCTTGCATTCGCGTGGGCCGCCGGACTGGTGGTCGATATTCTCGCGGAGCGATGGCATTCGCATCTCGATCCGCGAGTGCAGGCAGTCAGCTACTCCATTCTGCCCCTCGGAAGGCAGATTGCCAAAGCGGCGCTTTATTTAGTGGTACTGCTCAGCGTGCTGAACGCGTGGGGGATCAGTGTTACCACTCTGCTCGCCGGCATCGGCGTTGGCGGCATCGCAGTGGCGCTCGCGGCGCAGAAGACGATCGAGAATCTGTTCGGCGGCATTTCCGTGATCGGCGATCGTCCAGTGCTCGTAGGAGATTTCTGCAAGTGGGGTAATCAGGTGGGGACTGTCATCGACATCGGGCTGAGATCGACGCGAATTCGCACGCTCGACCGCACCGTGGTGAGTATTCCCAATGGGACGTTCTCCGCGATGCAACTCGAGAATTTTTCACCGAGAGACAAGATCCTGTTCCACATCACGCTCAGTATCCGCAAGGACACCACCTCAGGGCAACTGCAGAAAATCCTCACGGAATGCACCGACATTCTGAAGAGTGAGCCGAAGGCGGAACTCGGATCGATTCCGGTGCGTTTTATCGGGCCGGGGGCTGTTTCGCTCGATATCGAAATTTTCGCCTACATCAAGACTCCCGATAACGACGAGTTCCTCGCAATCCAGCAGAGAATTTTGCTGAAGATGGTGGAGGCAATCGAAAACGAAGGGTCAGCGCTCGCGGTCCCCTGGCAACTGCCATCCGCGCCAGCGGATACGAAGCCCGCTTCTTAGCCGGCGCTTACTGGCCGCCGGTCGAAATTTCATCCGACTGCAACTCCATGGCGATGGCCTGAGGATCGTGCGGGGGATCTGTTTTCTCCGCGATCTTCTTCGGATCGAACTTCTTGCCCTCGAACCATGCGGCAACCAGACCGCCTCCGAAAAAAGGATGGAACACGGCAAGACCGGCAAGCGGGATTGCATAGCGCTTCGATTTCACCAGCGACTGCAGAACCCCGCGAACCGCGGTGCTGCGCGGCATCGTGCCGGCTACCTGCGGAATTGTCAGCGTCTCGAGAGACAGCTCGTGCTTCCGGCTGTAGCTCACCAGGCTTTTCGCTGCCTGCTTGGGAGTCATAATGCCGACGTCAGCGAGCAGACTGCGATGAACCGCATGAGGATAGTAAAAGTCGATCGTATGGCGGGCGAAGTCCGCGCAGTTCTGAAACAACAGATTGAACCGGTTCACGTTCGGCGCACCATTCAGCATTTCGATGAACTTCTCATCCTGTTCGCTCGTCGACGGCAATTCGAACGCATAGAGGGTTCGGTCATAGGCAGAACCGACAAGCTGAGTCCAGTCGCCTTGCGGCGCCGATCCATCGTCGGCATCGGGAATGAGGTCCTCGAGGTGCTCGCGGCGCCACTGATCCCTCAGATAAGCAACATCATGAGGCGTGACCGATCGCGGAACCTGATCGGCGCGATCGACGGCGTAAAGATAAGGGAGCAGCGGGATTGCCAGCCAATCATAACCAGCCACACGGTGGTACCGGCTGATCACGACACCGCGCTCGCCTTCATTACAGACACGAAGTCTCGTGGGAGTAGCGGCACAGAT
>DASZVV010000339.1:0-2962 GCA_035546955.1 Bryobacteraceae bacterium
CGACGACATTGCGATTTCCACCACCCGCATGTGGAAATAATAAATGAAGCCGGTTGGATTGCCGCTCATGGCTGGTACTCAAAATTGGACGGACAAATTTCGGGAACCGCTTCCATCCGGCTGTGAAATGTCATAAAATAACCTCGGTTGGTTGTTGGCGCTAAGGGAGACCTGAATGAATTACATCACCGGTAAGAAGCTTTCACGGAGAACGTTGCTGCGGGGTATGGGCACCGCCGCAGTCGCGCTTCCCTTCCTGGAGTCCATGTCCCCGGCGCTCGCCGCGCCCACCAAATCGCCCGTCCGCCTGGCGTTCCTCTACGTGCCGAACGGCATCATCATGAGCGACTGGAATCCGGCACAGGATTACGAAGGCAAATTCCAGGCATTCCCCCGTGCCCTCAAGCCGCTCGAAGCGTTCCGGGACGACATGATTCAGTTGGGCAACCTGACGCACAACAGCGGACGCGCGCTGCTCGATGGCGCTGGCGATCACGGCCGTTGCAGCGGTTCTTACCTCACCGGCATTCAGGTCAAGAAAAGCACTACCGACATTCGCGCCAGCATCTCCTGCGATCAGATCGTTGCCAACAAGATCGGCGCCCAGACTCGCTTCCCCTCCCTGGAGCTCGGTATGGACGATGCCCGCCAGGCCGGTGACTGTGACTCCGGTTATTCCTGCGCCTATACCAACAACCTTGCGTGGCGCAGCGAAACCCAGCCGCTCCCGCCCACGCTCGATCCTCGCGTTCTCTTTGAACGCCTCTTCGGCGACGGCCAGATCCTCACTCCCGAAGAGCGCGCCATGCAGGCGAAAGACCGCCAGAGCATTCTCGATTTCGTCATGGCCGATACGAAGAAACTCGAAACCACACTCGGCCCCACCGATCGCCACAAGCTCGACGAGTATCTCTCCTCCATCCGTGAAGTAGAGCGCCAGCTCGAGAAAGCCGAGAAGGACAACAAGCAGGTCGATCCCGGAATGCCCAAGCCTTACGGCGTGCCGGCCGATTTCGCCGAGCACTTCCGGCTCCTCAGCGACATGACGCTGATCGCCTTCCAGAGCGATATGACCCGCATCGTCACGTTCCTGATGACCCGCGAAGGCACCTCGCGCGCTTACCGTGAAATCGGCATCCCGGACGGTCACCATCCCTGCACGCACCATCAGGGCAAGCCCGATCTCATCGAGAAGGTTTCGAAGATCAACGAGTATCACACCACGCAGCTCGCCGGTTTCCTCGCCAAGCTGAAAGCCACGAAGGAAGGCGACTCGAACCTGCTCGATAATTCGATGATCATCTACGGCGCCGGTCTTTCCGATGGCAATCGCCACCTGCACGAAGATCTGCCCACGCTGCTGATCGGCCGCGGCGGCGGCGCGTTCACCCCCGGACACCGCATCGTCTACCGCAAGGAAACTCCGATGTGCAACCTCCATCTCACCCTGATGGGCCACATGGGCGTACCGGTCGAAAACTTCGGCGATGCTTCGGGACCGCTCGATCCCGCAAGCCTCCTGCAGGCCAGTTAAGAAGGAAGCCGTCCCCTCGCGGTGACGGTGAAGAAAATCAACAAGGGCCGCAACCGCGAGGAAGCGGCCCTTTCGAGTATCGGGAGAGAGGAGCAACATGCAGGGACGCGGCTTCGTCAGGCCACCAACGGGAATCACGTTCGACACCGAATTCGGCACTTCCATCGATAGTGTCCTCACGGTCGCGCTGCTCCGCGCCATGTCGTCCAAGGGCCAGTGCCGCGTCATCTCGGTCAGCGTTACGAATTCCAACCTCCAGGCTGCGCAGGCGGAAGAAGCTCTCAGCGATTTCTACCTCGGCGGCGCGCTCGGCGCGGGTACCGGCTTCGGCGGCGGCGCAGATAAGATCGGCCTCGCGACCGACGGCCGCATCAAGACCGATACCCCGATCATCAGGGCCATCCTCGACAAAAAGAATCCCGAAGGCAAACAGGCCTACCCGTACAAGATCGAAAGTTTTATCGACACCGCCGAATGCGGCGTCACCATGCGCAACATGCTGCTCGCCCAAAACGACATGAACGCCGTCGTTCTGCTCGATGGCCCTGCCGGCAATCTGGTGCAGCTCATGAGTCTCTACGGCGCGAAGCCCCAGATCACGGCCAAGGTCAAACACCTTGTCGCAGCCGTCGGTGCCTACCCGAACGGAGCGGCCGATCCCAGCATTCACGCCGACCTCGCCGCCGCCAAAAAGCTCTTCGCGGAATGGCCCACCCCGATCATCGCCGTTGGCACGGAAGTTGGCGAAGCCGTTCCCTACCCCGGCGACAGCATCGATAAAGATTACTCCTGGGCCACCGAACACCCCCTCGTCGACGCCTACAAGGCTTTTAAGCCGATGCCGTACGACGCCGTTACGCCTGGCATGGCGGCCGCGCTCTATGCCGCCAATCCCGATGACGGTTACTTCAAGCTCTCCGAACCGGGCACCATCACCGTGCTCGATGACGGCCGCACGAAGTTTACTCCCGGCGCCGGCGGAAAGCACCAGTATCTGATTGCCGATCCCGCCCAGAAAGATAAAATCCAGAAGCTCTATGTCGAGCTCGTTTCCGCGAAGCCCGTCGCTCCCGTTGGCCGTGGACGCGGCCGCTTCGGCGCCGGACGCGGTGCATCGGGCGCGGCCGGACGCGGTCTCCCCGGACGCGGGCGCGGCGCCCTCGGCGCATCGGGCGCGGCAACTCCTGCGGCGGCGCCTCCGGCGGCAAAAGAATAATTTTCGAGGTACATCATGCGATTGAAAGTCGGAATCTTCGTACTCACGGCAAGCACGGTCGGCCTGCTGCTGGCGGCTGAATCCTCTTCAAAACCGGCGGCGAAATCCGCTGCGCCCGCGGCGAAGTCGAGCGCCCCCGCGAAACCCGCGGCAGCCCACGCCGCCGGCGGCCCCACCCAGGCCGCGTTCGATAAATCCGTGAAGCCGATCTT
>DASZVV010000340.1:0-5332 GCA_035546955.1 Bryobacteraceae bacterium
TGCTACCCCCGGCTGGTAGAGCAGCCGGACCAGCTCGATGGGGGTCGCCGAAAGGATCATCCCGGCAAAGTAGGGGTTCATGCGATGCGATTCTCCTTGCGCACCTGCGCCGCCAGATTCAGCGCATAGTCCGAGGGCCACTGGACGAGAACGTCCCTGCTCTGCTTATCCACCACCCGTATCACCAACTCCCGGGAAGCGGAATCGGTCGAGAACGTCACCTGACGGTCGGGACCGACGATACCGGACTCATTGATTGTCCGGACCGCAGCCGCGATCGCCTGCGTGTGAGACGGACTTTGCGTCTCCGGTAGCGGGATGTTCCAGAGGGGGGTGCCAGATACCTGACCCATTTCCGATGGCCTCAACAGGCTTATCGGATTGGGTCAGGCTGGTGTTGAGAATGAATTTAACGTCCGGGGACGCCCATCCAGCCGCGGGTCCAGAGATCCGCCATGGCGATGAACAGGAGGAGCAGCAACCAGTAAAGCCCGCAGAGTACGATCATCTTGGTCAGCCGCGTTCCGTACTTGACGTGCATGAAGAACAGAATGACGAGCGAGGCCTTGAAAATCGCGATTGAGAGAGCGACGAAGATGTTCAGCGCGCCCAGGTTGATTGTCGAAACAATCGCCGTCACCCAGGTGAGAACGATCAGGGCGGCGAATACGGCAAAGTATACCCGCTTAGGGACGATATGGTGTTCAGCGTGGTCAGACATCTTAGCTCAGCCCCCGTCCGGATCGGTCTATCAGGTATAGAAGCGGGAACAGGAATATCCAGACAATATCGACGAAGTGCCAGTACAACCCGAACATTTCTATAGGTGTGTACCATTTCTCGGTGTACTTACCATTATTCGACTGGTAGATCAGGATCAGCAGAATAACGAACCCAACCAGCATGTGGGTAGCGTGCAGACCGGTCATCCCGAAGTAGAGCGAGAAGAACAGCGGGGCGTGACCTGCGTCTTCGCAGCCTTCGCAATTGAAGTGATAGCCGGGGACTTCGTGGTGGACCCACTTATCGTGGTACTCGTAACCTTTGACGCACAGGAAGATCCCACCCAGTACCAAGGTGAGGGACAGGAACGTGACGAGCAGCTTTCTTTTGCCGAGCGATGCCGCGTGAACAGCGAGCGCCATGGTGAGAGAGCTGCAGATCAGCACCGTGGTATTGGCGGCGCCGATCCAGAGATTGGTCTTGTTGCTGGCGGAAGCGAAAGCCAGCGGGTAAGCCTGGCGGTAAGCGAAATAGGCCAGGAACAGCCCGCCGAAAAACATGATTTCGGTGAGCAGGAACACCCACATTCCGATCGTTGAAGCGTCCTTCTGCTGCTCCGGATTGGCGAAGTGGTGCTGAAGGGTCTCGTCCGCATGGTGGTGCGGAATCGTCTGACTAGCCAATGTGGACTACCTCCTGCACGGTCGAGTAATCATAGGCTTCATGGGTAACCACAGGCGTAACCTCGAAGTTTTCGGGAATGGGCGGTGACTGGGTCTGCCATTCGAGTCCGGTGGCACCCCACGGATTAGCGGGGGCTTTCGCGCCGTTCTTGAGCGACCATGTCAGATAAACTGCCGGGAGCAGCAGGCCGAGAGCCAGCACCGAGGCGCCGGCGGAAGAGAGAACATTGAGAACCTGAAACTCGGGCGGATACGCATGGTAGCGGCGGGGCATACCCATGTAGCCGAGCAGAAACTGGGGTCCGAACGTCAGGTTGAATCCGGCGAATACGAGCACGGCGGAAACTTTCGACCAGACATCGGAGTACATACGGCCGGTCATCTTGGGCCACCAGAAGTGGAGCCCGGAGAGATAGCCGAGCAGCGCGCCGCCGACCATCACGTAATGGAAGTGCGCGATCACAAAGTAAGTGTCGGTCAGGTGGACATCCATGCCGAGCGACGCGAGCATAACGCCGGTCAGGCCGCCGATGGTGAACAGGCCGATGAAGCCGATAGCGTAGAGCATCGGCGTCTCCATGCGAACCTGGCCTTTATACATGGTGGCTGCCCAATTGAAGACCTTGATGGCGGAGGGGATAGCGACGATAAAGCTCAGGACCGAGAACACGAGGCCGGCATAGATCGACTGGCCGGCGACAAACAGATGGTGACCCCAGACGAGGAAGCCGAACACCGCGATCGCGATCGAGGAGAAGGCGATGAAGGTGTAGCCGAAGGGCTTTTTCGAGGAGAAGGTCGAGATGACCTCCGAGATCACGCCCATGGAGGGCAGAATCATAATGTAGACGGCCGGATGCGAGTAGAACCAGAACAGGTGCTGGAAAAGAACCGGGTCGCCGCCGTAGGCAGGATCGAAGAAGCCGATATGCAGGCCGCGTTCGAGGACCAGGAGGAACAGGGTCACGGCGATCACCGGCGTGCCAAGGATCATGATGGCGCTGGTGGCGTAGTGCGACCACACGAACAGCGGCAGGCGGAACCAGGTCATACCCGGCGCGCGCATGCGGTGGACGGTGACGATGAAGTTCAGACCGGTCAGAATCGAAGAGAAGCCGTTGATGAAAATGCCGAGTCCGGCCGCCACTACGTACCCGTTTGAGTAGGAACTGCTGAACGGTGTGTAGAACGTCCATCCGGTGTCAACACCGCCGGTGACCAGCACGTACAGGGTAAAGATACCGCCGAGCAGATAAATATACCAGCTGAGCAGGTTAATTCGCGGAAACGCCAGATCTTTGGCCCCGATCATCATCGGGAGGAAGAAGTTTCCGAGGGTCGCGGGGATGGAGGGGATCAGGAAGAAGAACACCATGATGATCCCGTGCATCGTGAAAACTTTGTTATACGTGTTCGAATCGAAAAGATCTCCCGCCGGCGTGGCGAGCTCAATCCGGATCAGGCTCGCGAAAAGCCCGCCGAGAGCAAAGAAGGCCGTGACGACGATCAGATACAGGATGGCGATCCGCTTATGATCTTTCGTCAGAAGCCAGCTTTTCAGGCCGACCTCGGCGTTGAGATAAGTTCTTGGTTCTGCTGTTTGAGGAGGCGCCGTAATCATTATTGTTTCCCTGTTGCCGCGGTAGAGCGCGGGCCCGCCGCAGGCGCTTTATACTCGGACTCGGGCAACGCCATTGGCCCGGTCTTCTGGATATCGGAGGGTTCTTTAGCCAGCGGGCGTTCAGAAACCACACCGTTCGGGTTGCCCATGGACTTGATATATTCGATCAGTTTCAACATACCTTCATCGCTGATGAGGCCTTTGAAGGTAGGCATGATGCGATCATAGCCAGCGACAATCTTCGCCTGCGGATAGAGGATGGATTCGCGAATATAGGACTCGTCGGCCCGAACCGTGCTCCCGTCGGAGAGGTCGACGCGCATCCCGTAGACACCGTGGAGGTCGGGCGCCCGGCCATGTCCGTCGGGCATATGGCAGTTGCCGCAGCCGAGCTGGCGGAACAGGCTTTCCCCGTCTTCAGCCATGGAGCCTTCACCGCTGCCCTGCGCGAGCCACTTATTGTAGTCTTCCACGTTCATCACGTAGACGGTTCCGATCATGCCGGAGTGCTTGGTACCGCAATATTCGGCGCAGAAAAGGTGGTACTCGCCGACTTTGGTCGGCCGGAACCATTCCGTGGTGTAGCGGCCGGGCAGGACGTCCGTTTTGGTGCGGAAGGCCGGCACGTAGAAGTCGTGGATCACGTCTTCTGAGGTCAGGGTGAGGCGGATGTCGCGGTTCACCGGAATGTGCAGCTCGTTGATTTCACGCGCGCCTTCAAGATGCTGGATCTTCCACATCCAGCGCTTACCCGTGACGTAGACATTCAGGGCGTCTTTGGGCGGGCGCGATTCCTGGAACATGATGCTGGCGCCCCAGGCGAACATGACGAGCGAAAGGCCGAGCGGAATCACGCTCCAGGCGATTTCAAGTATCATGGCGCCAATGCTGTGATCATCGGTATGATGAGCGACATTGACACCGGGCCGTTTACGATATTTAACGGCAAAAAATATGATAAGGAACGCGACCAGCAGCGAAAAGAAGGCGCTGATCACGATCATGTAGCCGTAGAGGCCGTCAACCTGCGAGGCAAAGTTCGACGCCGACTCCGGCAACAACTGGAAACTCTTCGATTCCACAATCATCAGGCGGACTGCTTCCCTTTCTCCCGGCTCTCCCGCCGTAAGCTAATCACCACGAAGCCGCCGAGCGCGAAGGCGGTCACGGCACCCGCGACCCTTACGAGGCCGAGGGCGAATGGAGTATATTTTGCCGACTCGGGATCGAAGTGGTAGCAGAACAGCAGAACCTGATCGACCACAGTGCCGATCTGGCCATGCGACGCATCCACAAGACCGAGTCTCAGATCTTTGGGCGAGTATTCAATGCCCATGAAATACTTTGAAAGCTTTCCTTCCGGAGTCGCCACATAGATCGCGCTGGCGTGCGCGAACTGCGCAGTGTGCGCATCCCAGATGTAGGTGAAACCGACGGCCTGGGTAATGCTCTTGATACTGGCGAGCGAGCCGGTGAGGAAGTGCCACGCATCCGCGGTTTCCGGATGACCGTAGGCTTTTACGTAAGACGCCTTCTTTGCGGCGGCATCCTTTGTGCCCTCGCGCGCGTCGAAGCTGACGACCACGACATCGTAATCTTTGCCGGGGGTCATATCGAGCATTCGCGCGGCGCGCACCAGTCCATTCAGAATCTGGGTACAGAGCATCGGGCACTCATAGTAGACGAGCGCCAGCACGACGGGCCGTTTGCCGGTGAAATACCGACCGAGCTTTACCTGATTGCCGTGATCGTCCGTAAAAACAGTATCGAGCGGCAACTGGCTGTTGAGCTTCTGCGCGATGTTGACCTTGGTCAGCGGCGTGGGCCGGTCCTGACCCCGCATGTTCAGCAGATCCATAGTGGGCTGATCGTGCGGTTTAGTGAAGGCAGGCGCGGACGCATCCCAGCCCTCCGCATGCAGCATCCCTGCCGGGAGCACAACTGCGGCTGCGAGAGCGAAAACCGAAATGGAACGGAACAGCTTCATTACTTTCACTTCTTTACTGCGAAATCTTCTCCAGCGTCCGGCCGCCGCTGGCGTCGGACGGCATCATGCGATATCCATCATGGTCGGCGCCCGTTGGACTGACCTTCACAGCGAGGCCTTTACCGGCGGCCGCGTTTGCGGCGACCATGTCGATCGCCTGGTCGATCGGGATATGAACGGTACCCTTTGCCTGGTCGACCCATCCATAGCTCGAAAGCAGCATGTCTTCATCGTCATGCATGGCTTTGAGCTCACGCTGCGGATCGCCCTGCAGCCGGGGACCGGAGGGGATCTGCTGTTTTTCGGACATCATCGCGG
>DASZVV010000341.1:0-6245 GCA_035546955.1 Bryobacteraceae bacterium
GACGACACCGTAAGGTCTGCCGCCGAGGTTATGGACCGCCACGGCGCAGTACAGATCGAGGAAACGACCGGTCCCGAGCCGATCCTTCCGCGTGTTCCCCTCCCGAATGTAATGCCGGTGGGCGGACATGAAGAGCAGGCAGGCAGGATTCGTCAGCCATCAGGCGGAGCTCACTTCTTCATCTGGGAGCGCGAGCCTCGTGCCTCCCGGATTCCGGCGCAAAATGCCGGCGCTCAACCGCACTCTCATGGGCGCTTCACGAATCGGAGGTAGAACGCGGCGAAGATGAGCACGATCCCGATGTTGGCCATCAGCCTCTCCCGGAATGCGTTCCGGAAGAAGAGAAAATCGACGCCGACGATGATGCCTGCCAGCGACAATACGTAAAATGCGATACTCATCCGGGTTCTCATTTCAATCCATGGCAGCAGCGCATACGATTTCCGATCCTGCCGCTTTCACGCCTTTTTCGCCGCATGATACTCACGGCGAATTTTTCCGAGATCGACCGTGGGCTTTGGGTAGGCCAGCTTGATTCCCTCCAGATGTTCCACAATAATCCGGGCAACGGCCAGATTTCGGAACCATTTGTGATTGGCGGGAATAATAAACCAGGGCGCATGCTCCGTGCTGCATCGCGATAGCGCCTCTTCATACGCCTTCCGGTAATCGCCCCAATATTTTCGCTCGTCATAGTCACTCTCGCTGATCTTCCACTGTTTGGTCGGATCGTCCAACCGAGCCTTGAAACGCGCCAATTGCTCTTCGCGGGAGATGTGCAGGTAGAACTTCAGAATCTGCGTCTCATGGTCCACCAGTCCCTTTTCGAACTCGTTGATCCGCTCATAACGCCGGGACCAGATCTTTTTCGGCGCCAGACCGTGCACCCGAACAACAAGCACGTCCTCATAATGCGAACGGTTGAAGATGACTACTTCTCCTCTCGCCGGCGCCTCCCGGTGCACGCGCCACAGAAAATCGTGTGCCGCCTCTTCCGCGGAAGGCTGTTTGAACGGAGCTACCCGGCAACCCTGCGGATTCATCGCGGAGAGAACATGATTGATTGTCCCGTCCTTACCGCCGGTGTCCATCGCCTGCAGACAGATCAGCAGTGAGCGGCGATTTTCGGCGTACAGCAGATCCTGAAGTTCGCGCAATCTTCTTTGGTAATGCTCAATTTCATCTGCCGCCTCTTTATGGCTTTCATGATGGCCTGTGAAATCGGGCGAAATGTCCCTGAGCTTCACCTTTGCCCCGGGCTGCACCCGGAATCGTTCGAGATAGTTCACCTTTGCTCTCCTGCCCGTGCGCCGCAATCACTCTTCCGTACCTCGATGACGATAACATCGAGACGGATTGCGGTGCTCAGAGCAACGAGGGCTGCGTCCAGATAACGAGTTCGCGACGCCATAACGCGAACATTACTGCGGGACCGGTCCCCGAACCACCTGCACGAACGCGTCCGGATGGATCCACTTTCCGAACGCCGCCCGAACCTGATCCGCGTTCAAATCGAAATAGCGCTGCGCTGCACGATGCGGTTCATCCAGCGGGAGCCCGATCATTGCCCGCGCCACAAACCCCGCTCCTACCGCTTCCTCGCTCGACTCCGCCAGAATGTTCTGCCGGAGAAGCAGCGCCTTTGCCTGCTGCAGCTCGGCCGGACTCACGTCCGTCGTCCGCATCGCCACCAGTTCCTCGTCCACCAGTTGCCTCGCTTTGGAAACATTCTGCGGATCGCATCCGTAAGTCACTGCATAGGTGGCCCGCGTCTCGCCGGCATTCAGCACACTTTCCACGTTATAAACATAGCCGGCCTTTTGCCGCAAATCCCGATAAAGCCGTGTAGCGTAAAATCCCCCGCCCAGCACATGATCCCCCAGTTGCAGAGCATAGTAATCGGGATCGAAGCGGTTGATCCCAAGCTCCAGTTCCAGATCCACCGTGTCCTGCACCTGCGCGGAATCCGGCACATCTGTCGCCCCCGGATGGTTGACCGGCACAGACGGCAGAACCACATCCGGCTTTGGCCCTGCGCTCTTCCAGCCGCCGAACCATCGCTCGAATTCGGCTTTCGCTTCGTCGGGAGTCACATCGCCAATCACCGCAATCGTGGTGATATCGGGCCGGAAAACCTTCGCGTAGTAATCCCTGACGTCCTTCAGACTCAGATTCGTCACCGTCTTCGGCGTTGCTTCCCGCAGCGTGGGATCGTTTTTGGGGACCAGCAGCTCATGCAGCGCGCGCTGAGTACGATGTTCGGGAGACGTCAGAATTCCAGCCACCAGATTCGCGATCTGCCCCCGCACAATCGGGAATGCCTGATCAGGCAGAGCGGGGTGGAGTTCGTTATCGGCGAGCAATTGCACGCCCCTCGAGAAATGCTCCTTCAGCACCCGCAGACTAAAATTTTCGCCTCCGGATTCGGAGGCCGCAATATCGTCGAGCGCTTTCTGGAAAGCAAGCCGGTTGAGCGTTTCCGTGCCGTAAGAAAACAGCTCTCCCAGCACCTGATCCACGCCGTCGGTTCCGTCCGGCGCTTCGAGATCCGCGTTGTGCTTCACTTCTCCAATCACGGTCACCGTCGCACTCGCCTTTTCCGTCTGCACGATCAGCCGCAAGCCGTTCGAAAGCGTCAGGTCCGCCGGGTGCGTGATCGTCGGCGGCACCTGCAGCGTTTTCAAAGACGCTTCCGCCCAATCGGGCAGAGTGACTGCTTTCGTTGGCGCTGCCGTTGTCGGCTCAGCCCCGCCGAATCCCTTCGACGAAACCGGCGCGCCCGAGGGTGATGGGTTCAGCGTCGCCACAATTTCTTTATTCCCCGCGATATAAGCCCGCGCCACGCGGTTGACATCCGCCACGGTCACTTTCCTGATCTCATTCACCAGGTCCGCGGGTGAATTCCGCCCCTGCCCCGCCACGGCATCCGACCATTCATCCGCCAGTGTCTGAATGGAATTGCGCGCGAATTCCGAGCCTGCGATCTCACCCTTTTTCGCGGCATCCACTAAATCGGCGGGAACACCCTTCGTCGCATAATCCTCAAGAATCTTCTGGACCGCTGCGGCTACTGGCGCCGTCTCCGCATCTGAGGGGACCGCCGCCGCCGCGTACGCCACGCTCGCTTTGGGGTAGGTCTCCGTCATCCCGAATTCCGTCTCGAGCGCTTTGCCGGCCGGCACCAGACCATAAAGATCCGCCCGCTGGCTGCCGATAACGTCGCTCAGAATTTGAGCGGCGGCGAAATCTTTACTCGACGTTCCGGGCAGCCGGAACGAAACGAACACCAGTTT
Organism: Bryobacteraceae bacterium; assembly: GCA_035546955.1. Classification (GTDB taxonomy): domain Bacteria; phylum Acidobacteriota; class Terriglobia; order Bryobacterales; family Bryobacteraceae; genus BOG-234. Next base: position 3,294 of record DASZVV010000341.1, read on the forward strand.
GTAAGGAAGATTGCTCTCGAGCGTGAAGCTTTCCGCCTTCACTGGCTGCAGCTGGACGGCGGGGTGCGCAGCCACGGGCCGCTTCGGGATTGACCCGTAGAGCTGTTTGATAAGCCGCAGCGTCGCCGCCGGGTCCACGTCGCCCGTCACGATCAGTACAGCGTTGTTGGGCGCATACCATTCGGTGTCGAACTTCTTCAGCATCGCCCCTGTGGTGGCGTTGAATGAAGGCCTCGTTCCCAGCGCGTCATGCGCATAGGGCGTCCCTGCAAAAAGATCCTCATTGAGGCGGCTGATGAACTTATATGTCGGATTCGAAAGATCACGCGACACTTCCTGCTCGATGGCCCCGCGTTCCTCCGCCCACTGTTCCTGTGAGTCCTCGATATTCGACATACACGCGGCGTCCAGATGGAGCGCAATCCCGAGATCCTGCGCGGGCAGCGTTACGAAATACTGCGTGATGTTCTGTTGCGTATCGGCATTGTTTCTTCCACCGAGTTGCGCATAAATTGCCGCGATCTGGTCAGCCGTGAGTCCTTTGCAGCCGCGGAATGCCATGTGCTCCTGCGCATGTGCCATGCCCGGGAACCCAGCCGGCGTGTCCTCGCCACCGGCCAGATAGTTCTCCATCATGGTCGCTACCGGCGCCAGCGGATCGCGCACAATTATCACGCGAAGCCCGTTATCCAGCGTTGCCCGCGTCACGCTTGCAGCAGGCTCATCCCCCCTGAGCCCGCCCAGAATCAGGAGCGGCAGCAACCACAATCGGCGTGACATCGGCACCTCCGGGAATAACGTTTCAGGTCTGCACGCAGCCTTCCGAAGCGTTATAAATCAGGAATAAGCGAACCCTGAAGGGCTTGCGGGCGACGGGCCCCGCCACTTTCCAACAAGATCTCTATTCCAAACGGCAAATAATCACCCCTGCCGCCCCCCGCTCGTGTCTGCTATGATCCTCATCAAACCAAGCGTTCCGCTCAGATCGCACCTGCTGCAGGTGGCGCCGCTAATTGTCACCCGGCCGCTCCAGGTGATCGATAACAATTGCCTCACTGGTGCTTTTTGTGGATACGATCTTCAGCCCCAGTGGCTGCAACACGGACTGCGCTGTCTCGAAGATGAAATCCTCACGCGTTTCTCCGGCGTTTGGCTTTAGGCGGTCAATCAGGGAAAAATTAAGTCGAAAGTCAAAATGCCCTGCAATACCCGTTTGGTCGAGCACCCGCCTCTTTAGCCTCGGTGATAACGCCCGGCCAAACTGCTCCAGCGTCGCGCCTCGTATCTCCAGGGCGTGCTCACTGCCACTGAACGAATCACAGACGGGAGGCGGGTCTTCTCCGGCACTTCCGGGAGGAAGCGGATGATCAAAGTCAACCGGTACGCAAGCTCGCTTCGCAGCTTTTAGACGGGCGCCGCCTTTCGCAACTGTCAGCGCATATACCGGGATTTCAATCATCCGGCGATGTATTTTGAGCCTGAATCTTTCTTCGAGAAGTGCCTGCATCAACGGTCCGTTCATCTGCCCAAAGGTAGGTGTTCCGTCCGCCTTTGCATTGATCGTATAAAGATCGGTCTCAGCCCATGCGGGTCCACCCTCGATCGGCTCCGTCTCTATCGCTGGCTTGGCCTTTCCATTTGCGAAGCGTACGTAGGCACGCGCAATGAGGCTTTTCACGCTGAAACAATCAATTCTGATCCATCCCCGGCCGAAATTGCCTATGCTCTTGCCCGGAACCGTGTCACAGCGTCGTATTGCCGCGACGGAAAATCCGGACGATGGATTCACCTGCCCGCGCTGCGCGACTGCAGCCACCGCGATGAGAAATGCTACAGCCACTAAGCGAACCGCCATTCGCATGATTTGCCTCCTGCACGTGTGCTTACGCTCCTAAAAGCAAAAGGTCTACAGAAAACTCCGCATGAGCATCGTTGCGAACGCCTGGCGGCGGTTCGGCAGATTCTGCACCACCGGGTATCCGGAGACTCTCGAAAAGAACAAACGAACCCACCGATCTTCAACAAAACACAACACTGTCCCTTTCCAAACGAAGCCATCGACAGCCCGTCAAAGCCGCCATTTCGGCCCATGAACCCACTCGCCACGTCATCAAATCCAGCGCCATCATCAATCCATCCTCATCCCCTAAACTGGAGTTACCGTGATCTGCTACATTGACGCCTTCTCCGGCCTCGCCGGCGATATGCTTCTCGCCGCGCTCACCGACGCCGGAGCCGACCGCGCCACCATCACGCACGCGCTCCGTTCCCTCGCCCCTGAGGGCGAAATTCTCTGGGAGAACGTGCGCCGCCGGGGCATGGCGGCCAATAAATTCCGCGTCACGGCCCCGGAATCGGACAAACACCGCCACCTGGCCGACATCCTCAAACTCATCGACGAGGCCGATCTCCCGTCTCCCGTCAAATCCTCCGCCGCGCGCGTTTTTCAGGTTCTCGGCGAAGCCGAAGCGCACGCCCACGGCATCAGTATCGAAAAAGTCCACTTCCACGAAGTGGGCGCCGTTGATTCCATCTGCGATATCGCCGGCATCTGCATGGCCCTGCATCTCCTGAACGTCGAAACAATCTACTGTTCGCCCATCAACGTCGGCAGCGGAACCGTTAAAACCGAACACGGCGTACTTCCCGTCCCCGCTCCGGCCACCGCGCGACTCCTCGAAGGCCGACCGATCTATTCCCGCGGCCCTGCTCTCGAACTCACCACTCCGACGGGTGCCGCCATCGTGGCCGCCCTCGCCGAATCCGTTACCGCCATGCCGCCAATGAAAGTCCGCTCCATCGGCTACGGCGCCGGCGACCACGATTTTCGGGAGCATGCCAACATCGTGCGCGTCATGATCGGCGAGCCTTCGCGTGCTCCCGAACACACCACCGTCTCCGTCATCGAAGCCAACATCGACGATGCATCGCCACAGGTCATCGCCTGGGCCA
>DASZVV010000342.1:0-20674 GCA_035546955.1 Bryobacteraceae bacterium
GTCGCCAATTTTGCCGATCCGACCATCGGGGTGGTGAGCGGCGATCTGCCGATGCGCGAAGGAATTGACGCCGAGGAATCGAATACATCCCTCTATTGGCGGTACGAGCGGGCGATTCGCAAGGATCTGGGAAAGCTTGGATCGACTTTTGGAGCCACCGGGCCTTTCTATGCGATGCGGCGGGAACTGGCGCCGGTGATGCCGCCGGATACGCTGCTCGACGATATGTACCTGCCGCTGGCGGCCTATTTCCGCGGGTATCGCGTGATTGTGGATGAAGACGCGCGGGCGATTGAGTATCCGTTTTCGGTGCAGGGCGAATTCCGCCGCAAGCTCCGCACGCTGGCCGGAAATTATCAGATCATGCTGAAATATCCGGCGCTCGTGACATGGAAAAACCGGATGCTTTTCCACTTCGTTTCGTACAAGATTGGCCGGCTGGCGCTTCCCTGGCTATTTGTCGGGATGTTCATTACGAGTTTTGGGCTGCCCCACCCGTGGGCGGCGGTTTTGATCATTCTGCAGGTGATTTTTTATGGTCTGGCAGCCATCGACCTGGTGCTGGCCCCCGATTCGTCGCTGAAGCGGCTGGCAACGCCTGCCCGGACGGTGGTGACGCTGCTGGCCGCGGCGGCGCTGGCGGTCTCAGTCTTCTTCGTACCGCCGCACCGGTTGTGGATTGTGACGCAGGCACGGCGCCGGGATTGACCCGGACGCGCTGTTATATTGAATATTCGCGCCTAAAACCTATGGCAACCAAGCTGGACAGCCTGAAAACCGCCTTTTCCGACGCATTGGGCGTCGCTCCCGATACCAAATTCGACGATCTCGCCTACGCGAAGTCCGCTGGCTGGGATTCGGTGGCTCATATGAAGCTGGTGTCGGAGATTGAGAACGTTTTCGACATCATGCTGGATACCGATGACGTGATCGGGATGAGCAGCTTTCCGGTGGCAAAAGATATCGTCGCGAAATACGGCGTGGATCTCGACTCACCACAATGATGCTCGCCGGCAGAGTCGCGCTCATCACGGGCTCCACGCGCGGCATTGGCTGGGCAACGGCGCGGGCATTTGCGAAGGAAGGTTGCACGGTTCTGCTGAATGGCCGATCCAGCCAGGAAGCGGTGGACCAGCGCGTTGCGGAGATCAAGTCCGAATTCAGCGTCCCCTGCCGGGGATTCTGCGCGGATGTTGCGGATCCGGGGGCAGTCAAATCGATTTATTCCGCGATTTTCAAGGAGTTTAAGCGGCTGGATGTACTGGTGAATAACGCCGGCATCATGCAGGATTCGATGCTCGGAATGATCCCCGAGGCGCTGATCCGGAAATCGCTCGAGGTGAATGTGATGGGGCCGCTGCTGCATCTGCAGGAGGCGGCGCGGCTGATGGGGCGCAACCGCAGCGGGTCGATCGTCAATTTGAGCTCGATCGTCGGCGATAAAGGCAAAGAAGGCCAGGTGGTTTACGGCACCACGAAGGCCGCGATTCTCGGGATGACGCGATCGGCCGCCAAGGAACTCGCGCCGAAAGGGATTCGGGTGAATGCGGTGACGCCGGGGCTGATCCGGACGGAACTGCTGAAGGATTTGCCGGAGCAAAAGCTGAACGAAGCCATTGCGGGAATCAAAATAGGCCGCGCCGGAGAACCGGAGGATGTGGCCGGCGTGATTCTGTTTCTGGCGAGCGACGCCGCCTCGTACGTAACCGGGCAGGTGCTCGGCGTCGATGGCGGCATGATTCTCTGAGTGCGAAATGTTTCTGGGGCTCGATCGCCATTCGTCCGCAAAAGCCGTTTACGAGGCGGCGACGGACCGGTGGCTGAGCTACGACGATCTGCGCGAGGCAGTGCGGGAGCGGTGTGAAGAGCTTGGGAGTCCGGCGCGCGCACTGATTTTTCTCTTCTGCAGGAACGATCTGCGGTCTGTTGCGATGTATCTGGCCTCATTCGAGGCGGGACATGCGGTGGCACTGCTCGATGACGGACTCATAGCGGAGAGCAAGACCGCGCTGATCGATCTGTACCGGCCGGAGCTGATTTCGACCGGGCTGGATGTACCGCATCCAGATTACGAGCGTGTTGGCGAGGCGCTGTGGCGGCGGCGAACAGAGGATGATGCGGGTTTGCATTCAGACCTCGCGCTGCTGCTTTCGACTTCGGGGAGCACGGGGAGTCCGCGATTCGTCCGGCTCACGCGCGGAAATGTGGAGGCGAACGCGGAGTCTATTTCCGAAGTACTTGAAATCGGGCCGGCGGATTGCGCGATTACGAGTTTGCCGATTCATTATTCCTACGGGCTTTCGGTGCTGAATACTCACCTGCTGCACGGCGGGTCGATTGCGCTGACGGATCAGGGGCTGCTGGAACCCGGGTTCTGGGAAACGTTCCGGAAGGCGGAGTGCACGTCATTCGCCGGGGTGCCATATCTGTATCAGATTCTGCGGCGGCTCGATCCGGCACGCCTGAGAATTCCAACGCTCAATACGATGACGCAGGCCGGCGGACGGATGGATCCGGCGATGATTGCAAAGTTTTCGTCCTGGATCGCAGAGCGCGGAGGACGCTTCTTCGTCATGTATGGGCAGACGGAGGCGACGGCGCGGATTTCGATTCTGCCATCATCCGCGCTGCCGGAGAAACTGGGGTCGGTGGGGCCGCCAATTCCCGGCGGCCGCGCCGCGATCGACCCGGAAACGGGCGAACTCCTCTACTCCGGGCCTAACGTGATGATGGGGTACGCGGCGAGCCGCGAGGATCTGGCGCTCGGCGACCAACTCAGCGGAACGCTGAGGACGGGCGATCTGGCGCGGCTCGATGAAGACGGTCATATCTTCATTACGGGGCGGGCGAAACGCGACGCAAAGGTGTTCGGACTGCGAATTAATCTCGATGAAGTGGAAAATCTGCTGCGGGCGCATGGCCCGGTGGCGGTGATCGGCAAGGGCGAAGCACTGCGGATCTACTGTGAGCATGGCGATGAAGAGGTTTTCGCCGGGCACCGGCGCGAACTCTCCGAGCGGCTGAGGATTCACCACAGCGCGTTCGTCTTTCGGCGGCTCGAAAGCCTTCCCCTGACACCGAACGGTAAAATAGACTATCAAAAGCTGACCGGCCTTCCATGAATTTCGCGGACCTTCTCGCGGCGCCGCAGTACAGCCTCACGCAGCACCGCAAAGAGGCCGAACTGACACCGCAATTCAATCGACTCACCGAACACCATCGGGAGAAGTGCGAGCCATATGGGCGGCTGCTGTCGGTGCTGTACCCAGGCATGACGGAGGCGGGCTCCCTCGCGGGCGTTCCGTTCATTCCGATTTCGCTATTCAAAACGCACCGCCTTTCGAGCATTCCGGAAGAGAACGTGTTCAAGACGATCACGTCAAGCGGGACGACGGGACAGCAGGTGAGCCAGATTGTGCTGGACGGCGAAACGGCGCGGCGCCAGACGGTGGCACTCAGCCGGATCATGACCAGCGTGCTGGGGCCGGAGCGGCTGCCGATGATCCTGATCGAAAGCGAAGCCGTACTGAAAAACCGGCTGAGGTTCAATGCGCGGGCGGCGGGCGTGCTCGGGATGATGAACTTCGGGCGGAAGCATTTTTATGCGCTCGATGAGGAAATGAACCTGAACGAGGCCGGCTTAAAGTCATTCCTGGCAGAGCACGGCGGGAAGCCTTTTCTGATTTTCGGTTTTACCTTCATGGTTTGGCAGTATCTGTTCCAGCGCGTGGCCGGGCATGGATTCGATCTTTCAAACGGCATCCTGGTGCACAGCGGCGGCTGGAAAAAGCTGGAAGAGATGGCGGTCGGAAATCCGGAATTCCGGCAGCGGATCGCGGATGAAACCGGTCTCCGGCGGATTTACAATTTCTACGGGATGGCGGAGCAGGTGGGGAGCGTTTTTCTCGAAGGAGAGGACGGGTACCTCTATCCGCCGAATTTCGCCGACGTCATTGTGCGCGATCCGCTGACGTTCCGGGAGCAGCCGGTGGGGGTCCCGGGCGTGATTCAGGTGCTGAGTCTGCTGCCCGAGAGTTACCCGGGCCACTCGATTCTGACGGAAGATATGGGCGTGATTCGCGGCGTGGACGATTCCAGGTGCGGCCGCGCGGGGAAGTATTTTTCGGTGCTGGGACGCATTCCGCGCGCGGAACTGCGGGGCTGCAGCGATGTTCACGCGAGCCAGGTGGCCTGATGACAATCGAGCAGGTGGCGCCCGCCCCCGCGCGGGTAGAACTCGAACAGGTTCTGGCGGAGCTGACTGCGCCGGGCGCCCCGTCAAAGCCGTTTCACCACGAGATCATCGCGTTCTGCGCCGATTTTTCGCGCCGGATTTTTCGGGATGAACATGCGGGACGTTATCCCGAGCTGCAGGCGCTCGCGTTCTGGATGCGGAAGGCGGAGTTGGCCCGGCTCGCCGTGGAATTCGAACAATTGCAGAAAACCGGCGCGATCCTGCTGCCACGCGGGCTGGTTTTTCATGTTCCGCCAGCTAACGTGGATACCATTTTCATCTATTCCTGGCTCGTTTCGGTGCTCACGGGGAATCGAAATATCATCCGGCTTTCGCCCCGCGCGGCAGAACAAACCACGATCATCTGCCGGGTTTTCAATGAGGCAATGGCGAGCGCTCCGGAGAGTTTGCGGCACAACACGGCGATGCTGCGCTATGGGCACGAGCGCGAGATCACGGAAGCGATTTCAGCGCGCGCCGACGTGCGGATTCTGTGGGGCGGCGATGCTTCGGTGAACGCGCTGCGATCCATTCCGCTTCCGCCCCATGCGAAAGAACTGACGTTTTCCGACCGCTTCTCATTCGCCGCAATCCGGGCGGCACGATACCTCGCAAGCGATTCGGCGCGGCGGAAGCAGCTGGCCGCGGATTTTTTCAACGATGTTTTCTGGTTCGATCAGATGGCGTGCTCGTCGCCGCGGTTGCTGGTTTGGGTGGGGACGGCGGAGGAGTCGAACGCCGCGAGCGAAAATTTTCTCAGGCTGGTGCAGGGGCATGCGCAGCATCGAGCCTATCGTGTGCAGCCGCAGACCCGGCTGAGCCGGTTTTCCTTTGCCTGCCGCGCGGTGATGGACGGCCGCGCGACGGGGTATCGCGATCTGGGAGAGTTTGTACTGCTCGATGTCGGCACGGTGCGCGATTTCGATCGTGGGCACTGCGGCGGAGGGCTGCTGTTCCAGACGCGAATCGAGGCGCTTGCCGAACTGGAGCCTTTTATTTCACGGCGCGATCAGACCATGACGCACTTCGGGTTCGATACTTCTGAACTGACCGAATTCGCCATGCGGCTGAACGGGCTCGACCGTATTGTTCCCGTGGGGCAGGCGCTGAACTTCAACCGCTTCTGGGATGGCTACGATCTGCTGCAGGAGTTGACCCGCCATGTCAGCATCGGCTGAGCCGCGGTCGCGGTTCCGCCGCATTGAAGCGCCCACACTCGAAGAGTTCAACGAAGCGGCTGAAGTCTGCTACACGCGGTGGCCGTATATGCGAGAGCTCGACAGCGAGGCGCGGTTTCGCGCGTTCCGCGAGCTCCACGTTGAGTTGTGCGCGCTCCTTGACGCGAACGGCGCAATGCAATGCGTGGGTTATCTCGTGCCTTCGTCCGTTGACGCCGGCGGAGAGACGCTGACCTGGTACTACATGTTTCAGGTGGCCTCCCGGCCAGACGCGGCGGGCGCGGGATCGCTGCTGGTGCGGCAGATCATGAAATGGTATCCGGCGATCTTCGGCATGGGGATCACGCCGGATGCCGAGAAGCTCTATCATGCGTTCCAGTGGCAGCAGTACCCGGGGTTCTGGCGCGGGGTGCATCCGCTGAATGTCCGGCGCTTCGTGAGAGATTACGGCAGCCGCATCGCGAGCGAAGGAAAGCGGCAGTTGCTCAGTTCGACCGCCGGACTGGGGAATCTGGCGGGATCGATTGCGGAAGCCGTGTGCAGCCTGGGAGCCGTTGCGGCACGGTGGGAGCCGGATTCCGGAAAGGGCGCCGTGGTGAAGACGTATCTGGATCTGTTCGGGGACGGCGAGGTCCACGCGGCGGATGTTGGCGGAACCGCCCGGCTGCTGACGCCGGTCGGCGCCGGTTCGCTGCGGCAGCATGCGGCGGTCTGGCGTGCGCTCCGGCGCCGTGGCGCACGGCTCTGCGAGGTGCTGCTCTATTCCGAAGAAGACCGGTCAATCGCCTGGCGCAAAGGCTACATCCCGATTCCGCTCCAGGTGTGGTGCTGGGACAAGCAGAGCATTCTCGCGAGGGCGATTCCGGCGCTCCGTCGAAAAGGCTTCACTTTCTTCGATACTGATAAGGTGATATGACGGCCGTGACGAACATCTTCTCGGTGGATCTCGAAGATTGGTTTTGCGTACAGAATCTGAATGGCATCATTCCGCGGGATCAGTGGGAAAAATGCGAATCGCGCGTGGAACGCAATACGATGCTGCTGCTCGACCGGCTTTCGAAGCACAACGTGGAGGCGACGTTCTTCGTGCTGGGTTGGGTGGCGGAGCGGTATCCGGATCTGATCCGCGAAGTGGAACGGCGCGGACATGAGATCGCGACGCATGGCTATTCGCATCAGTTGCTGACGTTTATGACGCCGGAGGAATACCGGTCTGATCTGGGAAAATCACTGGAAGTATTGGGGCGGTGTAGTTCGCAGACCGTCCGCGGGTTTCGCGCACCGTCGTTTTCGGTCACGCGAAAAACGTGGTGGGCGCTCGAAATCATGCAGGAAGCGGGGATTTCGTATGATTCCTCGATTTTTCCGGTCGGCTTCCATCCGGACTACGGCGTTCCCGATTTTCCGTTGAGCGCGCAGCAGCTGCCGGAAGGTCCGCTGGAGCTTCCGATGAGCTGCGCGGAGATGTTTGGGCGGCGGATTCCCTGCAGCGGCGGCGGCTATTTCCGGCTGTTTCCTTATCCGGTAACGCGGGCGCTGATGCGCCGGTGCAACGCCCAGGGACGGCCGGTGGTTTTCTACATTCATCCGTGGGAAGTCGATCCCGGGCAGCCGCGAGTGGAAATGCCGGCGTCGAAAAAATTCCGGCATTACAACAATCTCGATAAAACGCTGGAACGGATTGACCGCCTGCTGGAGGATTTTCGATTCACCTCCGTGCGGAAGCTTTGTCCGCGATGACGGAAGCTCAGTGGGATTCGACGCGGCCGTCCGGGTATACGATTCCCGCATACGCTGTACCCGCGGGGATATCCGAAAGCGCCAGATAACCCACCGTCTGCATTTGCGGGAAATAGTAGTGCAGCACGGGGATCTCACCGCGGGGCACGAATACTCTCTTGTCCGCCAGGCCGCGCGCGCGAACGGCGTCGATAGTGGCGAAATCGCCAGGATGGGCGCTGCGGTCGATGCTCGCGAGCCGCTGCCCGGCATTCCACAGGAGCAGAACCGCGGTGACCGCCACCACGCCGTAAACGGCCGCCGGCTTCTTCGTTCGCACGAGTGCGGACGCGAGCGCCCAGCCCGCGAGGATGTCGAACGCCGGGAGAAAAGGGGTCATGTAGCGGGCGATGACGGAATAGACGCGCAGGGTCGCGAGTAGCATCAGTAAACCGAAAACCAGAAACGGCATCCCCGCTGTGCGATCGCGGCGGGACATGATGGTGAAGAACAGAATGAGGCCCGCGGCGATGAGGATGAGTTCGACAGGCGTCATTTCGAAGCGGCGCGCCCAGGTCTGGCCGAGCGTCACATCGCCCCACGCGCCTTTGCGGAATACAGCCAGATACGCCATCACCAGATAGGCCTTGGCGAAATTCAGTTTCAGAATGGCGGAAGGCCACACGAGCAGCACAGTCGCGAAAAAGAGAAGAATCGAATTCCGGATCAGTTTCCCGTCTGCCCGAAGCATTACCCGCTTCCACCAGGCAACGAAGATCAGGACGAGGATCAGGACGAAAGCCACTTCGAGCGTGCAGAAGGCCAGAGCAGCGAGCACCGTGGCCGCGTAAAAGCAGCGCCGGCTGCCCGTGAGCGACACCCGCGCCAGCAAAAGCAGCGCGCAGACAGCCCAGAGAACGAACATCATGTGGGGAGCGATCTCGCTGGTTTCGAGGTAGATTGGGCTCCAGAGAAACATGGCGGAGGCGAGAACGGCGGCGATCTGCCCCTGGAAACCTTCGAAAAGGGCTAGAGTGCCGAAATAGATGGCGCAGGCGGTGAGAATCGGGAAGATCAGAAAGAGAGCACGGGTGCCGTTCTCGTCGAGGCCGATCCGGGAAGCGGCGGAAAGCCAGAAATAGTAGAGCGGACCGTGCCAGTGGCGGTAAACAACCGGGTCTGCGCCGCTGCGGGCGAGATCGGAGAGCCCGGCCTTCTGGCTGGTGTCCGCTCCGCGGTTGCGGCCTACCGAAACGAATTCGGAAAGCGGCATGGAGCCGGTATCGAGCCAGTTGTCTGCGATTCCGAGGCCGGCGGCGAACATATAGTCCGCCTCATCGTAGCCATAAGGACCGTGGTAAACCTTGCCGCGCGCCATACCAAACGCGGCGGCGATCAGGATAGCCAGAAATGCCGCGTGTTTCATGGAATTGGCCGCAATCGCCCATTATCCGACACGGGTGGTTCGTTCCGGCCTTTGCCTCAGGGCAGCCGCACCGGGGGATGCTCGCCGAATTCCGGCTATTTGATCGGGTAGCCGGCCCAGACGTATTCAAGCGCTTCCGGCAGCGTCTGCCGCTTCGTCGGGCCGTCAACGTGACCGGCGTTCTGCGAAAAGACGAATTGGTAGTGATAGCCCTTCGCGGCGAGCACTTTGGCCATGTTCTCGTTGGCGACGACCCAGTCATGCATGTTGTCGCGCATCACGTTAGGGTTGAAAAGGTCATGGTCTCCGACTTCCATCCAGATGCGGATGGGCTTCACCGGGCTGTTGGGAATCAGGGTCTCATGGAAGCCCCACGCGCCGTGCGGGGTCGCGGGGTTGAAGGGCCATTGCTGATTCACATACGTGCCGGAATAGGTCAGCACGCGGTGATAGAGATCCGTGTGATACCAGGCCATTTCGAGCGCCGCCGATCCGCCTGAGCTGCCACCCATGGTGGCGCGGCCGTCGGGATTCTTCGTGAGCTTCACGTTCGCTTCCTTTTCAACACGAGGAAGAACTTCGTTTTCGACGAACTCGGCGTAAAGACCGGACATCGTGTCATATTCGAGGCCGCGCTGGCTGCCCTGGGCGTCGCCGCCGCCGTTCGCAATGGCGATCCCGACCATGACGGGAAGCTTTTTCGCCGCGATCATGCTGTCAAGCACCGGGAAAAGAGACGCATCGCCGTCGGCTGTCACAATGAAAGGCGCTTCCGTGCCGGGCACATACTGCTTCGGCACATAAACGCGGATGTGACGGGTCCAGGGACCGGAGTGGCTGGTGGGAACATCGAGCGTGTAGAGGTTACTCGGGTTGACCGTGCCGAAGGTTCCCTGCTCGCGGTAGATTCCCGGATAAATTTTGCTGTCTTTCGACTCCATGGTGATGTCGAAGATCTGGCCCCGCGGGACGTCAGGGCCGGGGGTAAATTCAGGCGCCGCCGGATGGGTCGCTCCGATGATGAAGTTGCCGTCGGCCTTGGGAGAGGGCACCTGTCCGTCGGGCAGTTCGGCGGCCTGAACATAGCCGGGCGTGTGGGGATCTCGCGTGGGCGGCATGGGACGCATGGCTCGTCCCGAACCTCCGCGAGGGGCGGGCGTCTGCGCGAACGCAATTCCGGCAACCAGAATGATGCTGCAAAAACGAAACATAGAGAATGCTCCTGACTCGGAGGAAATCATATCATCGCGCCATGTGTCGAGCGTGAAATGTCAGGTGGCGGCTGAACCATTTCGCTGTGATAACATCGTCCGACAGAAATCCCCTCAGGAGCACCCACGAAGATGACCAGGCTCAGAATTCTCGTTACAGGACTAGCGATTGCCGCGGCGGCATTCCTCGCGCTGGCGCAGCCGCCCGCGCCGGGCGCATTCGGCGGCTCAGGACGCGGTGGACGGGGAGGCAGCGGACGTGGCGGCGGCGGGAACATCGCTCCTCCCGCCGGAATGAGTCCGAATTCGCAGTACCGGCTTGGACCGGATTCTCTCCCGCAGGACGGCGTCCCGAAGGGTGAGATCCAGGGACCGTTCCACATCCAGAGCAACGTGTATCCGGGGACCCAGCACACGTATTGGGTCTATGTGCCGGCGCAGTACGATCCGAAGATTCCGACGGCCCTGATGGTGTTTCAGGATGGGCAGGCGTTCAAGGATCCGAACGGCGATCTGCGCGCCCAGAACGTGATGGACAATCTGATCTACCGCCGCGAGATTCCGGTAATGATCGGGGTATTCATCAACCCCGGCCGTACGCCGGAGCAGCCGGAGCCGCCGAGCGCCAATGGCGACTGGGGCGACCGCACGACGAACCGGCCAACCGAGTACAACACGCCGGACGACAAGTATGCGCGCGTGGTGACGGAAGAGCTGATGCCGGAGCTCTACAAAAGCTACAACATTTCGAAGGACCCCGATATGCACGGTATCGGCGGCTCGAGTTCGGGCGCGATTGCGGCGTTTGCCGTCGCGTGGGAACGGCCAAACGATTTCCGCAAAGTGCTGAGCAGCGTGGGAAGCTTTGTGGATCTGCGGGGCGGCTATGTGTATCCGGAACGGGTGCTGGCGAGCGAGAAGAAGCCGATCCGCGTGTTCCTCTGCGATGGACGTAACGACAACCGGAATGCGAATCCGAATCGCGACTGGTTCTATCAGAACGTGCGGCTGATGAAGGCTCTGACGCAGAAGGGCTATGACGTGAACTACGCATTTGGAATGAATCTGCACGGGCAGAAGTTCAGCGGAGCAATCCTGCCGGAGATGATGCGCTGGCTGTGGCGCGACGCGCAGCCGATTTCGACCGACCCGAATGATATGACGGAGCGGTCATTCCGGGAAGCGGTGAAGAAGTAGGCTAATAACCATTGAGAGATTCGAGTTTGCCGCCTTCCGTGCAGCGGTAACCGCCGGGCCGGACGTTGCTGAATTCCTGATGGGCGCCGCTGGGCCATTCGACGACCACGCGGGTGGCCTGCTCCTGCTTGCCGATGCCGAAGGTGAGCGCGAGTTCGGACTGCGAGAGATAGCTGGAGCCCGTGTGCACCATCCGGGTCTGCGTGCCATCCGACGTAGTGAGGTGCACTATGGCGCCGATGGCGTCACGATTCGATTTCACGCCACGTAGCTGGAAGCGGATCGACCGGTTACCGTTAGTAATTTCGTTCCTGTAGAGATAGACGAGACCCTGATTGGTCGTGATCAGGACGTCCGGCGCACCGTCCCGGCTAAAATCGCCGCAGGCGAGGCCGCGCCCGACCTTCGGAGTCGCGTAGGTGCTGCCGGCTTCGGCCGCCACGTCGTGGAATCGGCCATGGCCGTCGTTCAGGAAAAGGTGTGGGGGTTGCGCGTAACCGTGATTGCCTGCAATGTTGCGCACACTCGCGTCGATATGGCCATTCGCCGCTAGCAGGTCCAGATGACCGTCCAGATCGATATCGACAAAAGCGCAGCCGAAGCCGAGCCTCGACCGTGAGGCCTGGCCGATACCCGTAGACATGGCGGCGTCCGTGTAAATTCCGTTGCGGTCCGCGCGGTAGAGGGCGATCATCTCATCGTCGAAGTTGGTGACGGCGATCCCGGTCACTCCTGAATTATCGAAATCGGCAGCGTCGACACCCATCCCGGCGCGGGCACGGCCATCCTCGCTGAAAGCGACGCCCACCTCAACCGCCACGTCCTGGAACGTTCCGTTACGCCGGTTGCGGTAGAGCTTGTTAGGCACGGTGTCATTGGCGACGAAGAGATCGGGCCAGCCATCGCGATCGTCGTCCAGCATGGCGACCCCAAGGGATTTCGAGCCCGCGTCGAAAATGCCGCTCGACGCAGTCACGTCTTCAAATGTGCCGTTGCCGCGGTTGCGGAAGAGCCAGCAGGTGGAACCGTGATATGCCTCGGGGGTGCAGTACGACTTTTTCTTGCCATCGACGCTGCAGAAGACATCGTGTTCCGGAGACCAGCGCACGTAATTGCACACGAAGAGATCGAGCAGGCCATCGCGGTTGTAATCGAACCAGAGCGCAGAGGTACTGAAAGCCGAGCGATTACCGAGACCCGCTTTGTCTGTTACATCGATAAAAGTTCCGCGGCCGGTGTTGTGAAACAGACGGCTTTGACCGACGGCGGTGACATAAATATCGGGGAAGCCATCGTTGTCATAGTCCGCCACGGTGACGCCCAGGCCGTACATTTCGACGGCGAGGCCGGCCCGCTGCGTCACGTCAGTAAACGTGCCGTTGCGGTTGTTCCGATACAGCTGCATCGTGGTGCGCTGGCGGCGATGGCCCGGCCAGTCGCAGCCGTTGACAATCAGAATGTCGAGCCAGCCGTCATTATCGTAATCGAGAAAGGCGCAGCCGGGACCCATAGTCTCGGGCAGGAACTTCGCGCCGTACGCGCCGCTGTTGTGGTGGAAATTCAGGCCGGCGGCGCCGGTGACGTCTGTCAGGCGAAAGCCGGGATTCGCTCCGCGCGCGAATTCCGGGCGAATCAGCGAAGCCGCGCCGGCTGCCAGAAACGCACGCCGGTCGAAGAGTTTCATGTGATGCTGACCAGTCCCGTCCGAATTGCGTAGACCACCAGCGCGGCGGTGTTGTGGATCTGGAGCGTCTGCATGATGTTGGCGCGGTGAACCGAGACCGTGTTCGCGCTCAGACCCAGAACGACCGCAATCTCCTTGTTCGATTTGCCATGCACGATGAGTTGAAGGACTTCGAGCTCCCGCGTGCTCAGGGCGGGTGCGGGTTCGGAGCTGCCGCCGAGGCGCCCGAGGCGCGGGTCGAGCACCTGCTCTCCCGCCGCGACTTTCTTCACAGCTTCCACCAGTTCGAGATCGATAGCGTTTTTCAGCAGGTAGCCGCGTGCGCCGGCATCGAGGCACGTTCGGACATAATCGGGCTCCGCGTGCATACTGAGCATCAGAACCTTTGCTTCGGGGAGCGCCGCCAGAATTCGGCGGGTGGCCACGGCGCCATTCATACTGGGCAGCGCGAAATCCATGACAATGACCTTCGGCTTCAACTGGATGGCGGACTCTACCGCCTCAAAGCCGTCGCTTGCTTCACCCACGACGGTGAGGCCGGGCTCGTCCTCCAGCATCCGGCGGAAGCCGTGCCGGACGAGGCTGTGGTCATCCACGAGTAAAACGGTGATATCAGTCTGCTGCATTCGTCTCCGTCTGGTAATAAGGCGCGGTCGCGCGCACGAGAGCGCCGCCGGCTTCGCCGCGCGCAAATTCAATTGTCCCTTTGACGAGGTCAATGCGCTCGCGCATGGAAACCAGGCCCAGGCCGTGGCTGATCTCTTCGGGATAACCGATGCCTTCGTCTTCGATTTCGACCACAATCGTGTACATATCGAAACGCAAACGCACCGTGGCCCGGCTCGATTGCGAGTGGCGAACCACATTATTCAGCGCCTCCTGCACCACGCGGTAGAGGTGGATCGAAACCTCGCGGTCGGCTTCGTGATCCTCGCCTTCTTTCTCATAGACGACGTGAAGCCCGGTGCGCTGTTCGAAGCTGGGCAAATAAGCGGCGAGCGCGCTGGGCAGGCCGGCTTCGTCAAGTACGGAGGGATGCAGGGCCTGCGAGAGCGAGCGCACTTTTTCAAGCGTGGATTGCACGATTTGATGAACCTCGCGCAGCTCGTCGGCGGGCGTGATGTTTTCGCGTGTGGCGCGGCGGTGGGCTCGCTGCAGCATGGCGCCGATCGCCGTCAGAATCTGGCCGAATTCGTCGTGCAGTTCGCGCGAGATGGAGCGGAAGGTGCTTTCCTGCGACGTGATGAGCTGCTGGGCGAGATCGCGGCGGCGTTCGGCAATCGCCCGGCGCTGTTCGGAAAGATCGGCCACGCGCCGGAAAAGGCGGCGGTAGTATTGCACGAGATAGAGACTGGTGAGAACGATCACGACGAGCATGGCTGCGAGGAAGATGTAGACATTGCGTTCGACGCCGGCATAGATTTCCTGCGTGCGCTGCGCAGCAGCTTCCTCGTTGGCGTTGTTAGCGACAAGAAGCCGCGAAACGGCGCTGCTCAGAGCCGCCTGACGGGGCTGGAGCGAATTGCGGATCTGGATGCGGGCTTCATCGGAATGCCCATCCGCAGCCATACGGAAGACCAGATCGAGGGAATCCCAAAACTGACGGAACGAGTCGGCCAGATAACGGCGCTGGCCCGTATCCGGATTCACCATCGACACGCCTCCCTCGCGCGATAAGGCATCTTCGAGATCGGTTCGCATGCTGCGGAATTGCGGCTGCCAGGCGGCGAGACCGTAGCGCTGCACGTCGCTGGCGTCGGCGTCCAGCATGTCACGCATGGCGAGGGCGCAGGAATTCAGGCTATTCTGGATGCGCAGAAGCAGATGCGAATCAAGGCGGTTGCGGTCAATGGTGCCGTTCTGCAGTTCGCGCAGGCTATGCAACTGGCGAATGGTGTAGCCCGAATACACTCCCACGGCCAGCAGCGTGACCAGCAGGCCGGCGAGCAGACGATAGGTGGGAGAACGGGAGGTCATCGCCTTATCGCAGACTAGCAGCGAATTGATGGACGCTGTTAATATTTTTCCACTAGTGGCGTAACCCGGACAGCGTAAGATGGACGGGGATGCGCCTGGGGATCACGATGTCGCTCGCGGGAGCTTCGATATTACTGGCTTTCCTGCACGCCGCGCCGCCGCCTGCCGATGTTCATTTCACCGATGTGACGGCCGCTGCCGGCATCCATTTCACCCACAACGCGGGCCGGACCGGGAAGAAGTGGCTGCCTGAAACGATGGGGTCCGGGGTAGCGTTTTTCGATGCGGATGGCGACGGCAAGCTCGACATTCTGCTACTGAACGGCAGCGATTGGATTCCGCGCGCCGGCCATCGTACGGTAGCGGCGCTTTATCGGGGCAACGGCAGCGGCGGCTTTACCGATATTACGCGCGGCAGCGGGCTCGATATCGAGATTCACGCGATGGGAGTGGCTGTCGGCGATTATGATAACGACGGCCGCGACGACCTGTATGTGACCGCGGTTGGCGGGGATCATCTGTTCCACAATCTCGGCGGCGGGCACTTCCGGGATGTGACGCGCGAGAGTGGGATTTCGAACGCGCAGTTCTCCTCGAGCGCGGCGTGGTTTGACTACGACAGGGACGGAAAGCTCGATCTGTTCGTCGGGAATTACGTGCAGTGGAGTGAGCAGGGCGATATCCGGTGCTCGCTCGACGGCAAGAATAAATCGTATTGCACACCGGAGTTGTATAAGGGCGCGTCTTCGAAGCTGTATCACAATCTGGGCAACGGCAAGTTCGAAGATGTGACTGCGAAAGCGGGTCTGGCGGATGCCTCCAGCAAAACGCTGGGCGTGACCGTTTTCGATTTCAACAATGACGGCTGGCCGGACCTTTTCCTGGCCAATGACACGCAGCCCAACAAACTTTATCGCAATCTGGGGAATGGAACGTTCAAAGAAGAGGGTCTGGCGGCAGGCGTCGCATTTGGGGAAGACGGCGTGGCGCGGGGCGCGATGGGAACGGACGCGGCAGATTACGATCGTTCGGGGCGGCAGCATTTGGCTGTAGGGAATTTTTCAAACCAGATGCTGGCGCTCTATCACAACGACGGCAATGGATTGTTTTCAGATGTGGCGACGCGTGCGGGCATCGGGCGTCCGAGCCAGCTGAGCCTGACGTTCGGGTTGTTTTTCTTCGATTACGATCTGGATGGCCTGCCCGATCTCTTTGCAGCGAATGGACATTTGGAAGAAGACATCACGAAGGTGCAGCCGAAGATCCAGTACGCGCAGCTTCCGCAGTTGTTCCACAACGCGGGAGGAGGCAAGTTCGATTATGTGCCCGCCGCTTTCACGGCGCCCCTCGTGGCGCGCGGTGCGGCTTACGGCGATTACGATGGCGACGGCGATCTCGACGTGCTGGTTTCGAGCAATAATGCGCCGGCGCATTTGTATCGGAATGACGGCGGGAACGCGCGGCACTGGCTGCAACTGAGGCTGGTGGGAACAAAGAGCAACAAGGATGGCATCGGCGCCGTGGTACGGCTGACAAGTGCGCAGGGGAAGCAGGAGCAGACGGTCCACAGCGGCTCAAGCTACTGTTCGTCGAGCGATCTCGCGCTGACTTTCGGGCTGGGCGGCGACACATCGGCGTCGGTGGACATCGATTGGCCCAGCGGCACGCACCAGAAGCTCGAAAATGTGAAAGCCAACCAGCGGATGACGGTGACGGAAAATTGAAGGATGCACGACGTCCTCTCGCTTTCCGGCACCCAGCAGGCGCGTTTAGTTCGGGAACGCTCGATTTCCTCCGTGGAGCTGATGGAAGCGTACCTGGCGCGCATAGGCGAGGTGAATCCGAAGCTGAATGCGGCGGTCGAAATTCTGGCAGAGACGGCGAGTGAGGCGGCGCACGCAGTCGATGCGGGCAGGATCACAGGCCCCCTCGCGGGCGTTCCGTTTTCCGTCAAGGATTCGATTGAAGTCGCGGGCACGGTGTGTTCGGCGGGGACGGCCGGGTATCGGCGGCGCAAAATTTCCGCGAAGGACGCGACGCTGGTGGCGCGCCTTCGGGGCGCAGGTGCGATTCCGCTGGCGCGAACCAATCTCCCGGATCTGCTGTTCGCCTTCGAGAGCGACAATCTTCTGTTCGGGCGAACGAATAATCCCTACAACCTGCAGCGAACTTCCGGCGGCTCGAGCGGCGGCGAATCGGCGCTGATCGCGGCCTGTGGATCGCCTTTTGGGCTGGGCAGCGATGCGGCGGGGAGTGTTCGGGTTCCGGCGCACTATTGCGGGATCGCGTCGATCAAGCCGACATCGGGGCGTCTGGCGCGAACCGGGCATGTGCCGCCGGCAGGCGGGTGGATCGAGACGCTCTGGCAGATCGGTCCAATGGCGCGGCGCATCGAGGATCTGTGGACGATGATGCCGATCCTCCTGGGCGCCGACGGCAGTGACTGGACGGTGATTCCGATGCCTTTCGAACGGCGCCCGGATACGCTGGGGAGGCTGCGCGTCGCATGGTTCACGGATAACGGAATTCTGACGGCGGAGCCCGAGACAGCCGCGACGGTGCGAGCCGCGGCGAACGCGCTGCAGGACGTGGCGCGGAGTGTGGAAGAGCGGCGGCCGCCCCGCGTGGAAGAAAGTTATCAGCTCGAAATGGAGATGTTGGGGGTGGATGGCGGCGATGGACTGCGCGATTTCCTGAAAGACATCGGCAGCCGGCAGACGCATTTTCTCCTGGAAGGCTGGCTGAGCAAGCTGGAATCGTGCCGAACGGATGTGGCCGGGTTCGCGAAGTTTTGGGAGCGCCTGGATCGGTTCCGCCGCGATTTTTACGAGTTCCTGAATGATTTCGATGTGCTGCTTTCGCCCGTGTCTTTCAGCCCGGCGGTGGCGCACGGGACATCGATTTCGGAGGATGTTTTCAGCGGCTACAGCTACACGATGACCCACAATCTCACCGGCTGGCCGGCGGCTGTCGTTCGGTGCGGTCAATCGAGTGACGGTCTGCCGATTGGCGTTCAGATCGCCGCAGCGCCGTGGCGTGAAGATGTCGCCCTAACCGTGGCGGAGTATCTCGAATCGGCATGCGGTGGCTGGCAGCCTACAGGGCTGTAGCGCACTCGCGAGCGCAAGCGGCGACGTAACGGACGTCGTCATCCGGCATACCCGGGTAAATCGGCAGAGAAACGGAATGCTCAAATTGCGCACGCGCGCGCGGGCAATCGTTGCCGCCTGCAATGCCGGCAAACGCGGGATGCAGCGGAATCGGAATGAAGTGGACGCTGCATTCGATTCCCCGTGCTTTCATGGAATCGATAAAGCGATCACGCGAATGGACGGCGATTCGATAGAGATGCCAGCAGTGCCCCGCGACGGCCGCGGGAAGGCTGATGACGGTGTTGCCGAGTTCTTCCGCATAGATTGCGGCACAGCGGGCGCGGGCTTCCAGGAACTCATCCTGCCGTTTCAGCTGTTCGATCCCGATTGCGGAATGGATATCGCTCAAATTGAATTTAAAACCCTGTTCTTCCACGCTGTAACGCCATCCCTGGCGCTTGCCGATGCCGTGGTGGCGCAGCAGGCGAAGTCGTTCGTCGAGGTCGGGACGATGCGCGGAGATCATGCCGCCTTCGCCGGTCGCGAGCGCCTTGGTCGCGTAGAAACTGAAAACGGCAGCGTCGCTGCGGGGATCGCCGCCGACGCGCGGCCCGCCGCTATATCGTGCGGAGAGCGCGTGCGCTGCGTCCTCAACGACCAGCAACCGATGGCGTTCCGCAATCATCCAGAGCGCTTCCATGTCGCAGGGCGCGCCCGCCAGGTGAACCGGAAGCAGCGCCTTCGTGCGCGGCGAAAGGCGTGATTCCACAGAGGCCGGATCGAGGTTGCCATCAGCGCTAACATCCGCCAGAACAGGCGTCGCGCCGGTGTGGAGGATGGCGAGTACAGTTGCGCAGAACGTGACTGGCGACGTGATGACCTCATCGCCGCGGCGGATATCGAGAGCCTCCAGAGCGAGCTGAAGACCCGAACTGCAGGAGTTCACTGCAACAGCATGCGGCGAGCCCGTGTATTCGGCAAACTGTTTTTCGAAGGCGGCTGTCACCGGGCCGGTGGTGAGCCATCCGGAACGCATCACGTTTGCCACGGCGGTGATTTCGGTTTCGCCGATGGCAGGGCGATGGAAGGAAATGGTGCGTTTCGTCATCTTGTACGGGACCGCCGAAGCGAATGTTCGATGCTGATGCGGAGCTTACGCGGCAGGATTTCGCGGCGGTAATATTCCTGTGGGTTGGGAACGCTGGCGAGCAGTCTTTCTTCATCGCGAAACTCGACGCTTGCGGCGTCCGCCAACCCCGGCCTGAACTGGAGCACCTGCCGCCAGAGCGGGTCTTCCATCGAAACAAATTCAGGGATTTCCGGACGCGGACCGATCCAGGCCATTTCGCCCTTCACGATATTCCAGAATTGCGGCAGCTCATCGAGCTTGTATCTGCGCAGCAGCCGGCCGGCGCGGGTGATGCGCGGATCGCCTTCGCACGTCAGCGGTCGGCCAGGCGCGGAACGCATCGAGCGGAATTTGTACATAGTGAAATGGCGGCCGTAGCGCCCCACGCGAATCTGGCGAAAGAGCACGGGGCCGCCGTCATCGAGACGAATCGCGAGGGCGATCGCGCCGAACACCGGCGTGAGCGCAAGAAGCGCCAGCACTGCGCCGATACGTCCGCCGAGATTCATTCAGGCTTCCCGATCCACACGAGGTTGTGACTACGAAGCGCAGGGATTCGTTCCAGGAGAGACGCGAGGGCCTCGGAGCGGGGCACGACCGCTCGCGCGAGAGGCGGCGCGAGTGTCTGGCGCTCGGCCTCGATTGCGCAGCCGGGAAACAGCCTGCCGATCTCTTCGACCGGAATGGCGCGAACCGCCGGGTTTCGTGGGTTATCGACCCGCAGATCGTACCAGAGAACCGCGCCTCCGGGGCGAAGCACACGAAGCATTTCCGCCGCCATCGCGCGCTTCATGGCAGGATCGAGCACGGAACTGAATGCGGTGAACTGGCAGGCGAGATCGAAGGCGCCATCGGGCCAGGGCAGCGTGGAGGCATCGCCCGGAACGATTCCCGATTCCGGCAAACGCTTACGGGCTGCAGCCACGCGCCGTGTGCTCAAGTCGATGCCGAACAGATCCTGCGGACGCGCGCCCCACAGTGCAAAGACACTGAGCCACGCGCCGGAGCCGCAGCCAATATCCACCATCCGGCGTCCCGCAAGTGGCGTGAAACCGTGCTGTTCGAAAAGATGCCGAATGCGATCTGCTAATCGGCTCTGCGCGAAGCGATTGGCCGGCTTTTCCAGCGCGTAGAAACCCGCCGGAATGGAATCGTCCCGGCGTTCGTACTCGCGGCGAATTCTCGCCGCCTCCGAGTCGCCGGTCATCGAATGGCCCTGCGGCATCCCCACAAAAATCCCAGCCCGTAAGCAAAATGATAAACGGCGAAGACCGGCGGCAGGGCCGGCAACAGTGTCCATCCCGCACGTGATGCGGCGGCGATACTGAAGGCGAGACTCGCCGCAATGTACGGTGCGTCGATTACAGCTGCCGCGAGCGGCTTCGCCGGAAGCAGCACCACATTCGCCAGCAGAAACAATCCTGGGGCGAGATGCCGCCAGGACCCTGGCTTGTGGTGCTTGCGGATGACCGCGACTTTCCAGAACCCGTAGTCGAAGTATTGTTTCCACAATGCGCCGAGCGATCGCCGCACTGTGTACCAGGAGCGAATGCGCGGATCCTGCCAGACCTTGCCGCCGGCGAGAGTGAGCCGCAGGTTCCACTCATCATCCTGGTTGCGATAGAGCGATTCGTCGAAATTTCCAATGCGGGCGAAGATTTCGCGCCGCCAGCAGCCGAGATAGACAGTATCGACGAAACCCTCCCAGTTCACATCGTGGGATCTTGCGCCGCCCGCGCAAAAACGGGACTGGAACGCGGCGGCAATGGCGCGCTGAATGTAACTGCCGCCGCATGCGCGCCAGGGACCGCCCGTATTATCCGCGTC
>DASZVV010000343.1:0-24153 GCA_035546955.1 Bryobacteraceae bacterium
CAATCTGCTCGCCGCCGCCGAGGCGATGCCGGAGTCGAACTATGACTTCCGTCCTGTCCCGGAGGAAATGACCTTCGGCGGCTGGGTCGCTCACGTCGCCGATGCGCAGGTCGGCATCTGCTCCACCCTCAACGGGCAGACGCGCCGCGGCGACGCCGCGTCGAAAACCAGCAAAGCCGATCTCGTCGCTGCCCTCAAAGCCTCTTTCGACGAATGCGACAAAGCTTATAACGCGCTCACTGATGCCAACGCAGCCGAACTGGTCGCCTACGGCAGAGGACAGAATTCCCGCGGCGGGCGTCTCGCCTATAACGCTTCCCATGATCAGGAATGCTATGGCAGCATGGCCGTCTATATGCGGATCAAGGGCATCGTTCCGCCCTCCACCGCCGCCCGCACGGCTGGCCGCGGAGCCAGCGGCCGCGGAAGGTAAACGCGACCCGCATTTATTGAAACGTCTTCAACGCCGCGAGCTGCGGGGCGGTTCCATGTGGATCCGGCCCGCTCATCCCGGCGTAAAAATTCAGGATGTTCTCCCGCAGCTCCGCGGACACGTTCCCGAACTTTTCCTTCGCCAGTTTCCTCAGTAACTGGTCGTACGTCCGGTCCGTCAGAGCATATTCGCCCGGGCTCACGGGCCGGCCTGTGTCCAGATCGCGGTTCCGGAGCTTCAGGCCGTTGGCCCGAATATCCGCCAGCGACTGCCGATCCAGCCGCGCCGCTGCGTCGAAACTGTCTTCGAACATCTTCTCCGTCTCGGGTGTGGGAATTCTGAACTGCAGTCCGCGCAGCGGCCCAATCTTCGGCAATACCCGTGTCACCAGCGCCAGAAAACGGGCCAGGATGCCCGGCGAGCGGTAATCGCCTCCCCACTCTTTCGTGTAATCCGCGCGCCGGATGTTGTAGAGGAATTCCCGGCGCTTGACGCCGGGCTGCTGCTGCAGAATCTCCTGCTGCTTCGATGCCCAGGCCGCCTTCGTCACATTTGGAATCAGCGAACTCACCGCAAATCGGTACGTTCCAAGCGCCAGATCCAGATCGCCGAAAACATCCTCCAGCTTCAGGCCGTAGGTCTCCTGAAAACCGCGGCCGAGCAAATCCTTCGCAACATTGAAACCAATGAAATCGTGATAGGCCTTCGGCGCGTAGCGGCCCTGCGCAACCAGCAAAACATCGAACCCGAACTCTGTTTTCAGGTGCGACGACGGGTCGTCTCCATACGTTACCTCGTCACCGAACTTCGCCCGTAGTTTCGGATATAAGAGCGGAACCGACCGGTTTACCGCTATTCGGTGTCCATCCACATCTGCCCCGTAATGCGCCACTGCACCCAGGGCAAATGCGTATTCATCCAGCGTCTGCGCATTCTGCACAAGTGCCTGCACAAAATCGGCGCTTCGCACGTAGTGCGTCAGGTCGCTGAAAAATCGGCTGCCGAAAGGATAATACCCCAGATCCTGAATGATGCATCCGCCGTATGCGTAGCTGTGCGCTTCCTTCAGGTCGTCTTCGCTGGCGCCGGGAAACCGCGCCTGCAGCGTTGGCACGAACGTTTCTTTCCACAGGGTGTCGACCAAGGCCTCGTGGGTCAATACGGAGTAGGCACTCGCGTGGACCGGCATGAGCACCGGCGCCACGATTACTACCAGCGAGACAGCCCAGGAGCGAATTTTCACATCGCCACCATTCTGTGCGTGAACGTGCAGTTTAGAGACCGTTCTCGCGGGTTGATGGCGACCGAATTGCACTATTCATTCGCGAGAGGACGATATGCTCCACTGGTCACTCGTATTTTTAATCATCGCAATCATCGCCGGACTGCTCGGGTTCACGGGCATTGCTGGCGCCGCTGTGGGAATCGCCAAGATTCTCTTCTTTATCTTCCTGGTTGTCTGGCTGGTTGCCCTGCTGATGTTCCGCAGAGCAACTTAGTCAGTGGAAAGCGGTGGGGGCTGGCCTTCGCGGGCTGGCCCTCCCGGCTTCTGCGATGCGCTTAGTCCGACAGGAACCTGGTAATCACAAAAATGAAATGCTGCTGCTCATGCGCTCCGGGCAGTGGCGCGAATGAGAACTTCTCCTTCGCTGCCGTAACGGCCTTTTCACTGTTTGGATCGGACGGCTCCAAAGAGTGCGCCTCGGTGAGTTGTCCCGCCGTAGTAACCGCGCCGAAGACGCAAACTACATCCGAAACAGCACCCTGACCGATCGTCAATACCCGTTTCTGTGCTCCTCCAAGTGGAGTCACTTGGCCTTTCGCTTTCATAGCATCGGTCGGGGCGAACAAAGCGGGCTCCGCTGATGGAATCTGCGTCAGGCTCTCCACTGAGATTTCGGATACCGTTTTCCCGCCTTCCGTGACGGTTACTTTGCCAGGCAGTAAGCGCCCGCCCAGTTGTACCTGACGCGAGTAATCGTAGAGGTAGTACCGCCCCGGAACCTGCGAGTGCACGCGCAGCAATCCCGAAGTCGGATCGATGCAATCTTCGCTCTCCTGCCAGCGTCTCCCTGCTCCCGCTTTGGAATCGGCTCCGTCCGTTCCGCCGGCATAAAGAATACAGTCGAGTTGCACGCCGTTCAGCGTGCCTCTGGTAGTTCGCAGCGCCTCTCTGGCCACGCTGCCTGCGGGCGCAATCGGATCCAGCAAAGCCGCGCGGGCTTCCTCCAGACGCAGCGGAATGTCATTCGCCGTCGCATCCTCCCAGATCGCTCCATGCGATGAGATTCGCGTAATCGAATAAGCTCCGGCGTTCTTCGCGGTCCACCGCAATCCCAGCTTCGGATCGAACACATCCTCCATCTGCCACGCGCCGTCGAAGTCCGTTTGTCCACCGGAATCGACATTGAAGGTGACTTTCAGATCGTAGGCAGAGCCGGCACCCCGCAAGCCGTAGCGATCGCGTGCCCGCCCCAGCATAGTCAGTACCGCCGTTCGCCCGGCGAGATTCCGCACGGGCCGGACTTGACCGGTCGCCATTTCCAAAGGATCGGCGGGTATCGCTTTCGTCGCGGGGGCACTTTCGCAAAGTGCGGGAAGACAGATCAGCGTTCCCGCAATCACGCCCCATACCCGGCTTTTTGACAGCTGGCTTCTTGACGGCATGTTCGTCTCTCAACCTTCGCTCAGCTCGTTCCGGCGCGGCCCGAAATTCAATTTCGGCGTCCAGACCGGCTTCCGCATCGCCGCGGACCCGCCGCCCGAACCTCCGCCGCCACCTGACCCTCCACCACCGCCGGATCCGCCGCCAAATCCACCGCCTGTTCCTCCGCCGCCGCTTCCGCCCGCCGGCGGACCGCCATACCCGCTGCCCATTCCGGTACCGAAGCCGCTCCCAAATCCGCTGCTGAAGCCCGTGCCAAAGCCGCCGCCGCCCGTTCCAAACCAAGTGCTGCCGACGTAACCACCGCCGCCCGGCGCGCCCGCGAGCGAAAACGCCACATCCGTCTGGGTGTCCATCCCGCCTACCCCTGCGCGGATCGGCACTTCTCCCGCGCCCAGCCCTTCGGGCACGACGAGGTTGATCTGAAAAACTCCCGCGCTCGAGATTCCGACAAACTCCGGTGTCACCCTTACGTTATTGATGTACAGCGACACGCTGTCGGCGGCCGGGGCGGCGCCGCTATACGGGGCGCCTGCGGCAGTGGCCGGATTCGTCGGCCCAAATCCAACGCCGAAAAGTTCAACCGTATCGCCCGGATTCGCCGCAACCGTCACATAGCCGAACGAATTGCCGGTCGGGCCGAGAATATCGTAGGTTCCGCCGCCGTACGCCCCGGAGCCGTCTGACCGCAGAATGATTCCCGCGATGTAGTGTCCGTACAGCAGGCTGAACGAAGGCGAATCTTTGCCCAGCGTGACCGTTGCGCTCGTTTGCCCGCTCGGCGTTGTCACAACAACCGAAACGCTACCCGAAGCCGAGTCGTCCGGAGCCTGCAGGTTGATCTGTCCAGGGCTGACGTAAGAGAGGTAGGCGGACCTTCCGTTAATCGTCACGCTCACACCGTCCAGCGTTTGCGGGAAATCGCCATTCCATACGGCTATGCCGGGCGCCAGATTCTGGCCGTAGATCGATACCCATTCCCCCGCCTGAATCACATCTCTTGATCCGAAGATTGGAACTACCCCGCCGGCCGTGATTGCGGGTGGTTGGCCTGCAGTGGCTGCCGGAACTGGCCTCGCGGCTGGATGCAGCGCCGCGAGAAAGGTGGGCGGCTGCGCGCTGGCGGGCTGCCCGAAACGTCTGGCGCTCCCCGCCGGAGCCACGCCTGTATTCGCCAGCCCGGTTCCAAGGGTCGCCGCGGAGGCAGCGGTCGACATCGCGATGGCTGAAGCCGCCGCAGCCGCGTAAATTTGCCAGTTGGTGACGCTCCGCCTCACCTCCTTCGGGGGGAAGGACCGGAGAGTGGCAAAGTGAGCTTTCAACCGTCGATCCAGCTCGACTTTGCGTGAGTTGCCCATAACGGTTCGACCGTCAATTTCAGTCTAGGCCTCACTGCGGTTGAGTAGAATACCTGCCCGACGGTAATTTGGAAGAAATAAGGATGTAGTGGGCTGTTAATCACAAACCGGCGCGCGCTGGCTGAATACCCCACACTCGGGGTGACGCCTCGGATGGTGCGGCCGCCGCCCTCCGCGCTCCGCGGAACCGCAATGGGCGACCCAGGCTGGATCGCGCCCTTTGCCAGCTATTACTTATCGGCGCATTCTCCCGTGGAAGATTGATCTGCGCGGGTGTAAACTACGCCGTAGACCGAGGGAGCTGCTTTTTCAGCGTGACGGCCATACGGGGTTTGGGTCTCTGGATGAAGCGACGGCACACCGCTGTGCTTGGCGTTGCCGTCCTCACATTCATCGCGCTTACTGGATTGTCATATCGCGAGTGGCGCCTCTACATTCAGGCGAATTCGGCTGCTGCTCAGGCCCGCGCCATCGTCGGTTCGGTGGCCCGTCTCCAGGAGAGCCTTGTGGATGCCGAGGCAGCCGAACGCGGTTTCCTTCTTACCGGCGACGAAAAATATCTGTACCACTGGAACGAATCCATCCGGCAAATCCCGGGCGAGCTTTCCGCGATCTCCCGCCTCCTCGGGTCACAGCCCGGCCAGTCGAGCCGTGTCGCGCAACTGACTGCTCTTACGTCGGAGAGACTCGCCGATCTTCGCGCAGATATCGCCCTCCGCCATGCCCGGGGCGTAGCTCCTTCCATCAGCGATGCGGGCAGACAGACCATGGAGCAAATCCGGGCGATCTGCGCCGGCATTCAGCGGGCCGAAATTCCGGATGAGCCGGAAGTATCCGCCGAACGGGAAGCAGCCGCCAGTACCGCGCTGCTGGCAACTATCGCCGGCTCCATGGTGCTCCTGTTCCTGTTCGCTTTCTCCTTTCAGCCCTTTGCCAGTCCCGACCCGGCGGCCTGGCAGCGGCCGCCTTTTGTGCGCTATGGCGCCGCGGTACTCGCTGTTGTCGCTATCGCGCTGATTCGGGCTGCGCTGGTTCCTCTCATTGGGCGTACGAATCTTCCGTTTACGCTCTTCTTCTGTGCAGTCGCTTTCGCGGCGTGGTTCGGAGGATTCGGAGCCGCGTTGCTCTCCATTGTTCTCTCTGTTCTGGTATCCAGTTACTTTTTCGCCGCGCCGACGGGCACTCTTTTGATAAGCGGACGCGATGATCAGGTCGCCGTACTGATGTTGGTTGTGGTCGGCTTCGGGATTGGCCTCCTGAGCCGCGCGCAACGCGGAGCCGTCGGTCGCGCGCTGCGCGCCGAGAGCGCCGAACGGAATGAGCGCCAGCGTTACGAAACCACACTCGCCAGCATCGGCGATGCCGTTATCACGACTGATGCGAACGGCCGGATCACATTCCTCAATGCGGGAGCCGAATCGATCACCGGGTGGAGCAACATCGAATCCATCGGTAAGCCGCTCGACCAGGTTTTCGTGGTTTACACGGAGACGGGAGTTCCTGTCGAAGATCCGGTGTCCAGGGCGTTGTCCGAATCCGGGACTGATAACGGGACCAGAGAGGCCCGGCTCATCAGAAGAGACGGCCGCCACATCCCCATCGGCAACTCGGCCGCGCCGATTCGCGAAAGGGGCACGGCTGTTGGCGTTGTTCTGGTTTTCCGCGATATCAGTGAACGAAAAAACGCCGAGCAAATGCTGCGCGCCGAGCGGGAACTGCTGCAGGTGGTTGTGGGGCATATGTCGGCGGCAATTTGTCTTATTCGCGGCGAAGATCTCCGCATTGAGCTCGTCAATCCCGCGTATCAGGCAATTGCGCCGGGCAAACAGATGACCGGCAAAACGCTCGATGAGGTGTGGCCGGAAGGAGGCGAAGACCTGGCCACGCTTTGCCGCCGCGTTCTGGATACCGGCGAACCGCATCAGGTCACCGACTCTTCTTATCGGATTCGCCGCACTCCCGATGGCTCGCTGGAGGAAGCCTGGTTCAACTGGTCGCTGCATCGGGTGCGCCTGCCCGGCGACGGGGGATGGGGCATTCTCAACTCCGCGTGGGAGACCACGTCGCGAATCAAAGCCGAACTCGCCCGCCGCGAGAGCGAGGCAACCTTGCGGGCCGTTTACGATAATTCGCCGCTGCTCACCGGCGTCACCGAAATTCGCGGCGACGACATTTTTCATGTCTACGACAACTATGCCACCTGCCGCTTCTTCGGCGCCGAGCCAGGAAGTACATCCGGCAAACTGGCGCGCGCCGAACTGGGCGCGGATCCCGCCGCTGTCGGAGTCTGGATCGAACACTACCGAGCGAGCGAAGCGACCGGACATCCGGTCGCCTTCGAGCACCTCCATAGCGGCCCCGTCGAAGATCGTTGGTTGTCGGTAACCTTGTCTCCCATCGGCGCCTCGCGCGATGGACGAACGCGTTTTTGCTATGTCGCGGAAGATGTGACGGAACGGAAGGAGGCCGAGGAAGCGTTGCGGACGAGCGAAGAACGCTTTCGCATGCTGGCCGACAATATGAGTCAGCTCGCATGGATCGCCGATGCGGCTGGGGTGGTGCAGTGGTACAACCAGCGCTGGTACGAATACACGGGCACAACATTCAACGAGATGCGGCGCTCGGGCTGGCATTCCGTGCATCACCCGGATCATCTGAATCGTGTTCTCGAAAATGAACGGCGGTCGATCGGGCAGGGAGTCCCGTGGGAGGAGACTTTCCCGCTTCGCGGCGGAGACGGCGGCTATCGCTGGTTCCTCACCCGCGCGGTGCCGATTCGCGGTCAGTCAGGAAGTATCGTCAGGTGGTTCGGCACCAACACGGATATTACCGAGCAGCTCGAAACCGAACGCCAGTTGCGGCGCGCGAACGCAGAGCTCGAACAGTTCGCCTATTCCGCTTCTCACGATCTGCAGGAGCCGCTCCGGAATATCGCGGTGTTCGCCCAAATGCTCCAGCGGCGCTACGCGGGCAAGCTCGATGAGGAAGCCGATCTGTTTATCCGTCAGATGACGCAGGGCGCTCAGCGGATGGGGGAACTGATTGGGGATCTGCTCGCCTATACAAGAGCTGGTTCCGAACAGGAAGCCGCGCGCATGATCCAGAGTGAATCTCTGCTCGCGCCGGCTCTGGAGGGACTCAAACAGCTCATCGCCGAAACAGATGCGATCGTCACTCATGACCCACTGCCGGCGGTTCATGCGCGCGGGCCGCACCTGCAGCAGCTGTTTCAGAACCTGATTGGCAATGCGCTGAAGTATCGAAATGAGTCCGAGCCGCCGCGTATTCATGTCGCGGCGCGGAGACGGGCCGCGGATTACGAGTTTTCCATTACCGATAACGGAATCGGTATCGAGCCGGAATACCACGAGAGAATTTTTGGCGTATTCAAGCGCCTCCACACCGACCCGAAATATGACGGTACAGGGATCGGGCTGGCTATTTGTAAAAAGATTGTCGAACAGTATGGCGGAAAAATATGGGTCTCGTCGCAGCCGGGCGCCGGTTCCACGTTCTACTTCACGTTGCCCTATACGGACGCCGCGGAAAACAACGTTCCCTCGTCAACAGAGTTCGCCCGCGAGTCGTAGTACTCAGTGTCCCCAGACTGCGGACTCAGTGAAGAACTTCGTCCGCAGTTGTATCGCTTGAAATCCGTCAACCAGCTCGATCACGTCCCTGGTGACGAGGTCCATGTTGCCCAGACCCCAGCGGTCGAGGCAGAGGTGAAGATCGATCCGGCACATCATCCAGGCAAACGTCAGCCGGTTGCGTTCCAGGATGCTGATCAGATCCGGCCGGTCGGTGTTCGAGTCCACTGCGATGACCCGGAGCTGTTGCAGCACTCGCCCGTAGTCCTTCGTGAGTGCACGAAGATACGCGCGAACCCGCTCGCGCCGCTCGGCTTTCACTCCGGCTCGCTTTCGCTCGTCATCGGGCAGGTCGTTATCCAGATTCCGCAGCAGCCGGATGAAAACCTGATACCGTTCCGTCTCGATAGCTGCCGCACTGAATTGACAACGTGCATCGAGCGCTCGCAGATGTGCACGGAATCCTGCGGCCGCGGCGGCGAGCGCAAGCGCGAATAGTCCGCAGGCTAACCAGAAAAACATTACTGCTTTTCTCCCGAGATAGCCTGCCCCAGTTTCCGGAGAATGTTCTTCACCACTCCCGGCGCAGGTCCTTTCAGCTGAATGGCGGGCAGAATATCGGTCACAGCCACGCCGGCTTCGAAGTTGCCTTCCGAACCTTCCCCGCAGTGCCGCACTTCGCCGGCAATCAGCGCCGTTTCCGTTTCGATGTAGATCATTGTCCCTGCCTCGACGCGGTGCGGCACTTCAATCCGCATTCCCGCAATTGCCAGATCGAGCAGCATGCCCGGCGAAGAAGATGGTCCGGCGTTCGAAAGCGTGGTGACCGCTCCCTTTTGACGCAGTGCCAGCCGGGGCTTACGCCGCTGGTCATCCTCCGCCATCAGATCGATACAGACGCGGAACCAGCTATCCTTGCGCGTGCAGTATTCCACTTCTCCGGTGAATGAATGGTGTTCGAACTGTGCGCGAATGCGCGATGAAGGCTCAATCCACTGGGAGCTGCGGACGTGCAGCTTTCCCTCGGCGAGCCCCAGCATCACGCAGGCGCGCGGCGGGGCGTCGGACATCATCGAATGCAGCGTGATCGCCGGTCCTGAACTCGAAACCATCTCCTTCACTACCTGCTCCTCTTCTGTCGCATATCGGAAGAATAAGCGTGAGTTTTCGAAATTGGCGCACCATTACGAAGCGAACATGCGCCCTGATTCGACGATAAAGTGTTCCCGCTCCGCCACTCAACGTTAACGAACGGCAGTTGAGTTCAGGATCGTAATGGTTCTTCGGGGATACTCCCGAAGCTTATCCGCACAATCTTTATGAATCCATCGAACCGCCACGGCAATCTGCGGAAGTTGTTGCATATTAACCAAATGCAGTACAAAAAAGCAGCTATACGTACGGGAATGAAATGTTACGATCTCAGTAACGGAACAGCAAAACATGTTCTGGCGCTCCATCCCGCTCAAATCAAAATTCCCTGAGGAAAGATCTCGATGCCGCTGAACACCGCGCTGACGGGCTCGTATGATTACCGCCTGGTCGGTCTCTCCGTGCTGCTCGCCGTACTCGCCTCCTGGGCTGCTCTCGATCTCGGAGGGCGCGTCACCGCGGCGCGCGGATGGCCGCGCTTCCTCTGGCTGACGGGCGGTTCCCTCGCCATGGGTATGGGTATCTGGGCGATGCACTACGTCGGCATGCTCGCCTACTCATTGCCGCTTCCTGTTCTGTACGACTGGCCGACCGTGCTGCTCTCGCTGCTTGCAGCTGTCGCCTCGTCTTTCATTGCGCTGTTCATCGTCAGCCGCCGGTCTATGGGAATCCTGTCGATCGCATTCGGCGGTCTCCTCATGGGCGCCGGCATTGCTTCCATGCACTACATCGGCATGGAAGCGATGCGTCTGGCTGCGATGTGTCAGTATTCCACCGCGATCGTCGCCCTCTCCGTCGTTCTCGCCGTTGTCATCTCCTGGGTCGGTCTCTGGTTGACTTTCCATCTGCGCGAAGAAACGCGCTCCATGGGCTGGCAAAAGATCGCGAGCGCGATTCTCATGGGGCTCGCCATTCCCGTCATGCATTACACAGGAATGGCCGCAGTCTCTTTTGTCCCCATGCCGGAACCGGTGGATTTGTCGCACTCCGTGAGCGTCACCGCTCTTGGGGGCGTCGGCGTTGTGGCCATCGCATTGACGGTCCTGAGTCTCGCGATTCTTACCTCTCTCGTTGATCGCCGCTTCTCCGCTCAGGCGATGGAACTGCTCCGCAGCGAGCAGCGCTACCGCCAGATCGTCGAGTCGGTCCAGGTCATCCTCTGGAAGGGCGACATCTCCGGCGCACGGCTGAGCTATATCAATCACGAAGCCGAGCAGTTGCTTGGCTATCCACAGCAGCAGTGGACTGCCGCCCCCTCTTTCCTGATCGATCATGTCCACCCCGAAGATCGCGCCATGGTCGTTACGCATTGCGCCGCGGCTGCGGAGCGCCCCGAAGCGCAGTGCTTCGAACACCGCATGCTCTCGGCGGACGGGCGCACAGTCTGGCTCCGCACCTCAATTCTGCTGGTCACGGACAACGGCAAAAAGGAGCTGGTCGGCGTCATGACGGACATCACGGAACGACGCCAGGCGCAGGCCGAAATCAAGCGGCTGAACGAAAAGCTGACCAGGGAAAACGTCCGCATGAGCTCTGAGCTCGAATTAACCCAGCGGCTTCAGAAGATGATTCTCCCCTGCGACGACGATCTCCGCGGCATCGCAGGTCTCGACATTTCCGGCCATATGGAATCGGCCACGGAAGTCGGCGGCGATTATTTCGATGTCGTCGCGCACGATAACGGCATCGTGCTGGGCATCGGCGATGTCACCGGTCACGGCCTCGAAAGCGGCGTCCTCGCCATCATGGTGCAGACCGCCATCCGGACTCTTCTCGCCAGCGGCAGATACGAAAGCCGCAAATTTCTCGAGGTACTGAATCGGGTCGTCTACGACAATTCCCATCGCATGAAGAGCGACCGCAGCCTGACACTCAGTCTGCTCCACTATCAGGACCGGTTCGTGACCATCACCGGTCAGCATGAGGAAATTCTTATCATGCGCTCCGATGGCTCCCTGGAAAGGCACGATACAATCGATCTCGGATTCCCTCTCGGCATCGAGCGCGATATATCCCCGTTTGTCGCCGAAGCCAGAGTGCCGCTGCAACCCGGTGATGTCATGGTGGCCTATACCGACGGAATCACAGAAGCCATCAACCCGGAAGGCCGGCAGTATGGCGTAGAAAGACTCGCGGAGGTGCTGAAAACGAGCTACACTCAGCCCGCTCACCGTATTCGCGAGACCGTACTGCAAAGCCTCCGCGACTACATCGGCGTCCAGCAGCTGCTCGACGACGTGAGTCTGCTCGTGGTCAAGCCCGCATAATTTATGCAATCCCAGGAAACAGCGGCTGCCCGTACAGCTGCCCACAGCTCCTTCGACTCTCCGGACCAGGTCGATCTTCAGCGAAAGATCGAGCGCCTGAGCCGCGAGATTCAGGACTACCAGATCGAACTTGCTCTATCCAACGAACACGGAGACATCCTCCAGGAGCATCTCTACCGCCTCAGTCAGAGCCTCACTGCGGAAATTCGGGAAAGGCAGGCGTCTGAGGAAAAGCTCCAGCGCGTCCTGAACGCAATCCGTCAGGAAAAGGGAGATCTCGAGGTGCTCGTTCAGATCCTGATCGAGCAGGGAGACACCGCCGCCGAAGAAGGCGAAAAGGCCCGTATCGATGGTCTGACGCGCATTCCGAACCGCCGGCGATTTGACGAGTATCTGGCGAGAGAATGGGAACGCTGCGCTTCGCTCTCCGAACCCATCGCCCTGCTGCTCTGTGACGTCGATCATTTTAAGGCATACAACGACTTCTACGGGCATCAGGTCGGCGACGAGTGCCTTCGCGTAGTGGCTCACTCGATCGAACGCTGTTGTGCGGACGGCTCGCTCGTGGCCCGCTACGGCGGCGAGGAATTCGCGGTGATTCTTCCGGGCGCAGGGCGCGAGCGAGCGATGAACAAGGCGGAGTCGATACTCGGGGCCGTCGCGGCCGCGAACGTGCGGCACGAGAAATCCTCTGTCAGTGCTTGCGTTACGGTAAGTATCGGAGTGGTGTGCAGGGTTCCGGTGAGCGCGCGTGAGCGCGATCTTCGCGCTTTCGTCGATGACGCGGACCGGAATCTTTACCTGGCCAAACGCCGCGGAAGAAATAGAGCCGAATATTAAAGGAGATTCCTGAAACCTGCCATGGCAATTGAAACTCTCGGCCACCCCCGGAATTCGGCGGAGGAGGAGCGCGGCGAGTACCTGGATCTCGCCTTTTCTCCCCTGAGCGCGCCGCTCCAGTCCCGCTGGCGCAACAACGGCCTCTCCGCGGATTTCCTGGGCGATTATGTGACAACCTTCCTGCCCACTGCGAGCGAGTCGATGAATGCCGCCGCCCAGCAGAGAATACGCCACGCCGTGACCTACATCGCCAATGAGCTGCTGGAGAATGCGATGAAGTATCATGAGCGCGGCGTCGATGTTCCCATCGGAATTCATCTGGAATTAACAAAGGATCAGATCGCCGTCCGGGCCTCCAACGGCGTGAATCCGGAGCAGGCGCGCCAGTATAAGGAATTTGTGGAGCGAATTTTGAAAGAGGACGTGGGGGAATTGCTCGTGCGCCAGCTCGAGAGCAATTCCGGAGAAGCCACTGCCCAGAAGTCTTGCCTCGGCCTTCTTACCATCCTCAACGACTACAGCGCGCGTCTTGGATGGGAATTCGATTCAGACTCGGGGCACCCGGATATCATGACGGTAACGACCCGTGCAGTGCTCTCATTGAAAGATCTCTCCGGAGCAGCGGCATGAAGATCATCAAAGACGAATCGTTCGAAATCCAGCGGCAGGAAGACGCGCCGCGGGTATGCTTCAAAGGCGCCCTCCGGCTTTCCGGCGCGGCGGACTACACGCCGATTCTTGAGCTGCTCATGGGACTCCTCGAAGATACGCAAAGGCCCATCGTTCTCGATCTGCGCGATCTCGAGTTCCTGAACAGCTCGGGTATCACCATGTTTTCCCGCTTCGTCATCGCCGCCCGCGATCGCGACGACGCGCGCCTCGAGTTCATTGCGTCCGAAAAAAATCCATGGCACGCCCGCTCGCTCAAGAATCTCCAGCGCCTCATGCCGGAGTTGGTAGTGCGCCTGATGTAACCGTCGCCAAATGGGGGATCGCGCTTAAGTTTCGAATCCGGCTTCACTTTCCGGAAGCGAATCCTTCTCGCCGGCGATCCATACGTAAAGCGTGGGCAGCACGAACACGCTCATGACGAGCGCTGCAATCAGACCGCCCACAATCACGATTGCAAACGGACGTTGTGAATCCGAACCGATACCGTGCGACAGCGCTGCGGGCAGCAACCCGAGCGTCGCTACCAGACTGGTCATCATGATGGGACGAAGCCTCAGAACCGCCCCTTCCACGGCCGAATCCTCAATGGTGTGCCCGCGTACCCGGAGCTGATTGATGTATTCCAGCATGATGACGCCGGTCTGCACACACACTCCGAAGAGCGCGAGGAAGCCGACCCCTGACGACACGCTGAAATTCGTGTGCGTCAAAACCAAAGCAATCAAACCTCCGATCGGCGCCAGCAGAACGTTGACCATGATCAGCAGCGACCACTTCAGGGACTGGAACATCGAGTAGAGAATGACAAAAATCAGCAGTACGGTAAGCGGAACAATGACAAACAGACGCGCCTGAGCACGCTTCTGGCTTTCATATTCGCCTTCCCAGTCAATGTGATAACCGCGCGGCATCGGAACCTGCGCGCTTACCTTGCGGATCGCCTCTTCCACCGCGCCGCCCAGATCTCTCCCACGCACGCTGTATTTCACCGCGATGTAACGCTCGTTGCCTTCCCGGTAAATCTCGGATGCTCCGTCACGCACCTGAATATCGCAGAGCTGTGCGAGTGAAACCCGTTCTCCCGAAGGCGCGAGCAGCCGGATATTTTCGATCGCTTCTTTGCTGTCGCGGTATTGCGGCAGATAGCGGAGCACCAGATCGTAGCGCGCCTCCCCTTGCAGAACGGTCGTGAGCGCGTTGCCGCCGATTGCGGTTTGCACCGCATCCTGAACGTCCGCCACGTTGATCTGGTAGCGGTCCGCGCGCTGCCGGTCAACCCGGATATCGAGATTAGGCTGGCCGAGCACTCGCAGGACGCCAAGATCCTCAATGCCTTTGACATGCCGCATGATCCCCACAATGGCGTCCGCTTTGTCTTCCAGCGTCTTCAGATCGTCGCCATAAATCTTGGTCGCGAGCTCACCTTTGACGCCGCTGACTGCCTCTTCCATGTTGTCCGCGATCGGCTGGGAAAAATTCCAGATGACGCCCGGAATCGTCTGCAATTCGCGGTTCATCGCGGCAATCAGCTCGTCTTTGTCCTGGCGGAACACCGGACGCCATTGTTCTTTCGGCTTCAACCCCACGAAATACTCGGTGTTGAAGAAGCCGGTGGTGTCCGTTCCATCGTCGGGCCGGCCCACCTGGCTCGTACATTCCGTCGATTCCGGAAATGAGCACAGCAGGATTCGGGCGCGATTTGCAACCGCCAGGCCTTCATCGAGCCCCGCACTCGGCGCCAGCGTGCCGCGCACCCAAAGAGTGCCTTCGTCGAGATGGGGAAGAAATTCAGAACCGATCAGCGGACCGAATGCCAGATATCCGGCGAGGGCAATTCCCGCCGCCGCGATCGCCACCGTTACATAGCGGAACTGAATCGCCCATCTCACCGCGGAACGATACCGTGCCGTTATCCACGTCATGATGGGGTTGTGCCACTCGCGGGCGCCGCGCGGAAACACGAGGCTGGCCAACGCCGGTGCGATCGTCATCGAACAGAGAATGGCCCCCAGGAGCGCAAACGCCACTGTCCACGCCATCGGCTTGAAGAGGCGTCCCTCAACGGCCTGTAGTGTGAAAATCGGCAGGTAGGCTGTGATGATGATCGCCACCGCATAGAACACCGGCCGCTGCACCTCATGGGCGGCATCGAAGATCTTCTGCTTCACCGAACGATGATCCGTTTCGGGGCGGCTGAGGTGCCGGACAATGTTCTCCACCATGACCACCGCGCCGTCGACAACCATCCCGAAATCCAGCGCGCCCAGCGAAAGCAGATTGGCGGGAATTCCTTTCAGCTTCAGGCAACTGGCCGCGAACAGCAGAGAAAACGGAATCGTCATGGCGACAATGAGCGCGCCCCGCACATTGCCGAGAAACAGCAGCAGAACGAGCACAACCAGCACGATTCCCTCCAGCAGATTGTGCAGCACGGTATCGGTCGTGAAATGCAGCAGGTCGCTGCGATCGATGAATGGCACGATCTTGACGCCCGCCGGCAGCACATGATCGTTCAGTTCCTTCACCTTTTCGTGGAGCAGCGCCAGCGTTGGTTCCGCGTCCGCGCCTTTTCGCAGTGGAACCCAGGCCGACACCACATCGTCATCGTCGATGATCTTCCCGTCCTGGCGGCGGATGGCGCGGGCGAATTGCCCCAGGCGGATCTTGGGGCCCTGCTCGACCCGGGCGATATCGCTTACGTGGAGCGGTGTCCCGTTCTTTGCCTGGAGCACCGTATTTGCAATATCGGGAACGCTGTTTACGAGCCCGATTTCCCGCACATTGATCTGCTGCATGCCAGCCTGGAGAAAACTGCCGCCGGCATTCGTATTGTTGGCGGTGAGTTGCTGTTCCACCTGAGAAAGACTCAGGCCGTACGAGATCAGACGCTGAGGATCGACCCGCACCTGATATTCCCGCGTCGGCCCTCCAAACGATGCCACATCCACAATGTTGGGAACAGACTTCAGATTTTTCTCCACAATCCAGTCTTCGATGGATTTCAGGTCCATCACATCGATGAACGGATTGGTGTTCTCAAGCGTATAGAAGTAAATCTGACCGACCGGACTCCAGTCGGTTCCCATCTGCGGTGTTGCTCCCGGAGGCAGCGTGATCTGCGTGAGCCGCTCGAGTACCCGTTCCCGGTTTTCGAAGTTGGACGTCTCGTCGTCGAAGATTAGCTTGAGGTCCGACAATCCGAAAATCGAAAACGAACGCAGATGCGCGATCCCTGGAATTCCGTTAAGACCGGTCTCCAGAGGGATCGTGACCTGCTGCTCCATTTGCTCAGCGGAAATCCCCGGCCACTGGGTAATGATTTCGACATAGTTATTCGCCACGTCCGGATAAGCTTCAACGGGAAGCTGATGAAATGAAACAGCTCCCCATCCGAGCAGCAGCAGAGCTCCGGCAAGAACGAGGAGACGGTTGTTGAGAGCAAAATCGACGAGCTTGCGAATCATTTTGACGTGGCGCCGCGGGCCTCGCGGACGCGATCGTCCGCACGAAATAGCCGGCGATGAGGCCGCTGACCCGAAACTAACGCTTTTCCTCGTCAGGGGCTACAAATCTTCCGGCCAGCCGCGGCGGTCGCCGGAAATCTTCCGCCGCGCGCCGCCGGCCGTTTGATTGCCCTTCGAAACTTTTGCTCAGAGAGAATTACGGAACTGCTCGAGAGCAATGCGCACAAGCTGGCTTCTGCTGCGTACATTGGTCTTGGTGAATAGCTGCTGAAGCGTGTTCTTC
This sequence comes from Bryobacteraceae bacterium, assembly GCA_035546955.1. Lineage (GTDB taxonomy): Bacteria > Acidobacteriota > Terriglobia > Bryobacterales > Bryobacteraceae > BOG-234. The sequence continues at coordinate 16,725 of DASZVV010000343.1, forward strand.
ACAGCGCTTTCGGAGATTTCCATACGTGCCGCGATTTCTTTATTTGCCAGGCCTTGTACCAGAAGCCGAAGCACCTCCAGTTCCCGGCTGGTGAGCGGTGGATGCTCGTGTGTGTCCTCGGCGCCAGGGCCGGTGTAGCTGCGGGTTTCCTCGCTGATATCCCCGATAATCGCGGCGAGCTTGGGATTCACACCTTCTTTATACGTGGAAAACCAGACCTCGGCTGTGAACATCTCGCCGCTGTCCTTGTGGCCCTTGCATTGCATCGACGCCCGGAACTGAGGCGCTTCCTCCCATCGCAGAGCGTGGTGCAGATCCGGAAGGAATGCTGCGATGGGGCTTCCGATCAGTTGTCCATTACGTGGAGCCATCAGTTCGCTCGCTGCGCCGTTGGCAAGCTCGATAATTCCTCGTTCGTCGACTGTGACAATCGCCGCGGCACTGGTTTCGACCAGCGCGCGAAGCCGCTCCTGCGCCACCGCGCTCATCCGGCGGTTCCGGATCAGCTCAGCGACAAAAAGACCGCACCCCGCGAGCGCCAGTGTCTCAAGCGATAGCCGCGTGAATGACCGTTCCAGCGAACTGAATATCTCCGCGAGGCTCGCGCATACAAATCCGAGGATCGCGATCGCCCAGCGCGGAAGGAAACCGGCCACCAGCATGATCGGGAAAAGGTAAAGGAAGCCGAGAGAGACGAACGGCATTGTCCACCAGTCGGCAATCGCGATAATGGCCATGCATACCGCGCTGACGATAAGGACACGTGTACGGTTCTGAGGCTCCCACACTCGATCCAGTCCAAACATGTGCTCGGGGTGAACAAGCGATTATCGCATCATTTTTATGAACGTACCACCCAATCGATGCGCAGCCCATTCTGCTCTCTTCGATCTTCCGGACAATCGAAAGATTGGCCCATTGTTCCTGCACATACGCGATCCCGAGTTTCTGAAAGAGCTTACTCCGGCAGGCTGTATTCGCGGATCTTTTCATAAAGCAGCCTCCGGTGAATCCCGAGGATCTCCGCCGCGCGGGATTTATTTCCATCCGCCTGGCGGAGAGCTCTTTCGACCAGCGCCTTTTCGAGTGATGCGACATTCGCTTTGAGCCCCTCCTCCAAAGGAACGAGCTCGGTCCATCTCCTCTCCCCGTTTTCCGGCCGCGCTTTCAATTGAAGCTCGCTCTCCGTGATCACTCCGGTCCTTGCCAGTACCAGCGCGCGTTCGATCACGTTTTCGAGTTCCCTTACATTGCCCGGCCAGTGGTAATCACAGAGCAGCCCCAGTGCGAACGGCGAGATCGAGACGGACCGGGCGGCCCGATCCATGAAATGCTGGACCAGAACGGGAATATCCTGCCGTCTCTCCCGCAGCGGCGGCAGCGCAATGGTGACTACGTTCAGACGATAATAAAGATCTTCCCGGAATGTTCCGCTGCTGACCAACGCTTCCAGATCGCGTGACGTTGCCGCAACCAGCCGGATATCGACCGCGATCGGCATGTTGCTTCCCAATCTTTCGATCACCCGCTCCTGCAGCGCACGCAGAAGTTTGGATTGCAGCGCCGGTGCTAACTCGCCAATTTCATCCAGGAAGAGCGTGCCGCTGTTCGCCTCTTCGAATCTTCCCACGCGGCGGTAGAGAGCATTCGTGAAGGCCCCCTTCTCATGTCCGAAGAGTTCGGATTCCAGAAGGGTCTCGGGAATCGAGGCGCAGTTCACTTTGATCAGCGGTCCCTTTGACCGGGAGCTGTTGTGGTGCAGGGCATTGACCACCAGTTCCTTGCCCGTGCCGGACTCGCCGCGAACCAGTACCGTCGCGCTGGATGCCGCGACCTGCCCGATCAGTTTGTAGACATGCTGCATCGCGGGACTGTTGCCCGCCATCGCCTTCGCGACCATCGGATGATGATTTTCGTTCAGTGCAGGCTTCAGTTTCCGCGCCAGCGTTCTCTGCTCAATCGCGCGGCGAATCTGTGTGAGCAGAATATCGAAGTCGAGCGGTTTGGAAACGTAATCGAAAGCCCCCAGCTTCATCGCCTCGATTGTCTTCTCACTGTCTCCGAACGCGGTCATGATGATCAGCGCGCAATCGGACCCTCCTTCCCTCGCACGCCGCAGAACTGTCAGGCCGTCCAGGCCGGGCATACGAATATCCAGCACCGCGGCCTCGGGTTCCTCCGACAAGAGCAACGACAACGCATCGGTCCCGTTCTCCGCGGTGAGCACGCGAAATCCGGCCGTCTCGAACAGGCTGCTCAAAGACGTCCTGGCCGTCCGCTCATCTTCAGCGATGAGTATCGTGGTGCTTCGCATAGTCCTCGGATCCTCTCAAGCCCGCGCCAACCTCGCCCACCGGAAGTTCGATTACAAAGGTTGCCCCTGGCCGGCCGTTCTCATAATGAAGCGAAGCGCCCATTCGCTTTGCCAGTTCCCAGGACACCGCGAGTCCCAGACCAGTGCCTTCCGGCTTGCTGGTGTAGAACGCTTCGAACAAATGATCGGCCTGCTCTTTCGTTAACCCCGGCCCGCTGTCGTGCAGCAGAATTCTGACGGTTTCTCCGCGGGGCTCCACGCGAGACTCGATTGTTCCTCCGTTACCAATAGCCTCCACCGCGTTCAGAAAGAGGTTGGTAACTATCTGGATAAGCTGTTCCGGGTCGAATCGCGCACGGATGCCCGCCGGTCCATAATTCGTTCGCAGCGTGATACTCCGCGCATCGGCCTGCGGCTGGATAAGCTTGACGCATTTGTCCAGCACAGACGCAACCGGGTGATTCCCGAGCACGGGTTCGCGGCTCTGTTGAAAGGTCAGCATACTGGTCAGGCCGCTCAGGCGGTCTACTTCTTCAATCACAGGCCGCAGATCTTCTGCCCTCACCTGATTGGTGCGGACGCGCCGTTCCAGGAACTGGATGGTCAGGCGAATGCTGTTCAGCGGATTTCGTATTTCGTGCGCAATGCTGGCGGTGAGCCTGCCGACCGTTCGCAGGCGATCTTCTCGTCTGAGTTCGCCCTCCAGTCTCTGCCGCGCTTCTGCCATCCGATTGATCGAATGGCCGATCTCCCCGATTTCATCGGCGCGTTCCGCCAGCCGGTAACCGAAGTCCGTTTCGAGCGCGGCCAGGCCCGCCTGAATCTGCAGTACTCCGCGGCGCAGATTGATCACGGCCGCGAGCGAACCGGCAATGCTGATCAGGGCCGCGATGACGAGAGCCGATAACAAAAGTTCGCGCCGGTGAGCACCCGGATCGCTTTCTCCGGCAAGGCGCTTCATTGCCCAGGTGGTCAGGCCGCTCAGATCCCCGGCCTTCGCCTCAATCACAACCAGATCATGCCGTCCGCGCAGCACCCGCATCGCGCCCCCCGCGGATTGACTTTTCAAAATCGTATCGAGGATATCGCCGCGTTCGGCTGTCGGTACATCCGTCTTATCGCCACCCGTATCGTGAGTGGGATACGAATATCCAAGGAAGCGCCCGCCATCGAAGTAACCTCCTTCCACTCCTGGGTAGAGGCGGAGAACGGTTTGCGATATCCGATGCAGCGAGCTGTTCTGAGCCGCGGCAGAAAGAGACTTCCAGTCGGAGTTCAGGCCAACCCGATCCTGAGATTGCCGCTTTAGCTCCGAGACCGCTGCTGCTAAAGTGTTACCCGCATCACGGAGTACGACTCCCTGTGCGCTCCGGACCGCGTCTGAAATCAAAACGACGCTGAGGATCGCGATGAGAACTGCCGCGACCACAACAAACATTAATTGCAGTTGAAGGCGTCTGTTAAGAAGGTGGCTTATCATCCGTGACCCTCCTTCCCCGATTCCCTGCTGTCCTGCTTCTCCACAGTGAGCGGACAGCACTCAACACTCCAATTGTCGTCCTTTGCATCACAGGATGAATTTCTTCGCCGGGCGTTCGCTTAGAGAACACTCCCGTTCGGTTTGCGCTCACTCCGCCTTCCAACAGGCGACGGGAACAAAGGCCCTCCGCCTGGAGGTTGCGGTGCCACCTGTTCTCCGGGCGCGCTATGAAAAGGCTGGCTGCATGTATCGCCGGGGTTTGGTTGTTGTTCTTCCGGGCTGCCGGTCAGAATGCACAGCCCGAATTTCAGACTGCGGAAATCCGGCCGAGCGCGCATCTCTGGAACCCGACTATGCAGGGCGGCTTACTCGGCGCCGGGCGCTACGAACTGCATCAGGCAACCCTTTTGGATCTCATCGCAACCGCCTGGCGTGTCGATCCGGAACGGGTCATGGGCGGGCCGTCCTGGCTTGATCGGGACCGCTTCGACGTCATCGCGCAGGCGCCGCACGCTGTCTCGCGCCCGGCGGTTCTGCTGATGCTCCAGAGGCTGCTGACGGAGCGTTTCAAATTGGTGATGCACAACGATACAAGATCCATGCCCGCCTGGGTTCTGGGCGTCGGACAGAGCAAGCCGAAACTGAAGGAAGCAGAAGACTCGGACGCTGCCGGGTGTCAGGTCCGGAGATCCGGCGGGTCCGGATCCAATGGCATCCCGTCCCTCACGGCTGCCTGCCGTAATGTGACGATGCAGGCATTTGCGTCGGAACTGCGCGAACTGGCCCCGGAATACGTGGAGTATCCGGTCGTCGATGACACCGGGCTCAAGGCAGCATGGGACTTCGATCTCAGCTGGTCGCCGAAGGGCCCGCTTGCCGAAGGCCGCGGCGGCATCTCGCTTCCGGATGCCATCGAAAAGCAACTGGGTTTGCACTTCCAGTCGCGGGCGATCTCGCTACCCGTTCTGGTGATAGACAGCGTTTCGGCGGCGCCATTAGCTGAGCCGCCGAAACGTCCGGCCCCGCGCCTGGCATTTGATGTCGCGGCGATCCGGCCCAGCCCGTCAGACACGCGGCCCACACCTCCGGACCTTCGCCGGATTCTGCCGGGCGGGCGCGTGTATTGGAAAGGTGTGCCCCTCCGCGACCTGATCGCACAAGCCTGGGACCTCGATCCTGACCCGCATGCGGCGATCCCGGGTGCTCCCAAATGGCTGGATGATGCGCGCTTTGACCTTACGGCGGAAGCGCCGGCCGCACAGGGCAGGCAACTTTTCAGCGAAGATCTCAGAACGATGCTGCGCTCCTTGCTGGTGGACCGCTTTCGAATGACCACGCATCATGAACAGCGTCTTGTCGATGTCTACACACTCGTCGCTGCCAAACCGAAGCTGAAGAAAGCGGAAGCCCCCGGCCGATCGGGATGCAGGGTGGAGCGTTCGCTGCCATCCGAAAAGTCAGAGACCGGTCCACCGCCGGAATCCATTATCTGTCAGAACATTTCCATGGCGGAATTTGCAGCGCGTCTGCAGAGCCTGGCTCGTTCTTACATTCGTTACCCCGTACAAAATGGAACCGGTATAGAGGGCAAGTGGGACTTCACGCTGACGTTTCACCCGGCGCCGCCACCGGATGGCGGCCCCCCGCCGGCGATTGCCGCAAGCGCCGCACGGGCGGCAGACGCGCCAATGGATGATCTCGTCAGCCGTGTCACCCTTTTCGCCGCCATTGAGAAAGATCTCGGACTTAAGCTCGAAGTGCACAAGCGTCTCATGCCCGTCCTTGTCATCGACCACATCGACAGGCAGCCCACGGACAACTGAGGAATCATGAAAACCCCTGGTGGTTCGAGCCTTTTCGGACTGAATGCAGCCAACTTCTTCCAGGCAGAAATGGTCGGAGTCATTCTCCCCGTGCTCAATGTCTTCCTGCGGAACTCGGGCTGGCGCTACGACGAGCTTGGCATTGCCACGGCGATAGCTGGTCTCGGCGGCGTTCTCTTCCAGGGGCTGGCCGGCTGGGTTACCGACGAGGTTTCGCGCCGCCGTCTGCTGTTCGCCGTCTCCTCAATCCTTACCGGCATCTGCTTCGCTGCGCTGCCGGTCGTCCCGCGAACTACCATCGCCGTTGATTCGCTCCTGTTCGCCTCGGGTGCGGTCCAGACGTTCTTCGGCCCGCTGCTCGGCGCTCTGGCTCTCGGTCTGGCGGGCCACCAGATGCTGAACCGCACCATGGGCCAGAACCAGAGTTGGAACCACGCCGGAAATATCGTCGCTGCGCTCCTTGCCATGGTGCTCGTATCCACGCTCGGTTTGAATTCGGTGTTCTACGCTGTGGGCGTCAGCGCCCTATTCGCGGCAGCCGCCATGGCCTTCATCCGCGCGCGGGACCTCGATGAAAAAGTCGCCACCGGTCTCATTCCCGATCAAAAAAAGCGAATCCCGGTGGCGGACCTTTTTCGTGATCGCAGCGTTCTGTTCGTTCTGCTCTCCGTCTTCGCTTTTCACCTCGCGAATGCGCCCATTCTGCCAGTCGTCGCGCTTTACGTGAAGAAACTGGGTGGCTCTGACAACCTCATGACCGCCACCGTGCTGACCGCCCAGATCGTCATGGTGCCGGTTGCGCTCGTCACCGGCCGCCTCTGCGATCGCTGGGGCCGCAAGCCAGTCCTCGCAATCGCATTCATCGTTCTGCCGTTCCGCATCTTTTCTTACACCCTTGTGAGTAGTGCGAAACTTCTGGTCCTGCTCCAGTGCCTTGACGGCATCGGCGCCGGCATTTACGGCGTCGCGATTGTCGCCATCGCCGCCGACCTGACCCGCGGTAAAGGCTACTTCAACACGCTGAACGGCCTGTTCGCCACGGCCGTCGGCGTCGGCGGCGTGGCCGGGCCGCTCATCTCGGGCCTCCTCGTACAGTACCTTGGCTTTAGGACGACTTTCTGCATCTTCGCGCTCCTGGCTTCAGCCGGTGCCGCCGTGTTTCTCCTGCTGGTAAAAGAAATGCGCGAGCCAAATCAGTTGCCGCGAATGCCGATTCTCTCTCCCGGGACGACTTGAAAGGATCACTTCTGCACGGAGCCGGAATTTGAACAGCGTACTCGTGTGGGCGATCGCCGCCGCTGCGATCGCCGGAATTCTGTTCCGTCCCCGCGACTGGCCGGAAGCTGTCTGGGCTTGTCTGGGAGCGGCCCTGCTCGTAATCTGCCGTCTGGTCTCTCCCGGCGCTGCCGGCGCCGCCATCGCCCGCGGCACGGACGTCTACCTGTTTCTCGCCGGTATGATGCTCCTTGCCGAATTGGCTCGGCGCGAAGGAGTGTTTGACTGGCTCGCCAGTCACGCCGTCCAGTCAGCGCGTGGCTCCGCCGCCAGACTGTTCCTGCTCGTTTATGCGGTTGGTGTGCTCGTGACGGTCTTCCTTTCGAATGATGCAACCGCAGTAGTGTTAACGCCGGCCGTATACGCTGCCGTCCGCAAAGCCCGCGCCGAAGCGCTCCCCTATCTCTTCAGCTGCGCGTTCATCGCGAACGCAGCCAGCTTCGTCCTGCCAATCTCGAATCCCGCGAATCTTGTTATCTACGGCAATCGGATTCCCCCCCTTTTTACCTGGCTGAAGATCTTCATCGTGCCCTCTCT
>DASZVV010000344.1:0-15400 GCA_035546955.1 Bryobacteraceae bacterium
GAACACAATCACGTTGATATGCGGCGACTGCAGGCCGCCACGGTCGTCCGGCACGCCGCCGGGATGAACCGTTTCGAACAGCGCGATGCCCGCGGCATCGGTCTGCATGCGGCCAAATCCGTGGAATCCCGTGTCGCATTCGGAGACCCGCGCATCGCCCGGATGGCGGTACACGCCATTCCCATCCGCCTGCCAGAGTTCGAATATCCCATCCGGCACCGGAGCGCCTTCGCCATCGAGCATGCGAAGCTGCAGCCGGATCCGTTCGCCTTTCGCATCCACGCCAGCCATTTTTCCGAGCGCGGCATTCGCCGTCAGAGCAAAGTGAAAAAACGGGCCCACCGTTTGCGACGGCAGCGCCGGAAGCCGGCTCATTCGCGTCCCTCAAAAGGCGTGGCATTGCGGCCGCGCAGCACAAAATTGAAGCGATAGCCAAGCGCCCACTCGGGCTCCGTCAAATCCAGATCAAAGCTCGACACCAGACGCTGCACCACGCTGGGGTCGCCGATTGCCTGGCTGATCGGATCGCGCGCCATCAGCGGATCGTTCGGGAAATACATCTGCGTCACCAACCGTGTTACGAAGGCCGGCCCAAACAGCGAAAAATGAATGTGCGCCGGACGCCAGGCATTCGTGTGATTCCGCCAGGGATACGCGCCCGGCTTGATCGTCACAATGCGATAATTCCCCTCTTCATCCGTCACTGTTCTGCCGGCGCCGATGAAGTTCGGGTCGAGCGGCGCAGGATGTGCGTCGCGTTCATGATGGTAACGGCCCGCCGCGTTCGCCTGCCAGACTTCGATCAGTGTGTTGGGAATCGGCCGGCCGTCTTCATCGAGCACTTTGCCCGAAACAATGATTCGTTCGCCAAGCGGCTCACCCGCGCACTGCCGCGTAAGATCGCTATCGGTCTCGCCGATGGGATTGTGGCCGTAAACCGGTCCGGTGAGTTCGGAGAGCGTGTGGGGAAGCTGGATCAGCGGTTTCTTCGGGGCGCGCAGCACCGTGGAGCGATACGGCGGATAATCGAGCCGCGCCTGATGGTCCGGCTGCATTCGTGGATAAATCCGGCTCATTCCGCCACCTGCCTTCCGTGCGTTTCCGCCGTTTTCCGGTTAAGCTCCCGCAGCGCTTCCAGTTCCGCCGCGGCTGGCGGAGGTGTTTCGTTGACCTCACCTGCCGCGCGCAGTTCCCATCCCGTTGCCGCCCGAACCGCCTCCATCGTCACTCCAGGATGCAGACTCACGACCAACATCTCCTTCGTTTCCTCTTCGGGCTTCATGATACACAGATCCGTGACGAGCAGCGCGGGGCCTTCCGTTTCGACCCCCAGTTCGCGGCGCTCACGGCCCGTGGGGCCGTGTCCCAGGGTCGTCATGAAATCGAGCTGCTTCACGAATGTGCGCGGGCTCTGGCGCATCACGATGAAGATCCGTCCGCAACTCGTCGCGATCTCAGTGGCGCCGCCAGCACCGGGGAGCCGCACCTTTGGACTGCCGTACTTTCCGATCGCCGTGCTGTTCAGGTTTCCAAAGCGGTCTACCTGCGCGCCACCGAGGAAGCCGACCGTGATCCGTCCGCCCTGCAGCCAGTAACGGAACATCTCGGGAACCGAAACCGTGGTCAGCGCCGTCTCGCACAATTCGCCATCGCCGATCGAAAGCGGCAAAACCCTGGGTTTCGTTTCGATTGTGCCGGATTCGTAGATCAGCGTCAGGCCCGGGGCATGCGTCATGCGCGCCAGATTGCACGCGGCAGACGGGAGGCCAATCCCGACAAAGCAGATATCCCGGTTGCTGAGGGCGCGCGCAGCGGCGACGGTCATCATTTCGGCGGCAGTGTAAGGCTGGCTCAACCGATGTTCTCCCGAATCCACGCCGCGAACGTCTCGCGGTCACGCGAGATCTCATCCCACTTCACATAAAAGGAATTGTCGCGGGAGTAATAGCCGTGGGCATAGGAAGGCCGCGCGCCCCCAGGCGCAAGCGCAACTGCCGTGATCGTCCAGGAAGGCAGAATCGTCGCATTGGGGCTGCGCGCGCCCAAGTCCTCCACGATCTCTTCCACCGTCACGATCGACCGCTTCGAAGCCAGCACCACTTCCTTCTGTACCCCCGTGATGCCTTCAATCAGAACGTTCCCCGCGCGGTCCGCTTTCTGCGCATGAACAATCCCGACGTCCGGGCGCAGCGCCGGCACCGCCGCAAGCCTCTCGCCGGTGAACGGGCAATCGACGAAACGGATATTTGGGTTCACACTCGGCAGATCCACTCCGATATATCCGCGGAACGCCGCGAACGGCAGTCCGGATGCGCCGGCGGCCCAGGCATTCGCCATCGCGGCGTGGCTGTGCTCTTCGATTTCGAGCGGACACGGCCAGCCGCGCTCCACCGCATCGCGAAAACGGTGCAGCGAGCCGACACCCGGATTCCCGCCCCAGGAAAAAATTAACTTTGAAGCGCAGCCGGCGCCGATCATCTGATCGTAGAGCAGATCCGGCGTCATGCGGATCAGCGTCAGCCCGCGCCGCCGCTGCCGGATAATTTCGTGACCCGCGGCGAACGGGATCAGGTGGGTGAAGCCTTCGAGCGCCACAGAGTCGCCATCCCGCACATTCATTGCGACAGCTTCGGCGAGATTCAGGAAGGCGGCCATTGTGCGATTAACGTCCGACTGCGCGTTATTCGCCAATTGTAAGATAAGGGTTCACGTGGCAAAGACTGGCGATCCCGATTACGTTCTGTCGCTGGCAAGGGGCCTCCAGGTCATCGAGGCGTTCAACGACAGCCCCCGGGGCCGAACCGTCTCTCAACTCGCCGCCGCCACCGGGCTCTCCCGCGCCGCGGTTCGGCGTCTGCTCATTACGCTCGAACAACTGGGCTACGCCGAACATGACGGCGGGCTCCACCGCCTGACCACGCGCATTCTGCGTCTCGGATTCTCCTACCTCTCTTCGACTTCACTGCCTTCGCTCGCCATTCCGGTGCTCGAGCAGCTGAGCGCGCGCATTCACGAATCCTGTTCAGTAAGTGTTCTGGACGGCGATCAGATCGTCTACGTGGCCCGTTCGGCTTCCAACCGCGTAATGGCGGTCGATCTGTCCGTCGGCAGCCGTCTGCCGGCATATTGCACGTCCATGGGACGCGTTCTGCTCTCCGCGCTGGCGCCGGCCGATCTGCGCGCTTTCGTGAAGAATGCGTCATTCAAACGGATGACGCCGAAGACCCTCACAACGCAATCCGGCTTGCTGAAGGCGATCGACAGCGTTCGCGATCAGGGCTACGCGCTGGTCGATGAAGAACTCGAAATTGGATTGCGGTCCATCGCGGTGCCGATACGCTCGGAATCCGGGCGAACGGTAGCCGCCATGAATACCGGAGTGCATGCCGCGCGCCTCTCCCGCACGGATCTGACGGGCCGCATTCTTCCTGAACTCCGCGCCTACGCGCACCGGCTCGGCCAGATGCTGCCGTAAAGCGGAAGAGGGCGATAATCGCACACCTGAACGATAATCGGCATCGCTAAGATAGTTAGACAATGCAGCCGGTCTACTTCTGCGATGCCGTCCGCACGCCTTTTGGACGTTACGGCGGCGGGCTTTCCGCGATCCGCACAGACGATCTTGCCGCCATTCCCATCCGCGCGTTGATCGAACGCAATGCTCGCGCCGGCTGGCTGCGGCTCGATGATGTCTTCTACGGCTGCGCCAATCAGTCGGGTGAAGACAACCGGAACGTCGCCCGCATGGCCGCGCTGCTGGCGGGTCTCGATGAGAGCATCCCCGCCACTACCGTGAATCGTCTCTGCGGATCGAGCCTGGACGCCGCGTCGCTGGCGGCACGGTCGATCGCATCGGGTGAGATTTCGGTCGCCATCGCCGGCGGCGTGGAATCCATGTCGCGCGCGCCGTTCGTCCTGGGCAAGGCCGATGCGCCGTTCGCCCGCAACCAGAAGCTCGAAGACACCACCATGGGATGGCGCTTCATCAATCCGCTGATGAAGCAGATGTACGGAACAGACACCATGCCCGAAACGGCCGAGAACGTCGCCGCCGAGTTCGGCATCTCCCGCGAGGATCAGGACGCTTTCGCGCTCCGCAGCCAGCAGAACGCAGCCCGCGCAATCACCGAGGGACGCATCGCGGAAGAAATGATCGCCGCCGGAAGCCTGACTGCCGATGAGCATCCCCGTCCGCAAACTACCCTGGAGGCTCTTGCGAAACTCAAGCCCGTGGTGCGGCCCACTGGCACCGTGACTGCCGGCAATGCGTCCGGGATTAACGACGGCGCGTGCGCCCTGCTGCTGGCCTCCGAATCCGCGGCCCGGGAACATGGGCTCCAGCCGAAAGCGCGCTTTGTGGCGTCCGCCGCATCGGGCGTTGCGCCGCGCGTGATGGGAATGGGTCCCGTTCCCGCTACCGGCCGGGCGCTCGCGAAAGCGGGGCTCACGCTGGACCAGATCGACATCATCGAGCTGAATGAGGCTTTCGCGGCGCAGGGGCTCGCGGTGCTCAGGCAGTTGAGAATCGCCGATGACGACCCGCGCGTCAATCCGCAGGGAGGCGCAATTGCCCTCGGCCATCCGCTCGGAGCCAGCGGCGCGCGCCTTCTCACCACCGCCATCTGTCAACTGCAGCGCACGAAGGGCCGCTATGCGCTCTGCACGATGTGCATCGGGGTCGGCCAGGGAATCGCGATGGTCATTGAGCGTGTCTGATATCCGCACGCAGGTCGGGATTGTCGGTGCGGGTCCGGCAGGGCTCCTGCTGGCGCATCTGCTCCATCTGGAAGGCATCGAATCGGTCGTCATCGAAAACCGCTCGCAGCGACACGTGATCGAACGCGTTCGCGCCGGCGTGCTGGAACAGGGCACGGTCGATCTCCTTCACGAAGCTGGTGTCGGCTGCCGTCTCGCGAAAGAAGGCATGCGGCATGAAGGCATCTATCTTGCCTTCGGCGGCGTGCGGCATCGCATCGACTTTGCCTCGCTCACCGGACGCGCCATCGCCGTCTACGGACAGAACGAAGTGGTCACGGATCTGATCCACGCCCGCCAGGCCACAGGTCAACCGCTCTTCTTCGAAGCCGCGGACGTTGCCATCCACGATTTCGACTCCGCTTCACCGCGAATCACATTCAAGCACGCCGGTGGAGCCCATGCTGTCCGCTGCGACTTCATTGCCGGATGCGATGGTTTCCACGGCATCTGCCGCCCCGCGATCCCGGCCCATGCGCTTTCCATCTTCGAATGCGAATACCCTTTTGGCTGGCTCGGCATTCTTGCGCACGCCGCGCCTTCCTGCGATGAGCTCGTCTACAGCCGTCACGAACGCGGCTTCGCGCTGTTCAGTATGCGCTCATCGAAAGTCACCCGCCTCTATCTGCAGTGCGCACCGGATGAGGATATTCGCAACTGGCCGGACGAACGCATCTGGAGCGAACTCGACGCGCGGCTTTCCACGTCGGACGGCTGGAAACCGAATCAGGGCGAAATCTTCCAGAAGGGCGTCACGGGCATGCGCAGCTTCGTCGCCGAACCGATGCGCCACGGACGTCTTTTTCTCGCGGGCGACGCAGCCCATATCGTTCCGCCCACCGGCGCGAAGGGGCTCAATCTCGCGGTGGCGGACGTCCGCTATCTGTCCATCGCACTCGCCGGCTTCTACCGCGAGCGCAGCGAACGCGCTCTGCAGGAATATTCCGCGAAATGCCTCCGCCGCGTCTGGAAAGCGCAGCGATTCTCCAACTGGATGACTTCCCTTCTCCATCTTTCCCCCGCGGCGGCTCCGTTCGAAAATCGCCGGCAACTCGCCGAGCTGGATTACGTCACCAGTTCGACCGCCGCCATGACAAGCCTGGCGGAAAACTATACTGGTCTACCGATGGAATAAACATGGAACGAGTCTGCTTTCTTCTCCGCGTGCGGCCCGACATGCTCGACGAATATAAACGGCGGCACCGCGAGGTCTGGCCCGAAATGCTGGCCGCGCTTTCCGCCACCGGCTGGCAAAACTATTCGCTCTTCCTGCGCCCGGATGGCCTGCTCATCGGCTATCTGGAAACCGCGAATTTCGAGGAATCGCGCCGGCGCATGGCGGAGACCGATGTCAACGAACGCTGGCAGCGCGAAATGAAACGGTTCTTCGTTCACGAAAGCGGCCGCGCCGACGAAGCTCTCGAAAGGATCGAAGAAGTCTTTCATCTCGCCTGAGTCAGGTACGCTGTTATGGAGGCAAAATGTTGCAACGACGAAATTTTCTCTCCGCCACGCTCGCGGGAGCCGCCGCCTCGGCTCTTGCCCGCCAGGCCGCTGCGCAGACAGCCGCGGCGAAGCCCCCCGTGCGGATCGGCGTCGATATTTACAGTCTGCAATCCCAGAACTGGACGCCCTTCCAGTCACTCGATTTTTGTTCGAAGCTCGGCGTGAAGGTGGTTCACTTCAGCGAAATCCGCTTCCTCGGAAATCTCGATCCGGACAACCTGACGAAAGTCCGCGACTACGCGAAGAATCTGAACATCGATCTCGAAATCGGAATGAAGTCGATCTGCCCCACTTCGACGATGTTCGAAGCCTCGCAGGGAACCGCCGAAGAACAACTCGGCCGGATGATCAAAGCCGCCACGATCATCGGCTCGCCGATCGTCCGCTGCGTGCTGGGCAGTTCAGCCGAGCGATCCGGCAAAATACCGCTCGAAGGGCACATTGAAAACACCATCAAGGTTCTGAAAAACATCCGCAGCCAGGCGGCGGACGCGAACGTAAAAATTGCCATCGAAAATCACGCCGGCGATATGCAGGCACGAGAGCTGAAAACCCTCGTCGAAGGCGCCGGGCGCGATTTCGTTGGAGTCTGTATCGATTCCGGCAATCCCATGTGGACTCTCGAAAGCCCTCACCTTACGCTGGAAACGCTCCATCCTTACGTGCTCACGAGCCACGTGCGCGATACGTACGTCTGGATGACGCCGGCCGGCGTTGCGGTGCGCTGGTGCCGCACGGGCGAGGGCAATATCGATATCGACGGCTACATCCGCCGGTATATTGAGCTCTGTCCCGGCCGCGCGCTTTCCGCTGAAGTGATTGTGCAGCCGAATCCGCGCATGTTTGCAATTCACGACGCAAAATTCTGGGAGCCCTACAAGACCACGCCCGCCTGGGAGTATCAACAATTCCTCGATCTCGCCCTGAAGGGCGTTCCACCCGCCGGCTCGCAGGCGCCCGCCCCGGGCCAGGGACGCGGCGGCGGACGCGGACGCGGGCCCGTGAGCCCCGAAGTGCAGGCTCAACGCCTTGCCATACAGCGTGAAGATCTCGAAGTCTCCATCCAATACACGAAGAAACTGCTCTCCATATGAAACATGCCTATCGCGCCGACCACGTCGGCAGTTTTCTCCGCCCGCCTGCTCTTCTCGCCGCACGCGCCGCGAATGCTCCCAATCTGCGCGCGCTCGAAGACCGGGCGATCCTCGACGTTCTCGCGCGGCAGGCCGAACTCGGCTTCACCATCGGCACCGATGGCGAATTCCGCCGCAGCACGTTCATGAGCGATTTCACCGATTCCGTGGACGGCTTCGCCCTCGGTGAGGAAGCGCTCGGTTATTCGTGGAAAAAGGATTCCTCGACAGCCACCGCCCCCAGCCACATCCCCGGCGTCGTTACGGGCAAACTCCAACAGAAGCGGCGGCTCACTGCCCTCGAAACGCCATTCTTGCTGGCGAACCGCCGGACCGACGTCAAGGTGACACTGCCGAGCCCCAACCAGTTCCCCTATATCTCATTCAAGAAAGGCGTGACCGACAAGGTCTACGCCGATCATTCAGCGCTGCTCGCGGATGTGGTCGCGATCCTCAAAGGCGAGGTCGCCGCGCTTGCGGCGGACGGCGCTCACTACATCCAGATCGATACGCCGCGCTACTCGTATTTCATCGACCCCAAATGGCGCGAGTGGGTACGCACGGAAATCGGCGCCGATCCCGACGCCGCGCTCGACGAAGCCATCGCGGCCGATAATGCCTGCTTCGACGCAGCCCGGGGCTCCGGCGCTACGCTCGCCCTCCATCTCTGCCGCGGTAATAATCGGGGAAACTGGTACGCGCAGGGCGGCTATGACGCCATCGCCGAAAAACTCTTCTCCGGCATTCATGTCGATCGTTTTCTGCTCGAATTCGACGACGAGCGCTCCGGCTCTTTCGAACCGCTGCGCTTCATTCCGAAGGGCGTGACGGTCGTGCTCGGGCTCGTCAGCAGCAAGAAGGCCGGGATTGAGCGGGCTGAGGACTTAATCGCGCGGGTCGAAGCCGCGTCGAAGTACGTACCGCTCGAAAATCTCGCGCTCAGCCCGCAGTGCGGCTTTGCTTCCGTGATGGAAGGCAACCCCGTGACGGAAGAAGCGCAGTGGGCGAAGCTGAAGCTCGTGGCGGATACGGCGCGGGAAATCTGGAAGTAGCCGGCTCGTCCGGCTATCCCAGGTAATTTCCCGAAATATACGTATGCAGGTGGCCGATCATGTCCTCCTGCGCCGAAATCACCCACTTCATCAGATCGCCGATCGAAACCATACCTACCGGTGAGCCGCTCTCCACAACCACCAGATGCCGCAGCCGGTACGTGGTCATCATGCGGAGGCAGTCTTCCACGGTGTCATCAGGCGTCACCGTGTTCGCGGGATATGACATCACCTCACCAACGCTCGTCTCTTTCGACGAACGCCCCAGCAGGATGATTTTGCGCGCGTAATCGCGCTCCGAAAAAATCCCCAGCAGCTTCTCCGGTCCCATCACAGCCAGCGCGCCGATATCCCGGTCAGCCATTTGCTGGACGGCGCTGTAGACGGTCACTTCCGGCGCCACGGAAAATACTCCCCATCCCTTGTTCGCGAGAACGGAGTGGATGGTATCGCTCAGCGGCATACTTGCCTCCCTTCATCGGACGAGTTTCACGTTACTCCCTTCCGGTGCCGGGTGGCAAGCCTAAAAACGCAATCAAAGCAGATTGTTTTTTTCCAGCATTTCGCGGATAGCCGGCCCTATCCTGAGGAACTCGTCGTAATCCGGACACTTCCGGAAATACCCGTTGGCAATCCGCGCGCTTTCACTTCGATCTCCCGGGGAATCCGACGATGTAACCACCATCACCGGCAGATTTTCGAATCGTGCGCTCGCACGGATTCGCCGCAGCACTTCAAATCCGTCGATGCGCGGCAGATTGATATCGAGAATCACCGCATCCGGCACGGGCGCTCCGCTGTCGCTCTCCGCTTTCTCGATGAACGAAATCGCCTGCTCCCCGTCCGCCGCCGCATACACTTCGACCGCCAGTTTCTCCGCTCGCAGCGCCTCGCGGACCAGCAGGGCATCCGCGAGATTATCTTCAACCATCAGAATGTTCAGCCGCCGCCCGCTGGACTCGCCCTGCGTACCGCGGGACGGTGAAGTGGAAGGTGGCGCCGTGGCCGGCGGAAGACTCGACCCAGATTCGTCCCCCGTAGCGTTCAACCACACGCTGGCAGATAGCGAGTCCGACGCCGGTGCCGCTGTACTTCTGGTCGCGGTGAAGTCTCTTGAATACGCCAAAGATTTTCTCCTTGTACTGCGGGTCGATGCCGATCCCGTTATCCTTCACTGAAAATTGCCATGCCGCCCCCTGATTCACTGCGGAGATGTGAATCTTCGGCGGCTCCTCCGTCCGGTATTTAATCGCGTTACTGATCAGGTTCTGCAGCACCTGCTGGAGGTGCGCCTCTCCGATGTAAATGCGCGGAAGCTCGTCGTGGGTGACTGTCGCTCCGCTTTCGCGAATCGCTTCCGCCAGGCCCGCGAGGGTCTGCTGCAAAACCGTATTCGAATCCTGCAGTGAAACATCCACATCCGCGGCGCCGGCCCGCGTGTAGGCGAGCAGATCGTTGATGAGCATTGCCATCCGCCGCCCGCCTTCGGTGAGGAACCCGAGAAATTGCCTGCCGTCGGCGTCCAGCACATCCTTATACCGCCGGCCGATGATTTCGCTGTATATTGTAACGTTCCGAATCGGCTCCTGAAGGTCATGGCTGGCCGAGTAGGCAAACTGCTGCAGGTCGTCATTCGCCCGCCGAAGCGCTTCTTCCCGCTCCTTCTGCTCGTGGATATCGGTATTCGATCCGATCCACATCAGGATTTTGCCTTCCTCGTCGCGCATCGCGTGAACACGCGTCAGGTGCCAGCGGTACTCTCCGTCCGCGCGGCGGAAGCGGTGCTGGATGTTGTACGGTTCCCCCGTCGCGAGCGCGTGCGCCCGGGCCTCTTCATCCGCCTCGAGATCATCCGGATGCAGAACGCCGGCCCAGCCCGCGTGGCGAAGCTCATCGGCCGAAAGACCCGAAAACTCGATCCACTGCTGATTGAAGTAATTGACTTCGCCATCCGGTGTTGCCGTGAAGATTTTCTGCGGCATCGATTCCGCGAGGAAGCGGAAGCGCTCGCGCGCTTTCTTCTCGTCGCGCAGTGCTTCTTCGCGGTCGAGCAGCGCGCGTGTCAGCCGGTTATCGCGTGACTGAATCCCGGCCAGCATTTCGTTGAAACCGTCGGTCAGGAGCCCCAGTTCGTCCCCCGTAACCTTCTTCGCGCGAATGCCGTAATCGCCGGTTTCCGCGACCGCCGTCGTCGCTTTCACCAGTTGCGCGATAGGATCCTCGATGAGCGCCCGAAGGCTGCGCGAAAGAAGCAGCGCGATCAGACTGGCTACCAGCAGCACAGCCACCACGATCGTCCCGTAGAGCTGCCGCCGCTCCCCGATCTCGCCCAGATCGTAGAGGAACATCAGGGTGCCGATCGGCTTATCGGCCATCGTAATCGTCCAGGAAACCGTCGCATCGCGCCTGCCAAAGACGATATCGTCACGCCGCACCGGAGGCGGGCATGGCTCCGGATCCGTCGCGCGGACGTAACGTGCGAGCATCGTTCCATCCGGCTCGTACAGGCAAGCCGTTACGAGGTGCAGGCGCGCCCGCAGCGCGCTCAAAGTTTCCGAGGCCGTCTTCGAATCGTCGAACTCGAGCGATGCCGTGCTGTTGCCTGCCGTGATCTGAGCGAGCGCCTGCAGATCGCGCCCCAGATTTGCGCGGAACAGCACCGAATCGAAAACCAGAATTCCGAAACAGGCGAGCAGCATCGCCGTGGCTGTGGTGGCCATGATGATGATCATCAGCTTCCGCCGGATCGGTGCGTCGCGAAATCGCGGGCCGGTCAGCATATCAACGAATCACCGTCTTCGCCACGGTCAGCAGACCCGAGCTGAGTTTCAGGCCGGAGGCTTCGGCCGCCCGCCAGTTGATGTCAAACGTAACTCTCCGATTCTCGATGACGAACCCGATCATCCCGCCGTTTCGTGCGAAGTCCGGCCCTTCACCCACCGTCAGAACCGCCCGGCCGGCTTCACTCGTGTAGCGCGGACGCTCCTGATGTTCGCCGATATAGAGCAACTGGCACGCGCCCGGCGCAGGCTCGCGCTCCATCCGCTGGACGGTTATTTTCCGCCCCCCAACGTCCTCCCCCGCCACCACCTGGTCCAGCGTGGAGCCGAACGGATCGGTTCCGAGGATGCAGATGTTAAACGATTCCCCCGCCATGGCCGCCTGCGGCCATGAAACGAAACGCGTGAACTTCAGCAGATACGTGGCCTTGACGGCATACTCGAGCGAGCCGGCCGCACCGGCTTCCGATGCGCAGAAGAACAGCACCGCCACGAGCAGCGCCGCGATTCGCCGCACATGGAACCTCATCTGCGCCACGTTAATTGAGCGTATCCACTTCTTTCGATACCGACAAGCGGTCCGGGATCCCCGGCGTCTTCGAAGTGGGAAGGCTGGAGCAGATTGCGGCCCACCAGTTCGAATTCGAGAGCGGGAGTTACCCGGAATCCGATGCGGGCGTCCGCCGTGGAATATGCCGGCACCGCCTGCGCCACAAGTGCGCTGACGTACCGGTAAGTCAGATCGAGCTGAAGTCTCTTCGAAGCATCGAACTCGGACTGAATCATGACCTGATGTTGCGGACTTGCGCCCTGAATTCCCGCGGCGGTACCGATATCCCCGGAGTTCGGCGCGTCATAGACATTCATGTGCAGAAACGAATAGCTGCCGCGCAGCCGCCAGGACTGCGTCGGCCGCCATTCGGGAGCGATCTCCACTCCTTTTGTGTAGGCCAGAAGACCGTTGCCGAACTGCAGAGGGAGAAGAAAATGCGGCGGAATCGGCGTGGTGACGCCCGGCGCATCCGTCTCAAAAAACGTATCGCCGGTGATCTCCTCGTCGAAGAGATCGTGATAGTGGTTGAAATAACTGCTGATATCCGCCAGTACATGCTTGCCGAACAGCCGCCGGTAACCCAGTTCGTATCCGTTCATCTGTTCGGGAGAAAAATTGCTGTTCCCATTGAAGCGCCCCATCCAGGGCGTGCCGTCCGGCAGGATGCCGACCAGTCCGGAAAGATAGAAGTTCTCCTCCACGTCGGAAGCCGTACGCAGCGCATGCGTAAACGCGGCCCATACGGTCTGCTTCTCATCGAGAGTCCAGGCCATCCTCACGCTTGGCTCATAACCAATTCCGTGCAGAAAATTCGTGTGGAGCGCTTTCGTTCCGAGCGTCAGCGACAGACGTTTCGGAACCAGTTCGATTTCATCCTGCAGGAATGCCGTCAGGAGATAATCCGTCCGGGTGGCCGGAAGAAAGGTCAGGCCCGTGACGACCTGAAAATCGTGCACCGGCTCGAAGCGCGTCCCCAACCCCCAGCTGATCTTCTGTCGCCCGAATTGAAGATGCTGAATGAAATCGACGTCAAATGTGTTGCGCAACTCACCCAGATTCGGTTCGTGGCGATTGGTGCGGTCATAGTAGACCTGAACCTGAATATCGTTCGTATTGCTGAAACTTCGCTGCCAGCGGCCGAGAACGTTGCCGCCCGAGAGGAATTCGTTATCGTCGATGTCGTACTGATAAGGTGGCGTATACGACCCCGCCTGAACGCGCTCGCCCGCCTCTTCCTGGTAAATATCGCCCTGAAAGGTGAATGCACCGCGGCCGGTATCGGCCCAGTCCATCCGGAAGCCGCCCTGCATGGAACGCCAGTCGTCGAAGTTGCTGTTGTCCGAATGGATTTCGGAATCGCGGGTAAACGCTTTGCCGTAGAACCGGTAGTTGAAGTTCTTTCCGTTGCCGCCGCCATAGCGGCCATTGACAAAACCCTGCTCTTCATTACCGCCGCCGGTCGAGACATACGTGCCGTGCGTCTCGGCCGCGCTCTTCGTCACTATATTGATGACGCCGTTCACCGCGTTCGGTCCCCAAACCGTTGCTCCCGGCCCGCGCACTACTTCAATGCGGTCCACATCTTCGAGCAGGGTATCCTGCACTTCCCAGTAAGTGCCGTCGAACAGAGGCGTGTAAACGGTCCGGCCGTCGATCACCACCAGCACCGACCGGGTCAGACGCGTGCCGAAACCACGAATTCCGATGGACCAGTGATTCGCGTCGATGCGCGCCACTTCCACTCCGGGCGCGAGACGAAGCGCTTCCGGAATGCTGGTTGCCCCCGAGCGGCGAATGTCCTCGCCAGTAATGACGTAAACAGCGGAAGGAGAATCAAACGCCCGCTCCGGTTCCCTCGACGGCGTCGTTACCTCAATTTGTGCGAGTTGTTCCAGTGAGAGCTTTTTCAGCACTCCCGGATCGGAGAAATTGCCGGAAGGTTGCGGCGCATCGCCGAGCACCCGCGCCGGGAAAAAGCACCCCAATACCACGAGTACTGCCGCAAAGCGCTTGTAACCCATGGACAATAAAGGGGTCAAGCCCAATTCTATCGGAACAATGGGAGCAGTTTCACGGAGCAAAACCTGCACCTGTACGAAAATCCACGTGGCACGAAAAGTGCTTAACGATACTGGCCCTGAAGGGCGTCCAGCACCGCGGAACCGGGACAAAGCTTGTCGTAAGCCAGATGCGTGAGCGGTGTATCGGTGGTATTGATCATTTCGTGCATGTCGGGTACGCTCTCATCCGCGAAAAGAATGCCCGTCACCACCTCCCCGGAATGTTCCCGCAGATACTGCATAGCGGCCAGGCGGTCGGTTACGTCGTAATTATCCGGCACGCGGGTGAAATGGATGACGCTGCCGTCATGCATCGTCACATTGGTGCCGCCGAGCTTTGCGATCTCCGCCACGATCTCGTGCTGCGGCGGCACGAAATTCGCTTCGGTCGCCTCATGCAGATGCTGACGCGTGTAGAGGTAGCTGCGCGTCGACCCTTCGTGATCGTTAAACGTCACGCAGGGGGAAATCACGTCGATGAGCGCGAGCCCGCGATGCTTGAGCCCTGCCTTCAGGATCGGAATCAGATGTTCCTTGTCGCCCGAAAAGCTGCGAGCCACAAAAGTCGCGCCGATGCTGAGCGCGAGTTGCACCGAATCGATCGGCGCCATCACGTTGGCTTCGCCCTTTTTGCTCTTCGATCCTACATCGGCCGACGCCGAGAACTGCCCCTTCGTCAGACCGTACACGCCGTTGTTTTCGATCACATACAGCATGTTCAGATTGCGGCGGATGGCGTGGCACAGATGCCCCAGTCCGATCGACAGCGAGTCGCCGTCGCCCGAGATGCCGATGTAAGTCAGATCGCGGTTCGCCGCGCTCGCGCCCGTCGCAATGGCCGGCATGCGGCCATGCGCCGAGTTGAAGCCGTGCGCGCCGTTGACAAAGTAAGTCGGGGTCTTCGACGAGCAGCCGATGCCGCTCATCTTCGCGATCATGTGCGGCGGAACCGAGAGTTCCCACAGCGAACGAATCAGCGCGCCCGTGATGGAATCGTGTCCGCAACCGGCGCAAAGCGTCGACATTGTTCCTTCGTAATCGCGGACCGTCAGGCCTACGTCATTGCGCTTCAGACTGGGATGCGCGACACGGGGTTTATTGATTGACGGCATCGAATTCCTCCACCTGCGACGCCACCGCGTCGAGAACATGTTTCGCGCTCAGCGGGAACCCGCCATAGATGAGCACGGACCGAATCTTATCCTTCGAAACGCTGGTTTCGAGCAGCAGCAGCGTGCGCAATTGCGCATCGCGGTTCTGCTCCACCACGAAGCAGAATTCGTGATCCGCCAAAAATTTTTCCACTTCCTCCCCGAACGGGAATCCGCGCACCCGCATATAATCGAGCGGCGTGCCGCGCTTCGCCAGAATATCCACTGCTTCGCGCACTGCCGGATCGCAGCCGCCCAGCGAGATAATTCCGATCTGCGCGCCCGGCTTCTTCACAATCTCGGCCGGCGGCACGAACTTCGCCGCTTCCTTGTGCTTCAGCAGCAGGCGGTCCATGACTTCCTGATACTCGTCCGGAATTTCCGTATAACCGCCGTATTTGTTGTGACCC
>DASZVV010000345.1:0-2994 GCA_035546955.1 Bryobacteraceae bacterium
CCGCGGCGGCGAATGCCCGCTCTGCCCGAAAGATCTCGATGTCGCTGGTCACGAGCACTCGCGTCCCGGGCCAGGACGCGATCATCTGCTTCGTCGAGAGAGCGCACTCTCTGGCGCTGAAAGCGTGCCCCACAAGAAAAATCTTTTCCCGCGGCACGCCATAGGCCGCGAGAAACTGGCCGACAGCCGGCGCGCCGCGGCCGCAAAGGACCGCCGTTTGAAAATGTCCGTCACGCCACGCCCGAACTCCATAGAGCCCCCGGGCGAACGTGATCGCCCCCATCCCGTCGTCCTGCGGCTCGTTGGCGGTGAGAACGATGAGAATATCGCCGTCCGAATCCATCCACATTTTGCCGAAGAGACGATTCAGCAGCCATGGGACCAGCGGAGTGAACTGGATCGCCAGCAGGATTACGGTAAAAGCTACACAGAATCGAACGAAGACCCTCGGCACGATTCCGCCCATAAGAGACATTTTCCCAAACCGGCTCTCGACCGCCTTCCACCGTGCTCCGCCCTGCCCGATGAACCGGCCCGCGCAGAGGCTGCGTTCGCCGGATCAGATGAGAGCCCTGTTACCCTGTAGACTTTGACGCCAACTCGGGCAACCGAAAGAATGAGCTTGTTCACCAGACTCCCGCAGCGGTTCGCGATCGAAGCAAAGGACCAATTTCGGCATAATCGCGCCGTACGGCGTCTGACAGCCTCCGTTTATGCCGCCATGGCCGATCGGGGCACGGAGCCCTCGCAATGCGCGCAGGCAATCGTAAAGCTGAGCAAGAGCGCACGCCTGGCCGGCTCGGACAAACAGATGATCCGCATGGAGCAGGCTATCCATCAACGGATTCGCACACTCGCGGGCCGTCCTGTGGACTGGAGCGCTCTCGATCCGGGCTGGAAAAGTGACCGCATCGAACATGGAGTCGTACTGAAGCCGCATTGCGGCGACAACGAGCCCGGCGTCATTCTGATCTCGTTCGAATACCAGTG
Organism: Bryobacteraceae bacterium; assembly: GCA_035546955.1. Classification (GTDB taxonomy): domain Bacteria; phylum Acidobacteriota; class Terriglobia; order Bryobacterales; family Bryobacteraceae; genus BOG-234. Next base: position 991 of record DASZVV010000345.1, read on the forward strand.
GATGCGCCTCTTTCACATCCCGAACCTGCGGGAATTCGCCAGGCGATATACGCTCGTGCTTTCGCCGACCTGGAGCCCTCCGCACTGCCCCGGGGTCTGCCTGTTTCCGCCCCTTTACCCCGGAAGGATCGTTTCCCTTATCAGCCACACGGACGATCTCCGCATTCTGCCCCGGTTATCGCCGAACATCACTGTCGTTCCCCTTTACGCATCGAGTTGGGTGCAGCCGGATCTCTATTCGCCCGTCCCCTTCGCCCGCAAGGGCATTGATCTCGTGATGGTCGCCAATTTCAGCGAATACAAGCGTCACTTCGCCCTCTTCCGGGCGCTCCGCGACATGCCCCGTTCCACTCGCGTGTTGCTGGTTGGACGTCCGCTCGCGAACCGCGGGGCGGACGTGCTTCGCCGGGAAGCCGCCGCATGGGGCGTTCAGGATCGATTTGAACTGATGGAGAACGCGTCGGAGAAACAGGTGAATGCCGCACTCGCGGGAGCGAAAGTGAGCGTCATTCTGTCGCGGCAGGAAGGATCGTGCGTGGTGGTGGTCGAGTCAATGTTTGCCGACACGCCAGTCGGCCTTCTCAGCGACGCTCATATCGGCTCCCGGGCCTTTATTGCACCGCAAACCGGGCGCTTTCTCGAGCACGAAGATCTCGGCCGTCAATTGCAGGATTTCATCGAACACGCCGGGGAATACTCACCCCGGCGCTGGGCCATCGAAAACGGGATTTCGTGTTTCGGCAGCACCCAGATGCTCAATGAATTCCTGAAAAAACAGGCGCTCACCGCCGGACAGGCGTGGACACGCGATATCGTTCCGCATCACTGGCGTCCGAACCCAGAACTCGTATCCCCGGCAGACCGCGCTCGATTCCAGCCTGAGTACGACGACTTTTTCGAGCGCTTCGGAATCCATCTCGGGCTCGCCTAACAACGCCCTTTCGGCGCCCCGGCGGTGTCAGCACGGGGCGGCGATTCCCCTATGAAACAGCGGGCCCGAGACCTGCGAGACGCAGCAGCTTGCCTTTCAGAAAATCGCGGTGATGCTCGGCGAGGCAGAAGCGGAAAGTCAGCGCCACATACGGAATCAGCATCAGCGAACAGGCCACGGCAATCTGAGCCCAGTTTCTCCCAGGCAGCCACGCCTTTTTTATGAGATAGAGAAGCGCCGTAACCGCCACCGAAATGCAGGAGGGCACGAGATATATCTTTGCCGCGTAGCTGGCGGCGCTGATTTTCAGTTCACGGCTTACCAAAATACAGGTCACAATCGTGCGGTCGGCGACCATTGCGCTTCCCGCCAGAATCGCGCCTCCGTAGAGTCCATAGCGCGGCAGCACGAACCACATGCCGGCCATGGTAATCACCGCCTCGGCCAGCAGAAAGCGTGAATAGATCTTGTGCCGGCCCATCCCAAACAGAATCGATACTGAATTGAACTGGCCGGACACCGCCGCGTGGCTCAACACCATAACCGGCAGCAGATAGGCGCTCGCCGCCGCGAAGCCCGGTTTCTTCACCCAGAGGCTGTAGACTTCGAATCCATAAACCAGCAGAATCGAGACCAGCGGGAGAAAGAGACAGTAGCAATAACGGTTCGCGTAAATGCCAAGTTGGGCCAGAGCGTTCTGCCGTTCCTTCGCTGCCAGCTCGGCCGCGTTCGGAGTGGTGATCATGCCGACGCGGCCCACACCATCCATTGCGTAGTCCATGATCTTCAATGGCGTCATGTAATACGCCACGGATTGCGTGGGGAGCAGGTAGGCAATGATCGACGGCAGACCCTGGCTGAGCAGCCGGCCGGAGATGATCGTGGTGAAGGAGTGAATGCCGTACGATGCCATGCGCCGCAGCATCGAAACGCGGGCACGCCGCCAGGAGATGCGGACATCCGGGGCCACGCGCCGGAAGGTCAGAAACGTGAGCAGATAGCTGAGAAGCTGCGCGCCAAGCAGCACGAACCCCATCCCGAGCAACCCGTGGCCGCTGTACAGCACAAGGAAT
>DASZVV010000346.1:0-18538 GCA_035546955.1 Bryobacteraceae bacterium
CTCCTGTTCGATGGCGCCGGTGCTCCCGCCCCGCGCTACTCCGTCATCAACAGGGACGATCAGGGCGGCGCGAAACTCATCGCTTCCCTCAAAAACAGCGATCTCCTCTCCTTCGGCCTCGGCAAAGACGCCATGCTCAAAGCCCGCCATATCCGCTGGACCGGCGATGGGATGCGCTTCGAGGTCGCCTTCGAGAAAACCAAATTCGAAATCTTCTCGCCGCTCGCCGGACGCTTCAACGTCTTCAACATCCTCGCCGCCTGCGGTGCGGCGATGACTTACCAGCTTCCGCCCGAAATCATCGCCAAAGGAATCGCCGCCTGCCCGGGCGTGCCTGGCCGCTTCGAGCGCATCGACGAAGGCCAGCCCTTCCACGTCATCGTCGACTACTCCCACACAGACGATGCCCTCCGCAACGCTATCGCGGCCGCGCGTTCTCTCGAACCGCGCCGCGTCATCACGCTCTTCGGCTGCGGCGGCGATCGTGACCGCACCAAGCGTCCCCTGATGGGGCAGGCCGCCAGCGAACTCAGCGACGTCGTCGTCCTCACGAGCGACAATCCGCGCTCCGAAGATCCGCTGCAGATCATGAATGATGTGCTCGTCGGCATCCGCCGCTCGGACACGAAGACGATTGTCGAACCCGACCGCGCCCAGGCTATTCAAAAGGCCCTGAAAGAAGCGGGCACCGGCGATCTCGTCCTGCTCGCCGGCAAAGGCCACGAAACGTACCAGATCTTCGCCGACAAAACCATTCACTTCGATGACCGCGAAGCTGCCCGCGAAGCGCTCCGCTCATTCGGCTTCCGAAAGGAAACCGCATGACGCTCACGCTCGAACAGATTGCGCAATTCGTCGGCGCCGCGCCCGCGGCCGGTAAAGCAGCTATCTCCGGCTGGAGCATCGATTCCCGCACCGTCAACCCGGGCGATTGCTTCTTCGCTCTCCGCGGACCCACGCATGACGGCCACGATTACGTCGCCTCCGTCTTCGAGCGCGGCGCAGCGCTCGCCATTGTCGATCACGAAGTCGCCGCCGCCGGACCGCAGATCATCGTCGAAGACACTACTCGCGCTCTTCAGTCCCTCGGCCGCGGCGCGCGCCAGTCCTGGGGCGGCAGCGTCATCGGCGTCACCGGCAGCGCCGGCAAAACCACCACCAAAGAAACCGTCGCCGCGCTCGTCGCCACCGAATTCCCCACCGGCCGCAACATGGGAAACCTGAACAACCATCTCGGCCTCCCGCTCTCCATCCTCCGCCTGGCTGACAACGCGAAAATTGCCGTTCTCGAAATGGGCATGAATCACGAAGGCGAAATTCGCGACCTTGCCGCCATCGCGCACCCTCAAATCGGCGTCGTCACGAATGTCGGCTGGGCACACACCGAAAATTTCCCCGATGGCATCGCCGGCGTCGCGCGTGCCAAGAGCGAGCTCATTCAGTCGCTGCCCCGCGAAGGCGCCGCGGTCCTCAACGCCGATGACCCGCGCGTCCGCGAATTCCGCAAACTCCACGCCGGCCGCACCATCCTCTTTGGTCTCGCGGCAGACGCCGAGGTTCGCGCCGAAAATGTCGAGCTCAGCCCGCAGGGTGCGCGCTTCCGCGCCCTTGGCGTCGATTTCGAATCGCCCCTCGCCGGCCGCCATGGCGTCTCGAACGTTCTCGCCGGTATCGCCGCCGCCCGCGCCCTCGGCATCGCCCCGGAGCGTCTGCGCGACGCCGTCCGTTCGCTCGCGCCGGGCAAAATGCGCGGCGAACAGACCCGCGTCAACGGCATCACGATTATCAACGACTGTTACAATGCCAATCCCGAAGCCATGCGCTCCATGCTGGAGCTTCTTCGGGATACTCCGGCCACGCGCCGCATCGCCGTGCTCGGAGAAATGCTGGAGCTTGGCCCAGAGGCCGAGGCCCTTCACCGCAGTTTGGGACGATTCGTCGCGGAACAGGGCATCAATGCCGTCATTGGCATACGCGGCGCCGGACGCTGGATAGTAGACGAAGCTATCGCAGCGGGATTGTCGGGCGGCGCCGCGTTATTTTTCAAAACTCCGGAAGAGGCGGGCGAATATCTGAAACGATTTCTCAAACCGGGCGACGCCGTCCTGTTCAAAGGCTCGCGCGGTGTTCGTGTGGAACGCGCACTGGAAGGCGCGCTGGCGGAAGAAACCGCCGGCGCCGTGAAATGAGGCGATAAGACTCTCCGATGCTGTATTGGCTGCTCTACGAAAAGCTGCGCACCGTGATCTCTGCGTTCCGCGTGTTCGGATACGTCACCTCGCGAACCATGTTCGCCAGCCTCACTTCGCTTTTTCTCGGCATTCTGCTCGGACCCTGGGTCATCCGCAAATTGCGCGAGCTCAATTTCGGGCAAAGCATCCGCGAAGACGGACCGCAGTCGCACCACAAGAAAGCCGGCACCCCCACCATGGGCGGCCTCCTCATCCTCGCCTGCACCATTGGCCCCACGCTGCTCTGGGCGGACCTCCGCGACACTTACGTCTGGATCGCCATGCTGGCCATGCTCTCCTACGCCGTCATCGGTTTCATTGACGATTACGCCAAGGTGATGAACAAACGCAATCTCGGCCTCACCGCGCGTCAGAAATTCGCCATGCAGATGCTTGTTGCCGCGCTCCTCACCGGCGTACTCGCCTGGATGCGCTACCGGAATCTCTACACCACCGAGCTCAACGTTCCCTTCATCAAATCCGTCCGTCCGGATCTGCTCATCCACTCCCTGATGCACAGTCCGTACACATTCCCGTTCGCCTTTATCGAGTTCTATATTTTCGTCGTCCTCGTGGTCGTCGGCTCCAGCAATGCCGTGAACATCACCGATGGCCTTGATGGCCTCGCCGCCGGCCTGATGGTCATCGCCGGCGGCGCGCTCACGGTCCTGGCCTTCGTCGGCGGACACAGTGTGCTTTCGGCCTACCTGCAGATCGTTCGCAACCAGCACACAGCCGAGCTCACCATCTTCTGCGGCTCTCTCACCGGCGCGAGCCTGGGCTTCCTTTGGTGGAACGCTCACACGGCGGACATGTTCATGGGAGACGTCGGCTCCCTCTCCATGGGCGGCGCAATGGGCGTCGTCGCCATTCTGATCAAGCAGGAAATCCTGCTGCTTTTCATCGCCGGCGTCTTCGTGATCGAGCTGATGAGCGTCATCCTTCAGGTGGGCAGCTTCAAACTCCGCAAGAAGCGCATCTTTAAAATGGCGCCCATTCACCATCACTTCGAAGCGCTCGGCTGGCAGGAATCAAAAATCATCGCCCGCTTCTGGATTGCCGGCCTTGTGCTCGCGCTCTTCGCCCTCACCACCCTGAAACTACGATGAAACTCGAAGGCATCAACGCGCTCGTAGTCGGCATGGAAAAATCGGGCCAGGCCTGCGTCGCCTTCCTGCGCGCGCGCGGCGCAAACGTCACCGCCACTGACCTCAAGCCCCGCGACATCCCCGGTTTCCGCCTGCAATCTGACCATGTCTTCGCCGAACCGTGGGATCTCATCGTTCTCTCGCCCGGTGTGCCCGCCGACCTCCCCGCCCTGAACGCCGCGCGCGACCGCGGCATCAATGTCATCGGAGAAATCGAACTCGCCGCGCCCTTCCTCCGCGGCAGGATCATCGGCATCACAGGGTCGAACGGCAAAACCACCACCACTTCCCTCACCGGCCACATCCTTCAGTCCGCGGGTGTCCCCGTTCAGGTCGGCGGCAACATCGGGACGCCTGTCGTCGCCATGACGGAAAACTCGCGCGACGATCAGTGGAACGTCATTGAGCTCTCCAGCTTCCAGCTCGAAACCGCCCGCACCTTCCGCGCCCACGTCGCCGTCTGCCTCAACGTCACCCAGAATCACCTTGATCGTCACCGCACGATGCAGAATTACATCGCAGCCAAGGCCAATCTCTTCCGCATGCAGCGGGAGGGCAGCTACGCCATCCTGAACGCCACCGATTCCATCTGCCGCGGTTTCGCCGACCTCACCCCAGCCACGAAAGTCTGGTTCAGCCGCGGCGATATCCACGACGGCCAGGTCTGGCTCGGCCCGAACGCTCTGATGCCGCTTTCCGAAATCCCCATTCCCGGCCTCCACAACGCCGAAAACGTTCTGGCTGCGTCGCACGCCGCCGCGATCGCCGGCGTTCCTCTCGATGCGATCGCCGCCGCCGTTCGTACCTTCCACGCCGTCGAACACCGCCTCGAATTCACCGCCGAAATCAACGGCGTCCGCTACTACAACGATTCCAAAGCCACCAGCGTCGACGCCGCCATGAAGGCCATCGATTCCTTCCCCGGTAATCTCTGGGTCATCCTCGGCGGTACCGACAAAGGCAGCGACTACCGCATCATGCGCGAAAAGCTGACCGCCAAAGCCAAAGCCGCGCTCCTGATCGGCGCGGCCGAGGAAAAAATCGCGAAGCATCTGGAAGGCGCGCTCCCGTTGATTCACGCCCACACCATCGCGAACGCCCTCCTCGAAGCCTCAGCCAAAGCAAAGCCCGGCGACACCGTCCTCCTCGCCCCGGCATGCTCCAGCTTCGATCAGTTTCAGAACTACGAACAGCGCGGACGCGTTTTCAAGCAACTCGTAAAGGATCTACAGAATGGCGCAGCGGCTTAAGACAGACAAAATCCTCTTCATCACCGTCGTCCTGATGGTTCTGTTCGGCTCCCTCATGGTCTACAGTGCCTCGAGCGTAGTGGCCGCCAGCCGCTACGGTTCGAGCTACTATTTCGCCATCCGCCAGCTCGCCTGGGTCGTTTTCGCCATCCCGCTGATGCTGTTCTTCAAAGGCCTGAATTACCGGAAGCTGCAAAAGCCCGAAGTCGCATTCGTCGCCATGGCGGTGGTGATGGCCGCCCTCGTCATCGTCTACTTCGTCGGCAACCAGCATCGCTGGATCCGCCTTCCCATTGGTGAAATTCAGCCTTCCGAATTCGCCAAGCCCGCGCTCGTAGTCTTTCTGGCCTACTTCATCGCGTTACGCTCGCGCGCCATCAACAGCCGTTATACGCTCGCGCCCGCCATTCTCGCCGTCGGCTTTCTAACCGTTGCCGTGCTGGTTGCGGATCTCGGCACCGCCATCGTGATCGTCCTCACCGCCGCCATCATCTTCTTCGTAGCGGGTCTCGAAATGCGTTATATCGGTTTCGCCGGCATCGCCATCATCCTCATCTGCCTCGCCGCCGTCTGGCAGAAGCCCTACCGGCTCAACCGCATCGTGCGCTTCATCGACCCCACATTCCATTACGTCGACAAGATCGACACTCACGGCTGGATTCGCAGCCAGATGAAAAACACGGCCGTTACGCAGGACACCAACTACCAGGCCACACAGGCGAAAATCGCCGTCGGTTCCGGCGGACCCGTCGGTGTCGGCCTCATGGAAGGCAGGCAGAAGCTCTTCTATCTCCCGGAAGCCCACACCGATACCATCTACGCTGTGATCGGGGAAGAATGGGGACTCTTTGGAACCGTCGGCGTCCTGATCGGCTTCATCATCGTCCTGTGGCGCGGCCTCCGTGCCACCGTCCTCGTTCACGACGAATTCGGCCGCTATCTTGCTCTCGGCATTACGACCCTGCTGCTCGTCCAGGCATTCTTCAACATGAGCGTTGTCCTCGGCATTATGCCCACCAAGGGTTTCCCGCTGCCGATGATCAGCTACGGCGGCAGTTCGCTCCTGGTCACACTCGCCCTGTTGGGCGTTCTCATGAATGTTTCGGAGCACGCCGGGTGATCTTCGTCATGGCAGGAGGAGGAACAGGCGGACACGTCATCCCGGCCATCGCCGTCGCGAAAGAACTCGCGCGCGCCGGCCACACCCCGCAATTCGTCGGCACCGAGCGCGGCGTGGAAGCGCGACTCGTCCCCTCCGCCGGATTTCCTCTCAAAGTTATCCGCGTCGGGGGCCTGAAGAATCTCGGCGCGCTCACCAAAGTCACCAGCGTTTTCCGTCTGATCGCCGAATCCTTCGGCCAGCTCTCCGATTTCGCCGTCTGGAAACCGGCCGCTGTCTTCAGCATGGGCGGCTATGTCGCCGGACCGCCCGTCGTCGCCGCGCTCCTCCGCGGAGTTCCCGTCATCGTGATGGAGCCGAACGCCATCCCCGGCGCAACGAACAAATGGATCGCCCGCTGGGTCCGCCGCGCCCTCATCAACTTCGAAGAGACCCGCCGCTACTTCCCCGCCGGACGCACCGAGCTCACCGGTCTGCCCGTGCGCGAAGAATTCTTCAATCTCCCGCCGAAAGCGCCGTCGGCCGAATTCACCATCCTGATCACCGGCGGCAGCCAGGGCTCACGCACTCTGAACAACGCCGCCCGCGACGCCTGGCCGCTCTTCCTCGCCTCCGGTCTTAACGTTCGCCTGATACACCAGACCGGCACCGCACAGCACGCCGACCTCGCGCGCGACTTCGCCGCTACCGCCCTCAAGGGTGAGGTCGTTCCTTTCATCGGCGATATGCCCGGCGCGTTCGCCCAGGCCGACCTTATCGTCTGCCGCTCCGGCGCGGGCGCCGTCTCCGAGCTCGCCGCCGCCGGCAAGCCTTCCATTCTGATCCCCTTCCCGTTCGCCGCCGACGATCATCAGACGAGCAACGCCCAGGTTCTCGAACACGCCGGCGCAGCGCTGCGTTCGAGCGATAAAGAGTGGACCGGAACCAGATTTTTCGAAGCTGTGCGCGATCTCGCGGCCGCTCCGGAACGCCTTCGAGGCATGTCCGAAGCAGTACGCAGGCTCGCACATCCGCACTCCGCTCGCCGCGCCGCGGAAATCCTTCTCGCCGAAGGCGCGAATCCGTCGAAAAACATTGACAGCATGGGCAGGACCCCGAAACAATAGTGATTCGAAATGTTTTTTTCTAAGCAGCATCTGCACTTCGCGGGAATCGGCGGCATCGGAATGAGCGGCATCGCCGAAGTGCTGCTGAACCTCGGTTACACCATCTCCGGCTCAGATCTCAAGCTGTCACCCACCACCGAAAAACTGTCTAAATTGGGTGCCAGAATCTACGAAGGCCACAACGCCACGAATCTCTCCGGTGCGCGCGCTCTCGTCGTCAGCTCTGCCGTCAGCGAATCGAATCCGGAAGTGCAGGAAGCCCGCCGTCTCGGCATCCCCGTCATCCCCCGCGGCGAACTTCTGGCTGAGCTGATGCGCCTCAAGTACGGCATCGCCATCGCCGGCAGTCACGGCAAGACCACCACCACATCAATGGTCGCCGCCATCCTCAGCCACGCCGGCATGGATCCCACCGTCGTCGTCGGCGGCAAAGCTGCTGCCATGGGCGGCTCCAATGCCCGAGTTGGCAAAAGCGATTTTCTCGTCGTCGAATCCGATGAGAGCGACGGCTCGTTCCTCAAGCTTTCGCCCATCCTCGCCGTCGTCACCAATATCGACCGCGAGCATCTCGATCACTACGCGGATATCGAGACGATCCGCGCCGCCTTCACGGAATTCGTCAACAAAGTCCCGTTCTACGGCGCCGCTATCGTCTGCCTTGATGACGAAAACGTCCAGGCCATCCTGCCGGAGATTCGCCGCCGCCGCATCACCTACGGCCGCAGCTCGCAGGCCGATTACCAGCCCGGCGATACCAACTGCGAAGGCATGCACAGCGATTTCCAGCTCCGCACCCGCACCGCGGATCTTGGCACGTTCCGCGTCAACAGCCCTGGCGCTCACAACGTTCTCAACGCCACCGCCGCCATCGCCGTGGCGCTCGAGATGGGCGTCAAACTTGAAATCGCGCGTGAAGGCATCGCGAAGTTTACCGGCGTCGGACGCCGTTTTGAGGTCAAAGGCGAAGTCAACGGCATTCGTGTCGTCGATGACTACGGCCATCATCCTACTGAAATTCTCGCCACGCTCGCCGCCGCCCGTTCCTGCACCGGCAGCGGTCGCGTCCGCGTGCTGTTCCAGCCGCATCGCTACACCCGTACCATGCACCTGATGGATGAATTCGCCCGCGCGTTCCACTCGGCGGACCGTGTGATCGTCCTCGATATCTACGCCGCGTCCGAGCAGCCCATCGAAGGCGTCAATGCCCAGGCGCTCACCGCGCGTATGCGCGAATTCGGACATCGCGATGCCGAATACGCCGCCACGAGTGATGAGGGCGTCGCTGCCGTCGTTGAGGGCGCACAGCCCGGCGATCTCATCATCACGCTCGGCGCCGGCAGCGTCTCACTGCTTGGAGAAAAAATTCTGGAGGCGCTCAAAGCCAATGCCAAAGCCGCCTGAATCGAAGAAACCGAAAATCAACTGGCGCATGGTGCTGCGCGTCTCCGTCTGGTCCGTCATTTTCGGCAGCGTCGCTTATGCCGGCATGCAGGTCCGGTCGTTCATGCTGCGCGATCCGCGCTTCGCTCTCGAATGCTCCGCCGGCTGCAAAGGCATTGAAGTCCAGGGAGCGGTCCACTCCAGCCTCGCCCGCATTGATGCCGTCTTCGCGCAGGACGCCGGCAAGAGCGTGTTCGATATCCCGCTCGATGAACGCCGCCGCTACCTTCTCGCCATCGATTGGGTCCGCGACGCCACTGTGATGCGCGTCTGGCCCGATAAGATCCGCATCACGATTCAGGAACGCACGCCCGTCGCCTTCGCCAGCCTCCCCATGGCGCATTCGGCGCGGCACTGGCTCGCGCTCATTGACGAAAACGGGGTACTGCTCTCCATCCCCCCGCACTCCCGTTTCCCGCTGCCCGTGCTCAGCGGCATCACTGAAGACCAGACCGAGGCCGCCCGCCAGAAGCGCGTCGAAGCCATGCAGCATCTGCTTGCCGATCTGGGCCCGCAGGCAAAAGATATTTCGGAAATCAACGCCGCTGTCTTCGAAGATCTCCGCGTCATGACCACGGTGGAGGGTCACGCCGCCGAATTATGGCTGGGCGATCAGCACTACCGCTCCCGCTATCGCAACTTCATCAGCCATTACCGGCAGATCCACGAAGACTCTCCTCAGGCTTCGATTTTCGATCTCCGGCTGGACGACAGGATTCTGGTGCGCTAAGGACACTGCATGACACCCAAACCCATACTCGCAACCGGCATTGACGCGGGCAGCAGCTACGCAAGGGTCATCATCGGACTCGTGGAAGAGAACCGGCTGCGCTTCCTCGGCTGCGGCTGCGCGCCTTCCACCGGATGGGCCAAGGGCCGCATCGTCGATCAGCAGGCTGCGTCCCGCTGCATCCTCGCCGCCGTCGAACAGGCGGAGGCAATGGCCGGCGTGCACGTCGAGACGGCGGTCACCGGCGTCGGCGGCTTGTCCGTGCGCGGTACCAGCAACAAAGGGCGCGTCGATCTCACCCGCCCCCGCGAAATCGAACAGCGCGATGTCAACCGCGCCATGGAACGCGCCATGAAGGTGCAGTTGCAGGAAGACCGCATGCTCCTGCACGTGCTGCCGCAGGCCTTCGTCGTCGATGACAACGAAGACTGCGAAGATCCGCGTCAGATGATGGCCACGCGTCTCATCGCCAACGCGCATCTGGTCACCATGTCGGCGCACGAGCACAACACCGTTACCGGCGCCATCAATCTCGCTCATCTCGCCGTCGACGAAACGGTCTACGAACCCATCGCGTCCTGCTATGCGAGCGTGTTGCCGGAAGAACGCGTCGGCGGCATCGTCGTGGTCGATATCGGCGCCCACTCCACCGAAATGGTTTGCTACTTCGGCGATTCCGTGCAGCTCGCCTCCAGCATCCGCATCTGCGGCGACCACTTCTCGCGCGATATCGCCTTCGCCCTCCATGTCCCGCTCGAAGACGGCGCGCTGGTCAAAGAAGAGTTCGGCAGCGCCATTGCCGCCGGCACCGCCGAAAACAGTATGGTCGAGTTGCCGTTCCGCGATGAAGCCGGCCGCGAATCCCGCGACGTGCCGCGTCTTCTCGTCAACCGCATTCTCGAATCGCGCGCGCAGGAGCTCTTCGCCATGGTAAAGGAAGAACTTACTGCCGCCGGTCTCTACCCGGCGCTCGCCAATGGCATCGTGCTCACCGGCGCGGGCGCGCTGCTCCCCGGCATCTGCGATGTCGCCGAGCGCGAGCTCGACCGCCCCGCGCACATCGGCCTTACTCAGGGATATCGCGACCTTCCGGTCGAACTCAAGGATCCGGCCTGGACCACCGCGGCCGGACTCTCCATGTATGCGGCCCGGCTCCGCACCCAGGTGGATCTCGAACGGCGTCAATCAGGATTGCTCGGCAAAATCTTCAGATAGGATAAGGCGGATCAAATGGACTTCAAATTCGAAATTCAGGAAGAGACCCGGCGCGGCGCGCGCATTAAGGTCATCGGCGTGGGAGGAGGCGGCTCGAACGCGGTTGGTCGCATGTTTGAAGCAGGACTGGAGGGTGTGGAGTTCTATGTGATGAACACAGACACTCAGGCTCTCGAAAATTCAAGCGTTCCGAACAAGGTTCAGATCGGCTCGAAGATCACACACGGTCTCGGCGCGGGTTCTGACCCCGAAGTCGGCCGCCGTTCCGCTCTCGAAGACACCGAGCGCATTCTCGGCATTCTCGAAGGTGCGGACCTCGTCTTCATCACCGCCGGTCTCGGCGGCGGTACCGGCGCAGGCGCCGCTCCGGTTGTCGCTTCTCTCGCGAAGTCCCTGGATGCCCTTACCATCGCCATCGTCACCAGGCCCTTCGGCTTTGAAGGCGCCAAGCGCATGCGCCAGGCCGAATCGAGCGTCAACGATCTCGCTGAATCCGTCGACATCCTCACCACCATCCACAATGAGCGCCTGCTGAGCATCGCCCCGCGCGGCACCGGCATGAAGCAGGCCTTCCGCCTTGCAGACGAAGTCCTCCGCCAGGCCGTCGAAGGCATCAGCGAAATCATCCTGACACCTGGTCTCATCAATCTCGATTTCTCCGATATCCGCGCCGCTATCCTCGGCATGGGTCACGCGTTGATCGGCAACGCCTCAGCAACCGGCGAAGAAGCCGCCATCGACGCAGCGCGCAAGGCGATCAATTCTCCCCTGCTTGAAGACACGAAGATCCGCGGCGCGCGTCAGGTGCTGCTCAACATCACCGCCTCGCGCGAAATCGGCCTGCATGAAATGAACGAAGCGTGCTCGCTGATTCGCGAAGCCTGCGGTTCGGATGACACTCACGTCAGCTTCGGCGTCATCGAAAAACCCGGCCTCGGCGATGAAGTCCGCGTCACCGTGATCGCAACCGGCTTTCCGCCCCCGCCGCCGCCCATGCGAGAGCCCGCGATCGAAGCGATACCTGCCGAAGACTTCTTTGCGCCTCGTGAAGCAGGCGCCGCTGCCGCAGCTGCCGCGGAAACGGTCAAGGAACCCGAGCCGGTCATGGCTGCGGTCGCCGTGGCCGCGCCCGCCAGCCACACCTTCGACGACGAGCTCGATGTCCCGGCCTATCTCCGCCAGGGCAAACTCATCAGCTGATAAACAGACCACCATGGGGCGGGGCTTCGGCCCCGCCGCCGGGCTTCTGCTCCACGCAATCGTCTATTCTCGTTCCATTTGCTGCACAAAATCCAGAATATCGAACCGCCGAATCGCCCGATCCGGAAAAAAGCTGTTCACCGCCTCGGTCTCATCGTCAAAAACCTCGAAAATCGTATCGATCTTCGTCAGCAGCAGTAACTCCAGATTCCGCCGGTTCAACTGACTGAGCTTCGCAACACCGCCGGCCTTCTTCAGCCGCGTGCAGCACATCACCATCGTCCCCAGCCCTAAGCTGTCGATGAAGTCCACCTCGCGCATATTCAGGATGATCTTCGCCGGACCGGCCTTCGCCAGGTCCTCGATCGAATCACGAAACGCCCCCACCTCATCGCCCGCCACCAGACGGCCCTTCAAATCGAGCAGAGTAATTCCCTCGCGGTCGCGTTGTTGGATGTGCAGATGCATGCTGCCCCGTCTTTGAACCTTATTTTAACTTTGTCTTCTGAAATTGTGTTACAAAACGGCGCAAAATTTCATCCGGCGTCAGACCATCCGCAAGGATCTGAATAGTACCAGCGTTACCCGCCGCCGCCCAGCGCCGCCGGAACCGCTCCGATGGCGCTCCCGCAAACACCGTAACCAGCGGAACCCCCGCCGCGGCCGCCGCATGTTGTCCGGCGGAATCATATCCAACGTAAAGCTCGCTCTGCGAAATAATCGACGCGAACCCCGCAAAGCCGCCCTCCCAGAAACGGACCCGCTCCGCGGCCCCGGACGCTTCCACCGCCGCCGTCACCCGCCGCGCTTCGCCCCCGCCCGCACCACGATCGACCCACACCGTCGAAAATCGCGCCCCTATCTCGCCGATCAGGCGCGCCTCGAAATCCCCGCCAACACGCTTCTTTTCGTTCTCGCCGACCCCCAGGCTCACCGCAGCCACCGGCCTTGGGCCCGCCGCCTCTTCAACCCTGGGCGCTATGTAGGATCTCCCATCCACGCCAAAAGTCTCGCGCAGCCACCCTCGAACCAGATCGGAAAGATTAGCCGTCTCTCCCCCAACACACCGGCTCGAAAAATGAAACGACCGCTCTGGCGGCCCAACCGGAACAAGCCCCAGTTGGGTAATCCGGGAGTCCGGATCGACGACGATAGAGTTCCCGCCTGTCAGCTTTGGCGCAAGCTCCCGCGCCCACCTGATCCGCGCGCTCACTGGGCCGGATCGCGGATAATCCGCCTCCAGATGCTCGATACCCGAATCCGCCGCGAACAGTTCCCCGGATTTCCGGTTCGCCACGAACACGACCCGCGCTCCCGCAAACCGCTGCTTCATCGCATCCAGAACCGGGCTGACGATCTTGATATCCGCCCCCAGCGTCACGCGGGAGAGCACATAAACGGTATCGACGTTGTCCGGAATGGAGGGTGTGACCGCAGCCTGCCCTGGTACCCAGGCCCGCAGGATCTGCTCATACGCTGCTGCCTGCGCGGGATCGAACGAATCGCCCAGCGGCTCGATCGTATCGCGGAAGAAATCGCCGGGGCAGTTCTCGCCGATATCGCGGATCTCATCCGCCCGCGGCAAAACACCCCGCCGCGCCGCCGCCAGCAGCGCCGCGGCGCGATCCTTACACGAAGTACTTGCCGACAATCGGCTCCAGTTTCTTCACGGTTTCCGCCGGCACCAGCTTCTTATCCGTGATCAGCGCATGCGCGAGTGACGATCCGCATTTGCACGAACGCTCCGCCGGCATCGCCCGCACCGCCTCCGCCACTACCTTGCATGCGTTCGCCGCATTCTGCGTGAGTACGCGAATGATGTCCGTCACCTCCACTGCGTCGTGATCCGGATGCCAGCAATCGTAATCGGTTACCATCGCGACCGTCACGTAGCAAATCTCCGCCTCGCGCGCCAGTTTCGCTTCCTGCAGGTTGGTCATGCCGATGACGTCCATGCCCCACGACCGGTATAAATTCGACTCTGCTTTCGTCGAAAACATCGGCCCTTCCATGCAGAGATAAGTGCCGCCCTCCTTGACGTTCACCGCAGCCGCGCGGCACGCGCCATTTACCGTCTTCGCCAGTTGCGGGCACACGGGATCCGCAAAGCTCACATGCGCCACGAGGCCTTCACCGAAAAATGTCGAAATGCGCCCGCGCGTGCGGTCCACAAACTGATCCGGAATCACGAAATCGAGCGGCTTGTGCTCTTCTCTTAAAGACCCAACCGCACTGAGCGACACAATGCGCTCCACGCCGAGTTTTTTCATTCCGAAAATGTTCGCGCGGAAGTTCAGCTCCGAAGGCGAAATGCGATGCCCGCGCCCGTGCCGCGCCAGAAACGCCACTTCCTTCCCTTCGAGCTGCCCGACGATATAACTATCCGATGGCTTCCCGAACGGGGTATCGACCGACACTTCCTTCTGTTCCGTAAAACCCGGCATCGAGTACAGACCGCTGCCGCCAATGACGCCAATCTTAGGCAAATTCGCTCCTTAGGACTCCTGAATAATCTCCCATAGTACGCCACCGGCGCTCCCCGGATGCACGAAAACGTAGAGGTGTCCGCCCGCTCCGCGGCGCGGTTCGTTCAACAGCTTCGCGCCCGCTGCCCGCAACCGTTCCACCGCCGCCGTAAGGTCTGCCGTTCGCATCGCGACGTGATGAAGACCGGGGCCGCGCTTTGCCAGAAACTTCGCAATCGTGCTCCCGGGATTTGTTGGCTCCAGCAGTTCGATCCGCGACTGCCCTGCATCCAGCATCGCGACCCGTACCTGCTCCGCCGCGACGGTCTCTTCGGCCAGTAACCGCATCGCAAGCTGACCGGTGTAGAACGGAAGCGACTCCGCCAGGCTCTCCACAGCAACTCCGATATGATCCACCTTCCACTGCGGATCGGGCGCGATCCCCTGCCTCCTCGTCCGGGCCGCAATCTCATCGAGCAATTCCGCAATGCCGGTATCCCCGATCGCCACCGTTCGAAAAACAGGAACCGCTGCCTCCAGATCGGCCACCGTCTGTTCCACTCCAGGCCGATCGGCTTTGTTGATTACGAAGATGTCGGCGATCTCCATCATCCCGGCCTTGATCGCCTGAACTTCGTCGCCCATCCCGGGCATCAATACCACCAGCGTCACATCGGCCGATGCGGCAATGTCGATCTCATCTTGTCCTGCTCCGACGGTTTCCAGCAGGACAAAATCGAAACCAGCCCCGCGAAACAGCCGCGCCAGAGGAAGACTGGTCCGGGCAATGCCACCCTGCGAGCCGCGCGTTGCCATCGACCGCACGAACACACCGGAATCGCCATGATGCGCCTGCATCCGAATCCGGTCGCCGAGAATCGCCCCGCCCGTAGCACGGCTCGAAGGATCGACCGCAACCACCGCAACGGTCTTTCCGCGCTTCCGGATCTCCGTCACCAGCGCGCTCGCAAGCGAGCTCTTCCCCGCCCCCGCCGGACCGGTGATCCCTATAATCAGCCCTTCGCCCGCCGGCAAATCCGGAGGCAGCGGCTCGCCATTCTCTACCGCTGTCGCCAGCTTTGCCAGTTCGCGCGGACTCATCGCCATCAATCCTTGAGCAACTGCCGCGCGATTACCAGCCGCTGGATCTCGCTCGTCCCCTCACCAATCGTGCACAGCTTCACGTCGCGATAGAACTTCTCCACCGGATAGTCTTTGATGAACCCGTACCCGCCGTGGATCTGCACTGCCTCATTCGCAATCCACACCGCGCTCTCGGAAGCGAACAGCTTTGCCATCGCCGATTCGCGCGTCACGCGCTTCTTCTGATCGAGCCGCGTCGCCGCGCGATACGTCAGCAGCCGCGACGCATCGAGCCGCGTCGCCATATCGACCAGCTTGTGCTGAATGGCCTGGAATTCGGAGATCGGGCGTCCAAACTGCTTGCGCAGTTTCGAATACTTCAACGCCGCGTCATACGCGCCCTGCGCCATCCCGATCGAAAGCGCCGCGATCGAAATCCGCCCGCCGTCCAGGATTCGCAGCGCATCCACGAACCCCTCGTCCTGCTTCCCCGCCAGTTGCGACGCCGGTACCCGGCAGTCCGTGAAAACCACATCCCCCGTTGCGCTTGCGCGCAGCCCGAGCTTGTTCTCCTTCTTTCCCGGCCGGAATCCCTTCATTCCTTTTTCCAGAATGAACGCCGAAATGCCGTGTTGCGCCGCGGCCCGGTTCGTCACCGCCATCCCGACGCAGACATCCGCATAATGCGCATTCGTCGTAAAGGATTTTGACCCGTTAATAACCCAGTCGTCCCCGCTGCGCACCGCCGTGGTGCGCGTTCCCGCAGCATCGGAACCGGCCTCCGGCTCCGTCAGCGACCAGCATCCGATCCACTCGCCCGAGGCGAGCTTCGGCAGGTACTTCTTCTTCTGCTCCTCGTTGCCGGCTTTATAAATATGGTTCGAACACAGAGAAGTGTGCGCGGCGACGATGATCCCTACCGATCCATCCACGCGCGAAAGCTCTTCGATGATGATCGAGTACTCGACATAGCCGAGCCCCGCCCCGCCATATTCCTCCGGGAAAATGGCCCCCATATACCCGAGTTTTCCGAGTTTTCGGATGACTTCGAGCGGAAACGTCTGCGCTTCGTCCCACTCCATTACGTGCGGGGCAATCTCGGCCATCGCGAACTCCCGCACTTCGCGCCGCAACTGAGTTTGTTCAGGCGTGTATTCGAAATCCACGATTTCGATTATGCCAGTGAATCAGACGGCGCGCTTGCCGTCGATATAAACGGAGTCGATCGTGACTCCGGTCCCCGTCCGGAACGTGACCAGGTCGGCGCGTTCCCCAACCACGAGCCAGTTGGACCGGCCTTCGAGGTGAGCCACGCGCGCCGGATGCGTCGTCGCCATGGCGAGGGCTTCGCTCAGCGAAATCCCGGCCATCCGCATCACGTTCGCGATCGCGTCATTCATCTTCAGCGCCGAGCCCGCCAGGCGGTCGGTCCCGGCAAGAACCACGCGGCCGTCTTCCGTGAGATCCGCAGCCTGCCGGCCCAGCACATACCGCCCTGGCTTCGCGCCGGCAGGAGCCGAAGCATCCGTCACCAGCACCGAGCGCGATACAGTCTTCGCCCGTACCGCCGACTTCAGGAACGCCGCGCCCAGATGAATGCCATCCACGATGAAGCTCGCGCTGAGGCGGTCGTCCGCCATCTGATCCCAGATGTAATTCGGATGTTTCGGCATCACCGAATGGGCCGCGTTGCCGAGGTGCGTCGAAAGCGTCGCCCCCGCATCCACCGCCGCACGGATCTGGTCAGACGTCGCGGCGGTATGGCCGATGCTCGCCGTCACTCCATCCCGGACAATCCGGCGGATGTAATCCGGCGCGCTTTCGTATTCCGCCGAAAGTGTGATCAGCCGGATCTGCCCTTCCGTGGCTTCCTGCCAGCGCTTGTATTCCTCGATGTCCGGAGGCCGGACGGAATCGAGAGGATGCGCCCCGCGCGGTCCGTCCACCGAAGCGATATGCGGGCCCTCCACATGAAATCCCGCGATGACTTTTCCCAGCGGCAGCGCGTTCTTCGCCGCTGCCAGATTGCGCAGGCAGCCAACTATGTCATCCTTCGGCCCGGTGATCACGGTCGGCAGACAACGCGTGACGCCGGTTGAAACGATCAGATCGAGCGCTTTCCGGATTTCGTTGTGCGGCGTGTCCGGCCGGTTGAAGTCGACGCCCGCGAAACCGTTGACCTGGATATCGATGAACCCCGGCGCGACCCACGCATCGGCATTCGCGCCCTCCGGCTTCACACGGCGAACGCTGCGGATCGATTCATCGAATTCGATCTCGACAAACTCGCCGGTGGCCGCATCCCGCCCGGAACAAATCATGCTTTCACCGTTTTATGCACAGTCCTTCCACAGCCTGTTGACACGGCACACCCGCTAAGTGACGGAAAAATCAGGGCAACAAACCTGTTGAAATCGACAGCTCCACGCAATTTTCAACTGGCGGCCAGCGCCCGAATCACGATACAACAGGAGCAAGGATAGGCTGGCGCGTGACTCCGGCGGCGAATCTCGGGGGAGACGGCCGCGGCGGGGTTGCGCGCACAGTCATCTGCAATCAGAACGTAATCGCGTTCTTCTTCGCGTCGATCGCCGCAGCGTCGACCCCGTCCACCTTCTTCAGACTGTCGAGATCCTTAAAATCACCGTTCTTCGTCCGGTAAGCCACTATTGCATCCGCCTGCTTCGGGTCGATTCCCAGCGTTTTCGCGAGTTGATCGGAGGTAGCCTTGTTCACGTTGATCTTCGCCGGCTGCGTTCCGAGATTCGTGCTCAGGTAATTGAGCACGGTATTGTAATCCGCGTCGCTGATCGAGAGGCCCTTTTCCGTCATCGTCGTGATGGTGCTATCCCATTCATCGGCGCTCTTGTGCGAGGTGGACCACATCTCCGCGCCATGGCATGCCGTGCAGATGCGCACCGTGGTGGCCTTGCCCGGAGCATCCGGAAGGTCATCCTGCGCCCACATGGGGACCGCGGCAATCGCTGTCAGCAAAATCAGGGTTCTAATCATATTGGGGCTTTCTTTTCTACTTTGTTTATACCGCACTCTTGGGGACCGTGATGTAAGGGGCCGCCACGATATAATCGCTGGTCGAAGGAGTTCTATGAACAAACTGATCGTTACGTTTCTGGCGTTGATGGCAACCGTCACCGGAGTTGCGCTCGGGGCCGATGCGGCTGCCGGTAAGGCGATCTTCGATAAAACCTGCAAGATGTGCCATGGGGAGGGCGGCGTCGCTCCTAATGAGGCGCTCGGAAAAATGTTGCAGGTTACCATTCCGACCCTGGCCGATCCCCAGTTTCAGGCCTCGAAGACCGACGACGATATCCGCAACGCGATCAAGAATGGGAAGGGGAAGATGCCGGCCCAGAAGAGCGTTCCGGCCGATCAGGTGGATAACGTGATCGCCTACGTCCGGAGCCTCAAGAAGTAATGGCCCTTTTCGCGTCATAATAATAAAGACGGGCGCGTGGAACCAGGGTTTCACGCGCACCGTCGAGAAGGCATATGCTGCGCCGCCTGATACCACTGCTGCTGACCGTTTCCA
>DASZVV010000347.1:0-7591 GCA_035546955.1 Bryobacteraceae bacterium
CGGATTCGACACTTCGGATAATTTCTACAAGCTCCAGGGACTCGGCAACGTGTCTGAAATGGGGGACGCAGTCCTGGGGCTGGTTTCAAGCGAGCTGGGAGAGAGAACGCCGCGCTGGCTTGCGGTCCGGAACGTATCCGATCCGCAAATCAGCGCGGTTGGCATGACCAGAAAACAGCAGGCCGCGCTCGCGGCGCAAATCTATAAAGGCTTCGGCCGCTGGAGTTCGGTGTGCAGCGCGATTGTCTGCTGGGCTCTGATCGCCGCCGGGTAGCCCGGCGAAAATTCAAACCCGGCCTGCTTTTATCTCCTCGGCCAGATAGTCCGTCGCCCGCCAGGCGACCGCGAGGATAGAGAGCGTCGGGTTCTTCTCCGTGGCGGTAGGGAAGGAAGACCCATCCACCACGAAAAGATTCTTCACTTCGTGCGACTGGCAGAAGCCGTTCAGAGCCGAACGCTTGGGATCGTCGCCCATGCGGCACGTTCCGTGTTCATGGATGGCCCCGCCGTTTACATCGAGCGATCCCCGCTTGTACGGCAGTATCTCGGCTTTCGCTTCGTGGAGGATCTGCTCGCACGTGTCGTACATCGCCTCGGCCATTTTGCGTTCGTTCTCTCCGATGGCATACTCGATGCGGGCGATGGGGACGCCATAGGCGTCCGTCGGGGTTCCCTCCACCGTAATGCGGTTTTCACGCCGCGGCAGCACTTCCCCGTACGGGTGCAGCGCCACCAGCGCCGGATAGCGGCGTTTGATCGCCTTCTTGAGCTCGACGCCGTAGCCGGGCAGCGACGAGCCAAAACCTGCCCCGCTTTGCGCCCCGAAGCCCCAGAACTGCATCCCGAAACCGCGCAGATAGTCGCGCCCTTTGCCGCCGGCCGGCACGAACCGCGGCATGTAGATGTGCGCCCCGCCGATGCCGTCGTCGTTTTGAGTGGGACCGCCCAACAACTCAGGCACAAATCCCGACATGTGAAAACGAATCTGTTCGGAGAGGAAACGGCCAATGACGTCGCTCCCGTTGCCAATGCCGTTCGGATATCTCTCCGACTTGGAGTTCAGCAGAATGCGGGTGGAATCGACGCAGGAAGCGCCCACTACCACGCGCTTGCCGTGCACCTGGCGCTCCGCTTTCGTGTGGCGATCGAAATACTGGACGCCGCTGGCAAGCCCGCGGTCGTCGACGAGAATGCGCGCCACGACGGCGTTGTCGACGACGGTGAGACGTCCCGTGGCGAACGCCGGTTCAAGCAAATAGTCCGAAGAATTAAAGAACGCGCCAATATCGCAGCCGCGTCCGCAAGCACCGCACAAATGGCAGGCCGGATGGCCGTTCAAGGGGCGCGTGACCACGGCGCGCCGCCCCGCCACCACCTTCACGCCCGCGCGGTGGGCCGCACCGCGGATCAGGTACTCTCCACAACGCGGGTTCGGCGGGGGCAGGTGATGCTGGCTGCCAGGCAGCCAGGGCTCATCGTCCGTACCGCCGTTGACGCCGATCGTCTGGTCCACTTTGTCGTAATAGGGAGCGAGGTCCTTATAGCGAATCGGCCACGGGATCTCCCATCCGTCGAGACCGGGCTCGGTGAAATTCAGGTCCGAGTACCGCAGAGCCACGCGGCCCCAGATATTCGTTTTGCCGCCCCGGCCCCACACACGCGTCAACTCGAACGGCCGCCCGGGAGGGGTGAGGTAGGGCTGCTCTTTCGGGCTCAGTTCGAATTCCACCGGATGCTGGCCGCGGGCCTCGCGCTTCCGCCATTCCCAAGGCTTCACGTGCGTCCAGAATTTCGCGCGGTTGAATTTCGTCCCGGCGTCGAGAAGAAGAACGTTCACGCCCTGCCGGGTCAGATTCCAGGCGGCCATGCCGCCGGCCGCGCCGCTGCCGATAACGATGACGTCGTGAACGTCCGGACTATTGACAATCTGCATGATGTCAGCTCAGCTTCTGATGCTCCGGATGCGTGCATCCGGGAAAACTGGGAAGCGCCACGTTACCGTGGTATCCCAGTTCTTGCACCAGACCTTCCTGCGTGTGATAGTAGGCGTCAATCGTCCGCCGTTTGAGGACGCCAAAAAACTCCGAATCCGTCACCCGCTCGAACGCGGCGTGCTGCTCATCGGCGGAGAGTTGCAGGAATTTCGTGCCTCCCAGCGTCGCGATGCCGTCCTTCAGGATCTTGGCGTCTCCGCTAGCGGCGACATCCTCGTCAATCAGAATGTGAACACCGGCATCGGCTGCACCGGGAGTATCGGTGCGCGGGATGATCATGTCGCAGAGAACGGCGAGGACGGGCATTTCGTCCTTGGTGAAAGATTTCGGAGCCGCCGTCTGCCCCCAGGGCAGCACCGGAGCGGCTGCGCTCGCGGCGAGAACCCGCAGAGCGTCTCTTCGTGATGGCATAGAAAAAGCTTATCGTAGTTAGCGCCATCACTAATCGCGCGGCGCCAGCCGGACACGAAACATGGGAGCTGATTTTTCTTCGGATTCCATTTGAAAATCCTGCGCTGTCTTCGCCGGATCGTAGCCGCGCCACAGCCAGATCAATTCTGTGGGAGCCTCGGCGAATCCACCCAGGCGGGTGTGTGTCCCGTTGCCGAAGCTGAAATGAAAATCGTACTCGCGCATTTTGAGCGAGTTCGCCATCTGGATATTTTGCAGAGGCCAGCTCCCATGGGTATTCTCGAGATCGTTGTAGCCGTCCTGCGACCAGACCCGAATGTTGCGCTTCGGCTCTTTTCTCACCTTGAATGGATAGTCCTGCCCGCCGTCGGGAGCGCCGGTCTTCCACTGAATGCTGGTGAAACTGCCGATGCGCGTAATCACTCGGGAAAACTGGTCCGGCATGAACCACGCCGCGTTAAACGCGCAGATGCCTCCGGAAGACTCGCCGCCGATTCCCCGGCTATAGCCGTCTGCGCGCAAATTATAACGCTTGGAGACCTCGGGCAGAATTTCATCGCGCAGAAAGCGGGGATAGCGATCGGAGACAGTGTCGTACTCGATGCTGCGCATTTTCTGGTCTCCCACCGTTCCAGGCGAAATGAAGATCTGAATCATCACGGGAATCTTTTTCTGGTAGGTCAGATTGTCGATCACGTTGAGTGTGCGGGAAGATCCATCTCGTTCGATCTGCGCCTCGCCATCCTGCCAGATCATCACGGCAGCGGGCACTTTCGGATCGTATTGCGCCGGAGCGTAAACCCAATAGTCGCTCTTCATCCCCGGATAAATGGAGCTCGTGTGAACCATCTTCTCCGACAGCGTTCCTTTCGGCACGCCGGGCTGCGAATACGCCTCGGGCAAGTAGGCGGCCACATCGGTTCTGCCGCCCATCGGCTTGCCGTTCATCAGGTAGTAAAACCCGTGCGTCCGCCCGGCCGTCAGCTTCATCGTTTGATAGAACAGTCCGTTTCCCGCGGCGGCGACCGAAACCGGCGGTCCGTCATCCACCACCAGCCGCGGCGCTTCCGCGGCCTGGACCGCCCAGAAGAACTCGCCGCCTTCGCTAACGACCGCGGTGCCTTTGCTCAACTCGTCCGCTTGGAAGGTGGAGGAAATCGCGCGGGCCAGCGCCGGCACGTCGCCGTCTCCGGCCAGTTTGACCAGTTGCGCGGCGGAAAACGCCTGCGCGGAAAGTAAGACGCCGCACCAGGTAAAGAGTGCGGCGCCGGCGAACTTCAGAGAGATCATCGTCAGGACTGTATCACGATCGGGGCTGGCGCAGATCCCTCCCTGTCATTTCTTTCGGCTGCGGAACGCCGAACATCCCGAGCACCGTGGGCGCAACGTCGCGCAGAGATCCGCCTTCCGCCAGCGGACGGCGCTCTTCATCCACGATCAGGAACGGAACGGGGTTGGTCGTATGGTACGTGTGCGGCGTCTTTGTGACCGGGTCGATCATCGTCTCCGCATTGCCGTGATCGGCGGTGATGATCCACGATCCGCCGTGCTGTTTTAACGCCTTGTGAATCTCGCCTAAACCGGCATCGACGGCTTCCACCGCCTGAATAGTCGGCAAGAGCTTGCCGGAGTGGCCCACCATATCGGCGTTGGCGAAATTCATCACCACCACGTCGAGCCCTCCCTGGTTGATGGCCTTGGTGACCACCTTCGTGATCCCCTCGGCGCTCATTTCCGGCTTCAGATCGTACGTCGCCACCTTGGGAGAGGCCACCATTTCGCGGCTCTCGCCGGGAAATGGAGCTTCGGACCCGCCGTTAAAAAAGTAAGTCACGTGGGCGTACTTCTCGGTCTCTGCGACGCGCAGATTTTTCCAGTTCAACTGCCCCATCACATTGGCGAGAATGTTGTTCGGATGCTCGCGGGCCAGCACGAACGGAACGGTGAACGTCTTATCGTACTCCGTCATCGTAACGTGCTGCAGGTTGCGCGGAGCCTTGCCGTGATACGGAACAACAGGATCTCCGGTAAGCGCCATGGTCATCTCACGCCCGCGGTCGGCGCGGTAGTTAAAGAAGATGGACGCGTCGTCGTCGCGAATCAGCCCCACTGGCTCGTTGCGCGAATCGACGATGGTGACCGGTTCGATAAATTCGTCGGTGATTCCTTTTTCGTAACTGCGCTTGATCGCCGCGACAGGATCGGCCGCCTTTTCGCCGTTTCCGAAACGCATCGCTTCGAAGGCCCGCCCTACCCGCTCCCAGCGCTTGTCGCGGTCCATCGCGTAATAACGCCCGGCGATCGATGCGATTTTGCCGGCGCCGATCTCCCGCAATTTCTGTTGCAACTGCTCGACGTAGTCAGCGCCGCTCTCCGGAGGAGTATCGCGCCCGTCCATGAAGCAATGCACGAATACTTCGGGAATCTCCTGCTGCCGGGCCATCTTCACCAGTGCATAAAGATGCGTAAGCAGGGAATGCACGCCGCCGTCGCTGCACAAGCCCATCAGGTGCAGGCGGCGGGTGCGCGCGTAACGCATGACCTTAACCAGCACCGGGTGCTCGAAAAACTCACCGGAGGAGATCATCAGATCGATTCGCGTCACATCCATGTGAATCACGCGGCCCGAGCCGATATTCAGATGCCCTACCTCGGAGTTGCCCATCTGCCCTTCCGGTAAACCCACCGCGGGCCCGGAGGTTTTCACCAGCGTGTTCGGATACTCCCGAAGCAGCGCATCGTAGTTCGGCTTGCGCGCCAGGGCGATGGCGTTGCCATCGGCGGCGGGGGAAAATCCCCAGCCGTCGAGAATGGTAAGAACCAGCGGACGCTTGGCTGGCATTACTGGTGGAATGCCTTCCTGCCCGCGAATTTCGCGGCAGAACCGAGTTCTTCTTCGATCCGCAAAAGCTGGTTATACTTCGCGATGCGGTCCGTGCGGCTCGCCGAACCGGTTTTGATCTGGCCGGCGCGCGTCGCCACCGCGAGATCGGCGATGAACGCGTCTTCGGTTTCGCCGGACCGGTGGGAAATGATGGACGTGTAGCCGGCGCCGGCGGCCATCTGAATGGCTTCGAGCGTTTCGGTCAGCGACCCGATCTGGTTCACCTTCACAAGAATCGAATTCCCGACGCCCTTCTCGATGCCCTTGGCCAGCAGCTTGGTGTTCGTGACGAAAAGGTCGTCTCCGACGATCTGCACTTTCTTTCCAAGCGTGTCGGTGAGCAGCTTCCAGCCTTCCCAGTCGTTTTCCGCCATGCCGTCTTCGAGCGACACGATGGGATATTTCTTGGCCCAGTCCGCCCAGAACTCCACCATCTGCTCCGCCGTGCGTTCGCTCTTGTCGGACTTCTTGAAGACGTATTTTCTCTTGCCGGTGTCGTAGAACTCGCTCGAAGCGGGGTCGAGGGCGATGCCCACCTGTTCGCCCGGCTTATAGCCGGCTTTCGTAATCGCTTCGAGCACCACTTCGAGCGCTTCTTCGTTCGACTTCAGGTTGGGCGCGAAACCGCCTTCGTCGCCCACCGCGGTCGAATAGTTCCGCTTCTTCAATACGCCCTTGAGGGTGTGAAAGATTTCCGCGCCCATCCGCAGCGCTTCAGAAAATTTCGAAGCGCCGTAGGGGACCACCATGAATTCCTGAGGGTCCACGGAATTATCAGCGTGCGCGCCCCCGTTGAGGATGTTCATCATCGGCACGGGCAGCAGATTGGCGGAAACGCCCCCCAGATAGCGGTAAAGCGGAGCGCCGTGCGACTGCGCGGCCGCGCGCGCCGCGGCGAGCGATACCGCGAGAATCGCATTCGCGCCCAGCGCCGACTTGTTATCCGTGCCGTCCAGCGCCAGCATCGCGCCGTCCACCGCGGCCTGCTCTTCCGCCTGGAGGCCGTGAACGGCGGGCGCGATCTTCTCATTAATATTCTTGACCGCGGTCAGCGTCCCCTTCCCCAGATAGCGGGATTTATCGTTGTCGCGCAACTCCACCGCTTCATGCTCTCCGGTGGATGCGCCCGAGGGAACCGCTGCGCGCCCCAGACTTCCGTCGGCCAGTTCCACGTCCGCTTCCACGGTCGGATTCCCACGGGAGTCTAAAATCTCTCGTCCAATAACTCTGATAATTTCCATAAGCAACTATTTTTGCATTGCCGGGCGCGCCGCCGCATTCCGGGCGTTAGAAAACGCGCCGGCTTAGCCGGCCCACCCGGAACTTCGCGGTGTCGGCAATCGCCATCACCGTCATCACTCCGGCCTGCACGGGATCGGTGACAACAAGATCGGCGGCCTCGGGCACGCTGCCCACCATATTGAGGCTCACCACCAGTAATCCTTGTTCGCGTACCTCGCGCACGGCCTTTTCGATATCGCCGCCCATCAGCGAGCCCGCCAGAACCAGCGCCTTGGCGCGCGGCAGCCGGCCCACGGCGCGTACGGCGGCGGCCAGCGTCTGCTCGCCGACCAGCGGAATCGTGTCCACTGAAATGTGCTCGCCGCGAATATTGTGGCGATCGGCCTCGGAGATAGCGCCGATGGCGACCTGGCCCACCTGCGCGCCGCCGCCGACGATAATAATCCGCTTGCCGTAGATCTTCTGCATGGTCTCGACCACATGCACGCTCTTCACGGCAGCGAGCTGCCCCAACTCGACTTCCAGGGGACGCACCGCGCCGGGAGGCAGGCGAAGTTCGAAGTAGACGCGCGCCTCGGACGGGCTATGCTCGATAATTTCAACGGATGCGATGTCGCCGCCATGGCTGGCGATCACGCCGGTAAGTTCGTGCAAAACACCGGGCCGCGATTCGCTTCGAATCTCGAGGCCGGTCAATTCATTGTCGGGGTCCATCTTCTTTAGTTTCGCCCAGGGTCAGGATCCCTGCCTGCCGGAAACCGCCGGCGCGGCTTGCGCGCTCATCTTTGCCTGTGCCTCGCGGTGCAGCGTGTGCATCCGCACGCCGGTGAGGGCAAGAGCCAGGAATCCGACCACCAGCATCGGCACGGTGATCACCGCCCACAACACCAGCGAGAAGCGCTTCGCGAGCCCGTGATGAACGCCGAAAAGCAGCAAACTGACCACGGTAAGAAACTGATAGGCGCCAAGATTTCCGGGCGCTTGCGGCACGACGGAGCCCAGGCGCAAAATCACCATCATGGTAAATGCCGCCAGCAGCGACAAATCGTCCAACTGCCGG
>DASZVV010000348.1:0-6581 GCA_035546955.1 Bryobacteraceae bacterium
GGGCCGCTTCGGTGGCTCCCGCGAAATTAAGATCGCGCCTCCGGGATGTGGCGTCCACGGCTTCCTGCTTCCCAGTTCCGGCGCGACAGTCGTGCCTGCCTGGATGGCTACTCGCGCCCCACGCCCTTGTCCCGTAGCCGCAGCTCCCGCGATCATCTCTGTGAGGCGCGCCTGCTCGGCGCTCGCGGCTGCGCGGAGATGGCCGCGGTCGATGGTGAGACCGTCACGGGCATCGAGAATCGCCCGCGCCGCCGCGGTCTGGCGGAGCACCCGGCCGGCACCGTCAAGGCTAAGGATAGCGAGACCGAGCATTTCCACACTCTCACGCAGTTCCGCTTTCTCATTGCGCAACTGCGTCATCGTCCGATGAAGATTCAGCGCTCTTCTCAGATGAGGCCCGAGAGTGGACAACAGAGAGACCTCACGGGGGCCAAAACGCTTGGCACGCCGGACACGATGGAAGCCCATGCCTCCTTCGAGCCCGCCGTCAAGTCCGCCCAGGGCGATGGCGCATTGATCGTAGAAGCCCTGCGGTTTCACCCAATCCTGATAAATCTCCAGGTTGCCGAATTCCGATTCCGAGAAATTGCAGAAAGCCGTGCCGGCCCATTCCGGATTCCGTCCCAGCGAGGCAATAATCCGATCGTAAAGCACGTCGCGCCGATTGTAGTATTCGGCGTATGTCTGCTGGCAAGCAGGGTCGATCCCTAAAACCAGCGAGAAATCACAACGCCTTGAAGGGTCAACCAAAATGAAAAAAGCCGAGTTCGCCTCAAGAGCGTCACGAATCTCGGAAAGGAACTCCGCCCAGCCCTGAGGCGATGCGCCAGCTTCGTAAAGCAAATCGAGCAAATGCGAGATCTTCTCTTCGGAGAGCGGACCTGCGGACACTTTCGTATGATACGTCCCCGGGCCGCGCTTCACAAGAAGCGAGGGAGCGCCTGTGGTCCGTAACCTGCTCGGGTCAGGCAGTCGTCCATTTTGGACCATCTGGGTATCTATGTTCTTGCGGCAGCGTAACTTATTCGGATAGGCTGGGATGCGGTGACAAGACCGGCCGCAGGGGAATGGCCGGAATCCAACTGGGGAAATTTTCGCGCATGAATTTCAGCCAATGCAGTGCCGCCATGGCCGCGCAGGTTCGACGGCTTCTGATTAGTCTTCCTTTGCTGCTTCTTCTTTTACTTCCTGTGCTGAGCTACGCACAGGAACCCGATATTGCGATCACGCCCAGTGCCGGAACGGTGGCCAATCCGCCCGCCGACACATCCGGATCCGGTGGCGGCGAGGCGAGTCTGGTGCTTCCCGATCTCGGTATCGGCGAATTCTTCGGAGTGGACGGCCGCAGTCTTCTGATGGTGGGGCTGGCGATCTGCGCAGCGGGACTGCTGTTCGGATTGCTGACGTACCGGCAGCTGCGCGATCTGCCGGTGCACAAATCGATGAAAGATGTCTCCGAATTAATCTGGGAAACCTGTAAGACCTATCTCTTCACTCAGGGCCGTTTTCTGCTGATTCTCGAAATTTTTATCGGG
Source organism: Bryobacteraceae bacterium (assembly GCA_035546955.1). Classification (GTDB taxonomy): domain Bacteria; phylum Acidobacteriota; class Terriglobia; order Bryobacterales; family Bryobacteraceae; genus BOG-234. Next base: position 1,536 of record DASZVV010000348.1, read on the forward strand.
GCGATCATCCTTGTGTATTTCGGATATTTCCGGGGGTTCACGATCGGGAAGCTGCTCGTGATCCTCGCATTCAGTCTGCTGGGGATTGGCGGCAGCTACGGAGTGGCATGGTATGGGATCCGCGTCAACACCTTCGCCAATTCACGCACGGCGTTCGCCAGCCTGCGCGGTTTGCCGTATCCCTGCTACCAGATTCCGCTCCGGGCTGGCATGAGCATCGGGATGGTGCTGATCTCCATCGAACTGCTGATCATGCTCTGCATCCTGCTGTTTATTCCGAGTGATTACGCAGGCCCGTGCTTCATCGGATTTGCGATAGGCGAATCATTGGGCGCAGCGGCGCTGCGCGTGGCGGGCGGGATTTTCACAAAGATCGCCGACATCGGCGCGGATCTGATGAAGATCGTATTCAACGTGAAGGAAGACGATGCGCGGAATCCGGGCGTGATTGCGGACTGCACGGGCGACAATGCCGGCGATTCGGTCGGTCCGTCGGCGGATGGATTTGAGACGTACGGCGTCACCGGCGTCGCGCTGATTTCGTTTATTCTGCTGGCAGTGCACGATCCGATGGTCCAGGTGCAACTGCTGGTCTGGATTTTCGCGATGCGCATCATGATGGTGATTTCATCGGCGGGGTCATATTACATCAACGAAGCGATCGCACACGCGAAATTCGGGCAGGCGAAGAAATTCAATTATGAAGAACCTCTGACGTTTCTGGTGTGGCTGACCTCACTCGTATCGGTCGGGCTGACGTATCTCGTTTCGTACTTCATGATTCCGAGTCTCGGCGGCGATACCACACTTTGGTGGAAGCTTTCGACGGTCATCACGTGCGGCACGCTGGCCGGTGCGATTATTCCGGAACTGGTGAAGGTCTTTACTTCGACCGAATCGAGGCATGTGCGCGAAGTGGTGACGTCGTCGAAGGAAGGCGGATCGTCGCTCAACATTCTTTCGGGGCTGGTGGCGGGAAATTTCAGCGCATTCTGGCTTGGCCTCACCATGCTGCTGCTGATGGCGGCCGGATTCGGGATCAGCACGTCGGGACTGGGGGCGCTCATGCTCGCGCCTGCGGTGTTCGCGTTCGGGCTGGTGGCGTTCGGATTCCTGGGGATGGGGCCGGTCACGATCGCGGTGGATTCCTATGGGCCGGTGACGGACAACGCGCAATCGGTGTATGAGCTTTCGCTGATCGAGAACATTCCGCACATCGAGGATGAACTGCAGCGCAGCTACGGATTCCGTCCGGATTTCGTGCGTGCGAAAGAGAATCTCGAAGAGAACGATGGCGCGGGCAACACGTTCAAGGCGACCGCGAAGCCAGTGCTGATCGGGACTGCGGTGGTGGGGGCTACCACGATGATTTTCTCGATCATTGTGGCGCTGACGAACGGGCTGACGACGAATCTGGAGAAGCTTTCCATTCTGCATCCGCCGTTTTTGCTCGGGATGATGGGCGGCGGAGCGATCATCTACTGGTTCACGGGCGCGAGTATGCAGGCAGTGACAACAGGCGCCTATCGCGCAGTGGAATACATCAAAAAGAACATGAAGCTGGAGGGCGCGGAAAAGGCTTCCATCGCCGACAGTAAAGCCGTGGTGGGCATCTGCACCCAGTATGCGCAGAAGGGCATGCTCAACATCTTCCTGGCGGTTTTCTTCGCAACGCTGGCGTTTGCGTTCGTCGAGCCGTTTCTGTTTATCGGATATCTGATTTCGATTGCGTTCTTCGGCCTCTATCAGGCGATTTTCATGGCGAACGCGGGCGGGGCGTGGGACAACGCGAAGAAGATCGTGGAGACGGAGCTGAAGCAGAAAGGCACGGAGCTGCACGCCGCGACAGTCGTCGGCGATACGGTCGGCGATCCATTCAAGGACACATCTTCCGTGGCGCTCAATCCGATCATCAAGTTCACCACGCTTTTCGGATTGCTGGCGGTGGAGCTCGCGGTGTCGCTGACCGAGCAGCAGGGCGGAGCGCTCAGTTACACACTTTCCGGCATTTTTCTCCTGGTGGCGTTATTCTTTATTTACCGTTCGTTCTACGGTATGAGAATCGTCTCCAGGGAGTGATCATTGGCTTTTGACGCGCCGACACGCCGTTCGATGATTTTAACCGCAGCCGGCACCGCTTTCGCGGGCGCCGCGGCTGCACAGCAGAAAGTGCTGGGACCGCCACCGCATCCAAAAGGACCGAAGGTGTTTCTCGACTACGACCAGGTGGAACTGGACGCAGCCTACGATCAGACGGTTTACGAACCGGATATCGAACAACTGGCCGCGAAGTTGGCCTCGGACAGCGATGTGGTTCGCCAGCATCTGGGGCAGCCGCAGCGCATTACCTACGGGAAACGGGAAAAAGAAAAACTCGATCTGTATAAGGCGAAGGGGCCGAATGCGCCGATTTTCATTTTCATCCACGGCGGCCGGTGGCGCGTGGCGAATGCCCACGATTACGGTTTTCCGGCGGAGAATTTCGTCCGGCACGGCGCGCATTATGTGGCTCCGGATTTTGATTGGGTGCAGGATGTGGGCGGCGATCTCGGGGTGATGGTGTCGCAGGTGCGGCATGCGATTGCGTGGGTGTACAACAACGCCTCGTCGTTCGGAGGCGACAGGAACCGGATCTATCTCTCCGGACATTCGTCGGGCGGCCATTTGGCGGGGGTTGTCCTCACCACCTCATGGAAAGATCTCGGCCTCCCGGAGGACGCGATCAAGGGAGGGGTGCTGCTGAGCGGGATTTACGACCTGAAGGCGGTGCGGCTTTCGAATCGCAGCTCGTACGTGAAGATTGACGACGCGGCGGAGAATGCGTACAGTCCGCAGCGGCATATCGATAAATTGCATGTGCCGATTGTGGTGATGTACGGGACACGCGAGACACCCGAGTTCCAGCGCCAGAGCCGGGAGTTCGCGGCGGCGGTGAAGGCGGCCGGCAAGCCGGTGGAGACAATCATCGCGCAGAACTATGTGCATATGGATTCGGTGGAGAGCCTGGAGAATCCGTACGGACTGGCGGGGGCGGCGGCGCTGAAGATGATGGGGATTGCGGGGTAACTGAGGGCGCCAAAGACGTCTCTCGGAAAAACGGACTTTGGCGCCCTTCTGATAGCTTTGACGCTCGCCAGTCTGCGGCGAGACAGCCCGGTTTGACGTCGCGTCGGTAAAGCTGATCAATCAGACTGATCTCGCAGGATTCTACGATTTCGATCTTTGGATCCCTATCATCTCAGCTTCGTGCCAACTTCAAATTAAATCAACGCCCGAACTCGCTCGGCAGACCGGTGAGAACAAGACGACGGCGGTGACGAAGGCGCCAAGAGATAGACTCGCAAGAGTACGGCGAGAAAGAAGCGGGAGGCGACTTGCTGACGAGCTTCGAGCAATCGAAAATCACTGCGCGAGCCTGCCTGTGCTCGATGACCGGACGTCGGACGAGATTCTCGGTATCTGTCGCGAACCTCGTCGAACCTCGATGGCGATCGAAGCGAGATTCGGCCCCAGTGGGGCTCGGGATCTTGATCAGTTCATCGCAAGGGCAGGAATCGAAATCACCCCGGTCGACTGCGAGCAGGGCCAAATTGCGCGATCTGCTTTCAGCCGTTTTGGCAAAGGGCGACATCCTGCATCGTTGAATCTCGGTGATTGTTTTGCTTATGCCGCCGCAGTTGCGTTCGGCGAGCCATTGTTATGCGAGGGCAGCGATTTCGACCGCACCGATGTTCCGCTCGTGGAAATCTGATCATTCAGCTGAAGTTTATTGACTACAACGTAATCCGAAGCTTAATGCGTCATGTCGTAGATGATGTCGTTGACGCCAATTCGCATCGCGAGTGACGCCGCGTTCTCCGGATAATGAGCCGCGTCGGACCATTCCCAGGCATCGCCGATATCGTCGTTGTAATAAATCGCGATCATGATGCGGCCTTTGTCGTCGTATATCGCCTGCCAATGTGAGCCGCGGCCGCCGTCTTCGCAGTTTTTGCAGCCTTGCCGGATGTGTGCTTCGCCGGGAATCTGTAAGCGGTCGGTGAGGTTATAGACCGTGCGGACGATCGGATCGTCTTCGGGGATTTCGACGATCGGGCGGTCCGGGAAAACGTAACGTATACGCTTAACGAACTCGGCGTATTCGGCGTTGCCGTGGAAATCGTCAGCGAAGAAGAAGCCGCCGCGCAGCAGGAATTCGCGCATTTCCCTGCCCTGCTTCTCGTTCAGCGCCCACTCGCCGACCTGTACTGCGTAGAGGAAGGGAAGATCGAACTCTTCGCCCTCGTCGAGATCGACAGGCTGCTCGACGGAGCGCGCCTGAATCCGCGTGAGACGGCGGACAGCTTCGAGGAAATGGCGGTCGGCGCGCGGATAATCCTGGGTCCAGAGTGAAAGGCCCTGATGCCAGTCGCCCTGATATCGCGGATAGTAGCCGTCCATGGGACCGCCGTTAGGGTACATGAGCCGGGCGAAGACGAATTCGCCGGGAACGTTCCAGTCGGGGGGCATGGGAAGCGAGCCGAGGGAGTATTCCACGCCATTGTACTGGCGGAAAGGCTTCTGGAACGCATTCAGCGCGCCCAGCGTGAGGGTCACGGCGACGGCTGCGATCACGGCCTTTTGGCGCATCCGCATGGTCTGAAATGAGCATAGCAGCGCACGGGGAGGTGCGCGTGACGAAAAGCGGGCTCGTGCGTCCATAACGGAAGAGCGGCTTCGTTTTATATAATCCAAATGGACGCCCCGATGGAGCCCGTACAAGACCCAGTTGACAGCCCTGTGCCGCCCCCGGCGCGGCTGGCGTCGCGTCCGCCGTCGAGTCTCGGGCCTGTTTCCCTGCTCCGGGACGTTGCGATTTCCGTTGCCTTGGCCGTCATTCTGATCGTCTTCATCTATCAGCCGGTGAAGGTGGAGGGCACGAGCATGATGCCGGGCCTCACGGATCAGGAGCGGATTTTCGTCAACAAGTACGAGTACAAGCTCGGAGAGAACAATATCCACAGAGGCGATCTGGTGGTGTTTCACCCGCCGCGCGCGCTCGGCGAA
>DASZVV010000349.1:0-5152 GCA_035546955.1 Bryobacteraceae bacterium
TCGGCGTCGGCAAACTCTCCGGCGTCAAACAGCGCCTGGCCGTAGTAGAAGCGCGTGCGAAATTCGGACGGCTTCGCATCGGCGGCCTGCTTCAGAAGAGGAAGCGCGTCGCCGGGCTGATGGTCCCGGGTCAGCAGAATCCCGAGGTTGAGCTCGGCCTCGTAGAGTCCCGGTTTCAGCTCGAGCGTTTTGCGCCAGGCGGCGACAGCATCGGCGTCTTTATGCTCCATGCCGAGGACAAGCGCGAGGTCGAAATTAGCCTGGAGGTCGGAAGGATTGGCCTCAAGAGCTTTGCGGAAGAGAGATTCGGCTGCGGCGGGCTGGTTGGCGTCCAGCGCTTTGAGGCCCTGCGCGAGAGAATCCGGCGGGGGGGCCGGAGACTGCGCGTAGAGCGGCAGGAGAATCAGCACGCCCAGAAGGGCCCGCGCGCCAGCCATGTAACCAGTTTAGAGCCTGTGAGACGGCGAGTTGGAACGGCGGCCCAATGTTTAAGCGCCGTTGGTGGAGAGGCCCGCGGCGGCGGAAAGCCCGACCGCGCCCATCACAAAGACAAGCAGTGCAACCATCAGGATAGTGCGGGTGCGGCCCGATGCGCCGCCGAACTCCTTCCAGCGGAGCAAACCCCAGGCTACGCCGATGCCGATTGCGCCAAGCAGAAGCGCGCGGGAGGTAACCGGCGAAACCGTATTCTGACCTTCCGCACGGGACGCGACGAGCACCGCGCAAAGCCAGCCGTACCAGAGAGCACCGCCGAGAAAACCCAGCAGGTGGAACTTCCCTTTACCGTTGAAGTAGGCCGTAAATTCGAGCGGCTCGCCGTGAAGCGGCAGGTTCATGAAGAAGAGATTAAACACAAAAGTCGAAACCAGAATCCCGACGGAAAAGAAGACGCCAATCGAGTAGGGTCCGAGTCCATTCTCACCGGTGCGCGCCGCGTTGATGAGCGGAAAGAATCCGCCGGCGATCAGGCCGCCCACGATGGCGAGAATCTGGCCCTTCATACTGATCGTCTTCTTGGTGCTTTTCGTTTTGCCTTCGCGCATCAGAGCCACCAGGCGGCCCAGAGCCTGCTGGCGGAACGCAACGGTGAGGGCGATGGCGGCGGCCAGCACCAGCACGGCGCCGCCCCACGTCATGACGCCATTTCCGGCGGGAGAGGTGAAATAACTGATCAACATGCCGGAGGCCAGCATCATTCCCATGCCGGATAAATAAGCGATAGTGACACCGGAAAGTGAAAGCGCTCCGATGATCAGCATGTTCCCGAGGTTGAACACCACGCCGCCCGCGAGGGCATAGGCCATTTTCGACTTACCGGCGATGTGCAGGTCATCCATTAAACCGAAACCATCCCAGCCGAGGCTGCCGAAAGTGAACCCGATGATCAGGGCGGCGAGCAGGGCGCCGATTGCGAAATCGAAATAATAAAGTTCGAAACGCCACCTCGATGTCATCCGGTAGGTATTAGCCCACGTACCGAAACAAAGCATTCCAATCGCAAGCAGGATCAGATTGTAAAGTTCGCTTCCGGGGAGGATCATCCTTTTTTTCTTTCAGTCAGCGCGTATTTGGGGCGTGCTGCGGCGCAGACAAAACTACACCTGGCGGCAACGCGTTCTTGTCAACAATACCACAGGCAGGAAGCTGTTTTTCGGAGTAATAGTACAGTCCATAAGGCAATGATCGCGGTAGTACCGGCGCACACGACGGATGCGTTTGGAGCCACAAGGGACGAGTGCTGGCGGCGCGGTCGAGCTTAGGAAAAGTACTGGTTTGGAGCCAGAAAAATCCAGCCGCGGCGAGGAGAAAAGCGGCGGGGACGGTGAGCGAACGTAAGCCGAAGAAGAGGATTACCGCGAGAACGGCGGCCAGGGCCAGGCCGGAGATTGCCTCGCTCCAGTCGAGCGAGACGGGGTGCCGGATAATGGCTGCGGCCTGCGGGATAATCGCCGAGGCGAACGGCAGCGCGCCCAGGAGAGTGATGGGGGCGATGAGCCATCGCGCGGGGCGGGGGCTGGCGGCGAGGCCGGCGCCCAGGAGAACGCAGGCCGCGGGCACAAGCGGGAGGACGTAGCCGGGCAGCTTATTGAGTGATGCCGAAAAGAAGATGAGGCCGAGGATGAGAATGGCGGCGAGGGTTCTCCGGCTTCGGTCAGCGGCTGCCTGGCGAAACGCGAGCGGCAGAAGCGCGCACCAGGGAAAGAGCAATCCGGGGAAGACGAGAAGGTAGAACCACCAGGGCTGTCCGTGCTGGAGCGCCGGGGTGAGAAAGCGGCCGAACTGTTGCTCGATGAAGAGCACGCGGGGCAACTCCCACCCGTTGCGGATGGTTGCGGCGATGTGCCAGGGCAGCGCGACGGCAGTGAAAACGAGGATCGGCCAGGAAGCGAACCAGCGCTTCCAGTTGCTGCGATCGAAGAACAGCACTGGGGTGAACAGCACGAGCGGCGGGATGCTTTTGGCGAGAACGGCCAACCCGAGACAAGCTGCCGCGACGGCGCGATGCGGCTCCTCGCCATCGCGGGAGAGAGAGAGCAGCACTGCGGCGGTGAAAAAGACTGCGACCGGAATATCCGTGACGGCAACGTGACTGTACGCGAGCCAGCCGCCGGTGGTGGCGAGGATTGCTGTCGAGAAGGCAGCGACGCGCTCATCCCACAGCCCGCGGAGACGCCACCAGAAGAACGCGAGAAAAGCGATGCTGAGTAGTGCCATCGGCAGGCGCGGCGCGAGGTCCGGGCCGAGGCCCAGGCGGAACCCGATGGCGGACATCCAGTACAGCAGCGGCGGCTTTTCGAACCAGGGCTGCCCCCAGAGGCGGGGAGTGATCCAGTCTCCGGTGCGGGCCATGGCGCGGCCGATATCCGCATAGCGCGGCTCATCGGTGCTGTACATGCCCATCGCGGTGAGGTTAGTCAGATAGAGCAGAGCTACGCTCGCAGCCGCGAGCGCCGCAAAGATCCACCGCCGCGCCGATGTGTTTGCCAATACACGAGTATGACGCGTCGCCGTTATAAGATGTCGGAGTGGTGCGGCTGGCGTGTTTGGTCGTTGCGAGCAGCGCGTTCTGGGCGCTCTGCGGGCAGGATTCCGCGCCGACGCCGGGATTCGAAGCCGCTTCCCTCCGGCTGAGCGATCCGCAATCCGGCGATCGCATAACGCACATCCAGTCGGATGCGAGGCGAATCGATTATCATTTCGTCCGGATCGAGGAACTGTTGAGGCGCGCCTGGCCTGTGCAGTTCAATCAGATTGTCTGGGTGGCGCCGATGGCCACGCAGTCCGACCGAATGCGGGTGCACTACGACCTCTCCGCGACGATGCCGGAGGGAACCTCCCGAGAGCAGCAACGGCTCATGCTCCGCAATCTGCTTTCGGACCGGCTCCAGTTAAAAGCGCACATCGAGAAGCGAGAGGCGAAGGTTTACGCACTGGAGATCTCTCCAGGCGGACTGAAAATTCAAAAAGCGCGGAATCCGCCGGCCGATCCGGACCAGACGACGTTCGGGATGGAAGTGGCCAAAGGCCAGTACTGGAAAATCCACAGCCAGAACGTGCGCGCCCCGGACCAGCCATCGGGTCTCACGATTTATTCCCTCATCGGCGCTATTCAGCAGATGTTCGACCGCCCGCTTGTCGACCGGACGGGCCTCGAAGGTTTTTATGACGTGGACCTGAATGTCCCGCTCAATCCGCTGCCGGAGGGCGGCGCGGCGCCGGGGGACAATTTCAGTTTCACGCCGGCGCACGCGGCGGTATCGGCCGCGCTCGAAAAACAACTGGGGATCAAAGTCACGTCGGCGACTCTCCCGTACGAAACGCTGGTCATCGACCATATCGATCCGAATCCCGTCGAGAACTGAGACGGCGCGCCGCGCCCGCGGTATAGGATGACAATGTGAGCCGGCCCGAAAATCCCTGGATCGATATTTCCGTCAATGTTCGCGAAGGCATGCCGCTGTGGCCGGATGACCCCGGCCTGCGGCTCGACCGCGTGATGGATCAGACCAAAGGCGATGTCTGCACGCTGACGCGCGCGAGCATGAGCGCGCACACCGGCACCCACATGGACGCGCCGCTGCACTTCGTGGCGCATTCTCCGACAATCGATACAATGCCGATCGACGCGACCGTCGGGCCGGCGCGCGTGATCCACATCAAAGACCGGACCGCGATCCATCGCGAGGAGCTGGAGCCTTACGGAATCCAGCAGGGCGAGCGCATTCTCTTCCGCACCAGAAATTCCGAACGCGACTGGCAGAATTTCCCGTTCGCCGAAGAGTTCGTCTACATCGCGCGCGATGGCGCGGAATACCTGGCGCACTGCGGCGTGCGCTCGGTGGGCGTGGATTATCTTTCGGTGGGCGGGTTTCGCGTGGATTCGGTGGAGACGCACGTGGCGCTCCTCGGCAAAGGAATCTGGGTGATGGAAGGCCTGCGGCTCGCAGAAATCGAGGCGGGCGATTACGATCTGGTCTGTCTGCCGCTCAAGTGGGTGGGCTGCGAAGGCGCGCCGGCCCGCGCCATCCTCCGCCGCGCGGAGCGCACTCGGTGAAGGGCGGGGCGGTCTTCCCCGGCGCGCGAAAGCTCGGTGTGGTGGGTGACGTCCCCGAACCGAAGCTGACGAGCGCAACGGGCGTTCGGCTGCGGATGCTGCAGGTCGGCATCTGCGGCACAGATCGCGAGATCGCGTCCTGCATGTTCGGCGCCGCGCCGGAGGGTTTCGATTACCTCGTGATCGGCCACGAAGGCGTTGCGGAGGTGATTGAAGCGGGACCGGAAGCGCAGGGAGTGGAACCGGGCGATCTGGTTGTCCCCACGGTGCGGCGGCCATGCGAAGACCCGGGCTGTATCGCGTGCCGCAACGATCGCGCGGATTTCTGCACCACCGGCACTTATCGCGAGCACGGCATCCAGCGGATGCATGGATTTCTCACCGAGCTGGTAACCGATGAGGCGCGCTACATGCGAAAAGCGCCGCCGGCGATTCGCGATGTGGCAGTGCTCGTGGAGCCGCTGACTATCGCGGAGAAAGCGTTTATTCAGGCGGAGCGCGTGCAGACGCGGCTGCCGTGGGATCGCCCTGCGCCGAATGCTCTGGTGCTGGGCGCGGGCCCCGTGGGACTGCTGGGCGCGATGGCTCTGCGGCTGC
>DASZVV010000350.1:0-2370 GCA_035546955.1 Bryobacteraceae bacterium
GCGTCGGTGATCATCTCCGATATCCAGCGCGAAGCCGGCGAGGCAGCCGCAAAGAGGATTGGCGCGCGTTTTTTGTTTGCCGATGTGACAATCGAAGGCGACTGCGTGCGGCTGATGGATGAAGCCGCGGGCGCGGCGGGCCGCATCGACGGGCTGGTGAATAACGCGGGCTGGTATCCGCGGGCGACGCTCGAAGAGACCACGACGGAATTCTGGGACCAGATTCAGAATGTGAATCTCAGGGGTCCTTTTTACTGCTGCAAGTTCGTGACGCCGTATATGCGCAGGGCGGGGGGCGGCAGTATTGTGAACGTGGGATCGCTGAACGGGATCCAGGGACTGCCGAATCTGGTGGCGTACGCGTCGGCAAAGGGCGGGTTGCTGGCGCTCACGCGCACGCTGGCGGGAGCTCTGGCGAAGGACCGCATACGGGTGAATTATCTGATCCCCGGGTGGGTGCTGACCGAAGGCGAAGTCGCGCTTCACGCGAAGGGCGGGCTATCGCGCGAGGCGCTGGAGAGGACGGGCGAATCGCTGGCGCTGGGGCGGCACCAGACACCCGACGATGCGGCGTACGCGGCGCTTTATCTGCTTTCCGATGAGGCGGTGCAGGTGACGGGGACGATTCTCAATGTGGACGCGGGGGCCAGCACGCTCCCGATTCCGCCCGATGCACCATTTGTGATCTGATCGCTTATGATGACAGGCGGAGGTGGGGACGTAATGAATGGATTAAGAATTGGACTCGCAAGTCTGGTGCTGGCTGCGACCGCCCTTACGCAAAGCGCTATTGGACAAACGCAGGTACCGCCGCTGGCAGAGACGGGATTCCAGTCGATTTTCGACGGAAAGTCGCTCTCCGGATGGGATGGCGATCCCGATTTCTGGCGCGTGGAAGATGGCGAAATTGTCGGCGAGACAAAGGCGGATCATCAGCCGAAGCAGAATACGTTCCTGATCTGTCGCGGCGCTAAGCCGGGCGATTTCGAATTCAGGATGAAATACAAGCTGACCGGCGCTCAGGCGAACAGCGGCCTGCAATACCTGAGCGTGGAACTGCCGGATGTCGCCAAATGGGTGCTGAAGGGGTATCAGGCGGATATCGACGTCGCGCAGACTTACACGGGGCAGCTTTATGAGGAGCGGGGCCGCACGTTTCTGGCGCTGCGCGGGCAGATTTCCTATATTCCGGAGGGAGGAAAACCGGGCTCAATCGGATCGACCGGCGACTCGAATGAGCTGAAAAGTTTCATTCATGCGAACGACTGGAACGATCTGCACGTGATCGCGCGGGGAAACACGCTGATTCACATCCTCAATGGGCATGTGATGAGCGTGGCGATTGACGATGATAAATCCGGCCGAAAAATGGATGGCGTGATCGGCATACAGCTTCACAAAACCACGGCGGCGATGAAGATGGAAGTGAAGAACGTCCGGATCAAGCAGTTCTAGTGGCCGGGCGGAGGGCCCGTCCCCCGATAAGGTTGGTCAGGCGTTGAGAACCTGGCGAAGCCACGAGATCATTTCAGTCTTATACTCGGTGGCTTCCTGAGGCAGCGCGGATTCCCACCAGCGGATCCCGTGGCCGCCACCCTGGATGGGGAGAAGTTCACAGTGGGTACCGGCGGCTTTCAGCCGCGCGCACATGGCCTGCGATTGCGCGAACGGGACAAGTCCGTCATTCGTGCCGTGGATGAGAAGAAACGGCGGCGCACCCGGTGTGACTTTGTCGACGGGCGACAACTGGCGGAGACCTGCGATCAGAAGCGCCTCGAATGGCGTGCCGCTGATGCTGGCGCGGAGCTGGCTGGGGATCAGGTCGGAATTTTTCGCAAGCGCGGCCAGATTGGTGGGAGCGTAAAAAGCAACGACACCGCTGACCTGCCCACCCGGTTTCGGATTGAGAGCCGCCATCGCGGCCAGTTGTCCGCCTGCCGATTCGCCGATGAGTGCGATGCGATTCGGGTCAATGCGATATTGACTGGCGTGTTCGCGAATATAGACCACAGCATTGCTGACGTCTTCGATGGGCGCACTGAATTCCGAGAAATTGCGCAGCAGGCGGTAATCCACCGAGAACCACGCGATGCCCGCGTCTTCGAGCGGCCGGAACAAAGGGGCCACGTCCGCGCGGCGATCGCCTCGCACCCATCCGCCGCCATGCACGATGACTACGGCGGGGAATGGCCCGGGGCCGGGCGGAATCGCGGCATCGAAATACAGCGGGACGCCGCCGGGCCGGGAATATTCTACGGCGCGGGGAAAGCGCGGGTTCGGAGCTGGAGCAATGGAGGCCATGAAAAGCGTGGAGGCGAGGGACAGAATCCCGCCGACGAGGTGCATCTGCTACTTGGATGTTAAGGTTCG
>DASZVV010000351.1:0-16829 GCA_035546955.1 Bryobacteraceae bacterium
CGAAGATCCGAAAATGTTCGCGGCGCTCCGCACGGCGCCCGTCGAACACTTCATCCTGATGACCGGCGAAGCCGAAGGCGCCATCTCACTTGCCGGTCTTCGCAGCCACGGACGTTACGCCGCCGAAATCTCGCCCGAAGACAATGCGATCCTCTATCTCACGTCGGGCGCGACAGGCGACCCGAAGCGCGTCCTCACCACACACGGCGCGGTCGTCGCCAACATCAAAATGGGGCCGCACGTCATCCATCTCACGCCGGACGATATCACCATTGCGTTTCTCCCCTCCGCCCACATCGCGCAGCGTGTCGTCGTCGAGATGCTCCCGCTACTCACCGGCACGCCCGTTTCCTTCGCCGAAAGTCTCTCCAAACTCCCCGGCGAACTGAAGACCGTCAAACCAACGTTCTTTCTCGCCCCGCCGCGCGTCTGGGAGCGCATGTATACCAGCATCCGCACCGAGCTCGCGAAGAAACCGCCCGCAGCTCAGAAGGTGTTCAACGCCGCTGTCCACCTGGGACGTACCGCCGCCCGGCTCAAGCGCGAAGGCAAGCGCGTGCCCTTCTACATGAGCTTTCTTCTCAGCCTGGCCGACCGTAAAATCTTCTCGCAGATCCGTGACCGCCTTGGCGGACGCATCCAAGGCGCCATCTCCGGCGCCGCGCCGCTCTCCGCCGACCTCGCCGAATTCTATGAAGCCATCGGCATGCCGCTGATCGAAGGCTACGGGCTCACCGAAGGCGGCGTCGCCGCGCTCAACCCGATGAACGCGCCCCACCCCGGAAGCATCGGCAAGGCGCTCCCGGGCATAGAATTCCGAGTGGGTGAGGAAGGGGAGCTTCTGCTCCGCAGCCCCGCACTTTCGAAGGGTTATCACAATGACCCGGCCGCCACCGCCGAACTGATCGAAAACGGCTGGCTGCACACCGGCGACATCGGCACCATCGATTCCGAAGGTTACATCCGCATTACCGGCCGCAAAAAGGAACTGATCGTCTCATCGAACGGCAAAAAAATCTTCCCCGGCCGCGTCGAAACTCTCTTTAAGTTCGAGCCGCTCATCAGTCAGTTACTGCTCGCCGGCGATAAACTCCCGCACCTGGTAGCTCTTTTCACCATTCAGCCCGCCGTCGCGGAAACGCTCCCCGGCGCTTCCGCCCCCCTTCATGAATCGCCCGCCGTGATCGAAGAAGTGGACCGTATCGTCAAGCGCATCAACAAACAACTCGCCCCATTCGAACAGATCAAGCGCTTCCGCATCCTTCCCCGCGATTTTTCGATCGAGCACGGCGAAGTGACCGCCACCATGAAAGTCCGCCGGAAGCAGGTAATGGAGAACTTCCGGACGGAATTGGAAGATCTTTACCAGCGGAGCGCATCCGGGCGCGGCGGCGAATAATCTTCAGGAAACTTTCAGAATTGTCGGCTACCTTCTCTCCATGAAATCACTGTTGCTGATTCCCGCCCTCGCCCTCGCTGCGTCGGCCGCTCCGCCCACTTATAAGGTCGTCGCCAACATCAAAATCGGCGGCGCCAACCGAACCGACTACACTTACTGCGACAGCGTCAATCACCGCCTCTACGTTTCGCACGGTACGCAGACCGAAGTCATCGATACCAACACTGACAAACTCGTCGGCACCATCCCCGATACCCAGGGCGTCCACGGCATCGCCATCGCCACCGACCTCGGCAAGGGCTTCACGAGCAACGGCACTACGAATAACGTGACCGTCTTCAATATCTCGGATCTGAAAGTCACTGGCAAAATCAACACCGGCCAGAATCCGGATTCCATCATCTACGAGCCGGTTACGCACCGCGTCTTCACATTCAACGGGAAGAGCAGCGATTTCACGATCATCGACGCCAAATCGGGCACGGCTGTCACCGCCTCCGTTCCCCTGAACGGCAAGCCTGAATTCTCGCAGGTCGATGGAAAAGGCCACGTCTTCGTCAATATCGAAGACAAGAGCGAAGTCGTCGAAATCAACGCGCAGGATGGCGTCATCATGAAGCGCTATTCCATCGCCCCCTGCGAAGGCCCGAGCGGCCTTGCGATTGATCTTTCGAAGATGCGCCTTTTCTCCGTCTGTGACAAAGTCATGGCGATCAGCGATCCCGCCGCGGGCAAAGTCATCGCCACAGCCCCGGTCGGCGCGGATCCCGACGGCGTTGCTTTCGATGACGGCTACGCCTTCAGCGCCAACCGCGACGGTGCCGTAACGATGGTCGGCGAAACGTCACCTGGCAAATATGGTGTGATCGCCACCATCCCCACGAAAGTGGGCGCCAAGACCATAAGCGCCGATCAGAAGGCCCACAAACTCTATCTCCCCGCCTGGGACACGAAACCCGCCGCCGGTGGAGGCCGCCCTACGCCCGTTCCCGATACTTTCGGAATTATCGTTCTGGGCCGTTAACCCCGCTGCCGCTGAAACGTATTACTGTTTCACTGGCATGTTCGGCAGACTCACATTCGTATTTCTCGCGGCCGCACTCATCGTGCGGCCGCAGTCGTTTGAGCTCGCCACGGTAAAACCCACGCCGGAATCCAGCCCGCCCGCCTCCATCCGCAGCCTTCCCGGCGGGCGCCTCGAAACCCAAAACGTCACGCTCCGCATGCTCATCAAATGGGCGTGGGATCTCGATGACGACCGTCTCTCCGGCGGCCCGAGGTGGCTGGATGACGTTCATTACGACGTGGTCGCCCAGGCGCCGGCCGGTTCGCTGCCGCGCGGGGCTTACTACCTCATGATGCAGAGGCTGCTCCGCGATCGTTTCCATCTGACCACGCACACCGAAACCCGCGATCTCACCGCCTACGAAATGGTCATCGATAAGTACGGCCCGAAGGTCCACACAGTCGACGCCTCCGGCGGTTTCGATTCCAATCCCTTCCGCATGACCGACGGTGGCCGCATCACCGGCACAAAGGTCACCACCGCGATGCTCGCGAAAGTCCTCTCCGAGCAGGTGAAGCACCCCGTGGAAGACGCCACCGGCTTCAAAGACGCCTTCGATTTCACGCTCGCCTGGGCGCCGGAGGACGACCCCTCATCCAATCGCCCCTCCCTCTTCACCGCCATCCGCGAACAACTGGGATTCCGGCTCGACGCAAAGAAAAAATCGGTTGACGTCCTCGTCATCGACTCAATCGACCGCACCCCAACCGCCAACTGACGGGAAACGGATGGCGTCCTGCGCGCGATGGACAATCGCGCTGGTCTGTTTCCGGGCAACCGCGGCAACCGGCCCACCTCCCTATCTCTCAGATCGCCCCGGCGCCGGCTCTACGTGCACCAGCACATCCGCCACCCACGGCAGCAACTCGCACACCCGCTCCCGCACCTTCTGCGCGATATCGTGCGAAGCCCGCACCGTAATATCCGGATCCACCTCCAGATGCAGGTCCACGTGATACTTCAACCCCGTCTTGCGCGCGAAACACTTTTCCACCCCCACCACATCCGGCACGGTGGCAGCAGCCTTCCGGATATCCTCCATCGCGATGTCATCCGGCATCGTATCCATCAGATGCATTGCGGCCTCGTACGCCACCCGCACCGCCGTCGCCATCACGATCGCCCCCACAATGAACGCCCCGTATTGATCCGCGCGCGGAAAACGGCCCGGATCTCGCAGCGTCAGCAGCAGCGCGGTCAGAGCCACAACGCCGGAAACGATGTCCACCGCATCATTCGCCGCATCCGCCCGCAGCGCCGAACTCGAAAACCGCTTCGCCGCCCGCCTCTTATACGTCGTCATCGCGAACTTCACGCCGATCGAAATCAGCAGGGGCCAGATTGCGTATGCTGCCGGAGGCGTCGTCACGCTCCCCGCCGCTGTCCACGCCCTCAGCGAAATGATCAGCCCCGCTCCGAACAACAGAAATCCGAGCAACAGACCGGTCAGAATCTCCACGCGGCCGTGCCCGTACGGATGATTTTCGGCCGCGGGCCGAGCCGCGATCGTCATCCCCACCAGCACCATTCCGGAAGTAAAAACGTCCGCCGCGGATTCGAAGCCGTCGGCCGTCACAGCGGCCGAGTGCGCCGCGATGCCGATGCCGATCTTCATCGCCCCCAATAATCCGCTGACAATCATTCCTGTTCGGGCTATCTGTGGGGCCTTCTGCATGGAATCGGCGGCGACAGCTTCACTCTATCGCACGGGCATACACTGGAAATTGCCACAGCAATCCCCCTATAAAAGCGAATACGCCGAGGATCACGGCGTCAAAATCATCCGCCTTCTGGATGCCGCCGCCAACGTGGAAGTCCGTATCGCGCCCTCCCTCGGCAACCGCGCCTACGCCATGGATGTCAACGGCGCCAACATCCTCCACATGCCCGCCGCCAGCATTGCGGAGCTGAACCAGCTCAGCGGCATTCCGTTCCTCGCCCCCTGGGCCAATCGCATGCCGCACGGCTTCCACGCAGGCGGCAAATGGTTCCCGTGGAACGAATCCCTGGGCAATCTGCGCATGCTCCAGCCCCATGTGGCCATCCACGGCATGCTCTTCGCCTCAGACCTCTGGCAGGTCACCGATCTCGGCTCGGATTCGAGCGCCGCCTGGGCCATCAGCCGTCTCCAATTCTGGCGCTACCCGGCCCTCATGGCGAACTGGCCCTTCGCGCACGATTATGAGATGACCTACCGGCTCTCCGGCGGCACGCTCGAAACCTCCATCGCGGTCCGCAATCTCGGCGCCGAGCCTATGCCGGTCTCCATCGGCTTCCATCCCTACTTCCAGATCCCGAACGTGCCCCGCGACGCCTGCACCGCCCGCATTCCGGCGCGAACAGCTGTCCTGACCGATGAGGGCCTCCTCGCCACCGGCGAATTCCGCCCGAACACCCTGCCCGACCCTCTGCCGCTCGCAAACCGCACTCTCGATAACGGCTTCACTGACCTGATCCGCGACTCCGCCGGCGCCGCCCTCTTCGTTCTCGAAGGCGGCGGCGCGCGGGTGGAGGTCGAATTCGGCCCGAAATGGCAGGTCGCGGTCGTTTATTGTCCGTCAGGACACGAATTCATCTGCTTCGAGCCGATGGCAGCCGTCACAAATGGCGTAAATCTCGCCGCCGAGGGCATATATCCGGCCCTCCAGACGCTTGAGCCAGGCGCCACCTGGCGTGAGAGTTTCCGCGTTCGTGCGTCCGGCGTACATTAAAGTTCGCTCACGAGTTGCAATTTCGCGCGCATTCAGGCACGATGGTAGGTTTTCACCCCACAGACTCCTGAATGCGAACGCGGGTACGAGTTCTCTATCACGACCACTGTTTTGACGGCGCGGCATCGGCCGCTTTCTTCAGCCGCTTCTATCGGGGAGCGATTGACGGCGGCGCCGAGTTCCTGTATACGGGCATGGCTCATCGCGCCTCGCAGATTTTTGAGGACGGTCTTTTCGACGGCGACGAAAACGCCATCGTCGATTTCAAATATTCGTCCAATCCTCGCCTGACCTGGTGGTTCGATCACCATCAGAGCGCCTTCCTCACGCCGGAGGACCAGAAGCACTTCGAAGCCACTCGCACCCCGCAGAAGATGTACGATACGACGTACAAATCCTGTACCAGCTACATTCGCGACCGCGCTCGCGACCGGTGGGGCTTCACCGCGCCCGATCTGGACGACCTGGTTCACTGGGCCACCATCATCGACGGCGCGATGTATGCGGACGCGAAGTCCGCCGTCGAGCTCGGCGCGCCGGCCATGAAGCTCACTCTCGTGATCGAAGGCTCCAAGGGATCGGAAACCGTGCAGCGCATCATCCAGTTGATGCAGACGACGCCACTCCCCGGCATCATCGAGCTTCCCGAGATCCAGAGCGTTTATCAGCCTCTCTACAAGCGGCATCTCGACTCAATCGAAATCATCCGCGAAAAGTCTTCCGAGAATGGCGGCGTGATCACGTTCGATCTCACCGGCTATGACCTCGAAGGCTACAACAAATTCATCCCGTACTATCTGCATCCGAACGGGACGTACGTGGTTGCCATCAGCCCATCGACCTTCCGCACAAAGATCTCAGTCGGCTCCAACCCGTGGGCAAAAGTCGAGCCGAAGCACAACCTCGCGACGATCTGCGAACGCTACGGAGGCGGCGGCCACCCGCGAGTCGGAGCCATCAGCCTTGAACCGGGACAAGTCGATGAAGCCCGCCGTATCGCCGCCGAAGTCGCCGCCGAACTCCGCACTTAAAAACTCGACGTAGGGCGGGGCTTCGGCCCTGCCGCCGCGCTTCCGCGCGGCGCAACCCTCAATTCTCCGTCGGTTTCTGATCGATGTGATCAATGATCATCACATCAATCTGAACATCCGCCGCCTTCGTCAACTTCAGCCCAAGCTGCTGCTGGACAGCCGTAAAAATACTCTGCCCCACATCCCCCAAATCAGGTGCGGACTGCGTTCCTCCTGGCTCCATGATCGGCGTTCCCGCAAACTCATACCGAATGTCGTAGACGCCCGCCAGCCCCGTCTTATCCACAACCCGAGGTAGCGGCGTACCGGCACTCAACTGCATGCCATTCGACTCCACGATATTTGCGGCCAGACTCCGCGCGAAAACAGTCATATTGTTTCGGAAGCTGACCCTTCTCAGCCCCGTGCGATTAAACGAAAATGACGCTGCGGTCGGCTGCCCGGGTGAAAGGCGGGGAAATCCTCTATCGTCGGTGCCTCGTACCGGCGCCGTGTCGGCGTTTGCCTCAGGCACGAATCCTTTGAACTTCGGCCCACCCGGCAATACCGTCAATTCATATCCGGGTCGCGATTGTTTCTCGAGATGAAAGGCAATGTGAAAACGCTCGGTCAGCATGTTTTGCAGCATGCCGCAGAACTGCTCCTGCGTCGTGGAAACAGGCATTGTCGCAACCACCGCAAAGCCATTGTTCATAGAGTCCGAAAGCCAGGCTGGTCCCTTGAGTTGATCCACATCGAGACCGTAAGCCCTCAATATCAGATTCGAAAGCGCTGCGCGGGCCATAGATAGCCGGCCCGGGTCGTCCGTCCCTGGCCCGCCACGCGCCGCAAACGGATTCGGCCCCGGGACGAACGGCCCCGCAGGCTTCAGAGTCACCGCATCGAACTGCGACTTCGCGGCCTCGGGTGAGACCGAGGAACAAGGAGGAACCATCTGCGCCAGAACAGGCGCTGAAAAGAGAACAAAGAACGCGAAGGTCTTCATACTCACCTCTCCAACGGATTAGCCGCCGCTTGGGAGCATCTCGCCTTCCAAACCGCCGAAGCATTCTTTTCACTATCTTCCATCTCCGCATGAGCTTCCGCCCTTCACAGTAGTTACCAAAACGCACAGAGCACCCGCCCGCATTACAATACAAGCGCGGAGACGCCAACCCCATGGATTTCACCCGTCGTATCTTCCTCGGCGCGGCCGCAGCCAGCGCCGCCGTTGCCCAAACGCAGCGGCCCTCAACCGAACGCCCCAACCTCATCCTCTACCTCCCGGACGAACTCCGCGCCGAAAGCATCGCCTGTTACGGCAACCACGTCGTCAAAACTCCCAATATCGATAAGCTCGCCGCCGATGGCGTCCGGTTCGAACAATGTCACGTACAGAACCCCGTTTGCGGACCCTCCCGCTGCTGCCTCGCCACCGGCTGGCCCGTTCACGTCCGCGGCCACCGCTCGCTCTACTACGCGCTCCATCCCGACGAGCCCAACATCTTCCGCTACCTCAAAGAGAGCGGCTATGACGTCTACTGGTTCGGCAAAAACGATCTCCTCGCCACCGAAACCTTCGCAACCAGCGTCACCAAAGCCGAATCGCGCGGCGATAACTCCGCCGCCTACGGCCAGACTGGTGCGCGGAACAATCCTTACAGCGAGGACGACCCGCACTTCTACACTTTCCTCAACAATCCTCTGCCCGATCGGCGCAAAACGTCCGACTACCTCAACATCCAGGCCGCCATCGAAATCCTCGAGCAGAAGCGCGATAAGCCATTCTGCATTTTTCTTCCGCTCACCTTCCCGCACGTACCGTACGCCGCCCCCGCGGACTTCCACAACATGTACAAGCCGGCGGATCTCCCCTCTCTGCG
Source organism: Bryobacteraceae bacterium (assembly GCA_035546955.1). Taxonomy (GTDB): domain Bacteria; phylum Acidobacteriota; class Terriglobia; order Bryobacterales; family Bryobacteraceae; genus BOG-234. The sequence goes on from DASZVV010000351.1 coordinate 8,070, forward strand.
CCCCGTCACCCAGACCCGCCGCCCGCGCTACCACCAGACGCTGCGCCAGATCATGCGCCTCGACCAGCTCCACGACGCTGATTTCCGGCAGATTCAGGCCGTCTATCTCGGAATGGTGAGCTACGCCGACTGGCTCCTCGGCGAACTGCTCGAAGCCGTCGAACGCACCAGCCACACGCGCGATACCGCCATCTTCCTCGCCTCCGATCATGGCGATTGGGCTGGCGACTACGGCCTCGTCGAAAAATGGCCCAACGCAATGGAAGACGTTCTCACCCGAGTGCCGCTCATCGTGCGGGCGCCCGGCTATAAAGGCGGACACATCTCGAAGGAAATCGTCGAACAGTATGACATCATGCCGACGATGCTCGAACTAGCGAAAATCCAGGCGCGCCACACTCACTTCGCCTTGACCCTCACCCCGCAAATGCTCGGCGAGCCCGGCGACCGCAGTCGCGCGGCCTTCTGCGAAGGCGGCTACAACGTGAACGAGCCGCAATGCTTCGAGCCGATCTCTCAGTTCAATGTCGCGATGGCGTACTACCCGAAAGTCGCTTTGCAAAACCGCGAGCCGGACACGGTCACCCGAACCGTTATGGTCCGCACCCTCCGGCACAAGCTCATCTACCGGCCCGACGACCAAAGCGAGCTCTACGATCTTGAAAAAGACCCGCGCGAAGCCAATAACCTCTACGGCAACTCCCACTATGCCGCCACCCAGGCCGACCTTTTCCACCGCCTGATGGACTACTACGTCCGCACCTCGGACGTTGTCCCGCGCCAGCTCGATGCCCGCGGCCTCCCGGCGTAACCAACGGGTTTTCCCCGCCCTCGGCTAAACTGGTAGTTCATGCCTTTTGAAGAAGTTGTCGAGGCCGAAGGCCACCTGATCGACTCCCATGTCATGGAGCAAATCTTTGACAAAGTCGTCGAAGCCAACGGCCGGTTCGAAGTCGAACAGTTCCGCATCGGCCGTACCAATGGCGACGCCTCCTATCTCCGCCTTCGCCTCGAAGCGCCGGACCGCCGCCAGATGGAGCATCTCCTCGCCCAGCTTCTCCCCATCGGCTGCTCTCCCGTAAATGGCGGCGATGCCGCGCTCGTCCGCGTGGAACGCGATCGCTGCGCCCCCGAAGATTTCTACTCGACCAGCAACCATCATACCTGGGTAAAGCTCAACGGCGATTGGGTCGAAGTCCAGAATCAGCGCATGGACGCCATGATCGTCGTGAAAGACAATCAGGCGTACTGCCGCCGCCTGCGCGATCTCAAAGCGGGCGATATGGTCGTCACCGGCATGCGCGGCATTCGCGTTACGCCCGAATCCAAAGAGCGCGACCGCCTCGCCTTCGCGTTCATGTCGAACGAAATCTCGTCCGAACGCCAGGTGGAAACCGCCGTGCGCCAGACAGCCTCGCTCGCCCGCCAGGCGCATGAGCAGGGCAAAAAAATAGTCGCCGTGGCCGGCCCCGTCGTCGTCCATACCGGCGGCGTCTCCGGCATGACGAAGCTGATTCGCGGCGGCTGGATCGATGGGCTCCTCAGCGGCAACGCGCTCGGCGTGCACGATATCGAATCCTCGCTGCTCGGCACCTCCCTCGGCATCCGCATGGCTGACGGACGCCAGGCCGAACATGGCCACCGCAATCACATGCGCGCCATCAACGCCATCTATCACGCGGGCGGAATCCGCGGCGCGGTTGAAAGCGGCAAATTGAAATCCGGCGTCATGTACGAATGCGTGAAGAATCACGTCCCGTTCGTGCTCGCAGGCAGTCTGCGCGATGACGGCCCTCTTCCCGAAACCATCACCGACATGAACGCCGCGCAGGATGCCTATGCCGCGCAACTCCGCGACGCCGGCCTCGTCCTCTGCCTCGGATCGATGCTGCATTCGATCGCCACCGGCAACATGCTGCCGAGCTGGGTCAAAATCGTCTGCGTCGATATCAATCCCGCCGTCGCCACCAAAGTGAGCGATCGCGGCACTGGCCAGGCAGTCGGCGTCGTCACCGACGTGGGCCTCTTCCTGGAGCTGCTCGCGAAAGAGCTCATCGCCGCCACTGGAGAAGAGACGGGCGCTGGAGAAACGAAATGAAACGTGGATATACAGACGAGCACGCGGCCGCAGGCGTGGACGCGAAGCTCCCCGAAATAGAAACCTGGCCGAACCAGTTCCCCGGCTACGAAATCGAAATTACGAATCCGGAATTCACTTCCGTCTGCCCGAAGACCGGCCTGCCGGATTTCGGCATCGTCACCATCCAGTACATTCCGGATAAGCTCTGCCTCGAGCTGAAATCCTTCAAGATGTACATGCTCGCGTATCGCGATCTCGGGATCTTCCAGGAAAACGCCGTCAACTGCATCCTGCGCGACATCGTGAAAGCCTGCAAACCCGTCAGCGCCACAGTAAGAGGCGATTTCACGCCGCGCGGCGGCCTCGAATCCCGCATGGTCGCGACATACGCGAAATCCGGCAAGGGGAAAACGGCGCGGCATGCCCACTGACGCGGAGAAAATCGCCGAGCTGAACGCCATCGTCGAAGCGGTGCGCCAGCGCGTGCGCGGCGCGCATCAGAACGGCGCCGCATCCGGCTCGGGCGGATTCTCCCCCATCCAGCTCCAGTCCACCGACCTGATGGGCATCGTGCACGCGCGCGATGCCGCCCAGGCTAAGGTGGCCGCCATCGGCGCTGTGAACCCGCGCGCCGGCGGGCTCGTCAACAAAGTCGTCCAGACAGTGAAGAAAACCATCGCGCGCGGATTGCAGTGGTTCGTGCGCGATCAGATTATCTTCAATCGCGAATCCGTCGCCGCGCTCGAAGCGACGATCGGGGCGCTCGCTGCGATGAACCGCGAGCTTCTCACGCTCGCCGCCCAAACCAACGAACGCTTCTCCGTACTGGAAACCGTGATGGCGGAGGCGAAGGAACTGAAAGATATTCGTGAACACTGGATTGGCTGGCGCTCCAGTTGGGAACAAAAGCTGACCACCAACGAAATCCAGTTCCTCCGCGCCACCGCCGATCTCCAGGGCGCATTCCAGCACCGCGTCACGATGATCGAAGGCAACTTCCGCGAAATCGTCCAGGCGCAGCATCGCGATTATCTCGGCGCGCTCGACCGCTCCGGCAACGATATCCAGAAGCGCCTCTGGGCCGATCTCGAGAAGATCCGCGAGCAATATGAGCGCATGATTCACGCCGAGCTGCGTCTCATCCGCCTTCGCGCCGGAACCGCAGCGCCGGCCGCCGCAGCCCCGCCAAACGCGCCAGCCGCTCCCGCGCCCGCCATCTCTTCCGGCCTCGATTACAGCCGCTTTGCCGAACGCTTCCGCGGCACCGACGAAGAAATCCGCCACGGCATGGAGTTCTACCGGCCCATCTTCTCCGGCAAAGAGAACGTCCTCGATATCGGCTGCGGACGCGGCGAATTCCTGGATGTCTTGCGCGAAGCCGGCGTCCCCGCCCGCGGCATCGATCTCAGCGACGAATGCATCCGGCAATGCCGCGACAAAGGCCTTCAGGCCGAAGTCGCCGACATGTTCCCATTCCTTGCCGCGCAGCCCGATGAGGAATTCGACGGCATCCTCAGCTCGCAGGTTGTCGAACATCTCCCGCCGGGCCGTCTTCCCGAAATGATTCGCCTCTGCGCCGCAAAACTTCGCCGCGGCGGCATCCTCGCACTCGAAACTCCCAATCCGGAGTGCCTCGCCATCTTCGCGACCTACTTCTATCTCGACCCCACGCACACCCGCCCCATGCCGCACCAGTATCTTCAGTTCTGCATGGAAGAAGCCGGACTGACCGCAATCGAAGTCCACCGCCTGAACCCCGCGGTCGACACGATGCCCGAGATCGCCAGTCTTCCCGCCGATTTCCGCGGCCGTTTCTTCGGCGGCCTCGATTACGCCATCATCGGGCGAAAAATCTAGCAGCGATTTCCCGCGTATAATTAGCCCCATGCGGCGGTTCGCGATAGTGGGCCTTCTCTGCGCGTTCGCGCTGCGCGCCCAGACGCCCGCCGTCTCCGGCCGCGTTCTCGATGCCACCGGCGGTGAGCCCCTCGCCAATGTTTCCATCCGGATTGGAGACGTGCGCGCGATTTCCGACGATGCCGGCCGCTTCCACATTGACGCGCTCGCGCCCGGCGATTACACGCTCCGCGCCTCTACCGTCAACTACCACGTCGTCACTCAGCAGCTCCATCTCATCGCCGGAGAGCCGAAGAATTTCGAAATCGTCCTCAGCCCGGATAACCTCGCCCGCACCGATACGATTACCGTCACCGCCGGCCCCTTCGGCGCAGCCAGCGAAGACAGCCCCTCCAGCCTCACACTCGCCGGCGCCGACGTCCGCCACGTCGCCAGCGTCCTCGCCGACGATCCTCTCCGCGCCGTCCAGAGCCTCCCCGGCGTCACCTCCAACAACGATTTCGACGCCCGCTTCTCCATACGCGGCGCCGATTACAGCCGCGTCGGCCTCTATCTCGATGGCGTTCTGCTCCATGAGCCCTTCCACATGCTGGAAGGCCAGAATGTTACCGGCTCCGGCGCGGCTTTCAACGGCGACATGGTGGAAGAGCTCGAACTCCACGAAGGCGCTTTTCCCGCCCGCTTCGGGGACGCCACAGCCGGCGTGCTCGACGTCCACACGCGCGATGGCAGCCACACCGCCACAACCTTCCGTATCGAAGCCAGCGCCTCGAACGCCGGAATCGTCGCCGAAGGGCCGCTTGGGAAGAACAAGCACGGCTCCTGGCTCGTCGGCGCGCGCCGCAGCTATCTGCAATATTTGATCTCGCGTATCGATCCCAATGGAACGTCGCTTGTATTCGCGCTGGAAGATGTGCAGGCGCGTCTCGCTTATGATTTCACGCCGAAAAGCAAGGTCACGTTCTATCTGCTCGAAAGCTATTCGTCGCTTGACCGAAACACCGCAAAGCTCGGCATCAACTCGCTCGCCAAAGCCGCCTACGATTACACTCTCGCCAATCTCGGCTGGCGCTACACGCCCGATTCGAAATCCTTCTTCGACGCCCATGCAGCCTGGATGCGCGAAAAATACGACAACTTCAATCCCAATCCGCTGCCGCTGGGCGATGGCTTCTATGGCGAATGGGTCGGTAACGCTGACGCGTCGCGCTTGTGGAGCGAAGGCTCCAGGCTCGATGCGGGTCTCTCTGTCCGCCAGTTGCGTGACGCCGGCTTCGCCGCGCAATACCAGTCCGTCACCTCGCCCCGCCTGCTCGATGACTGGAACGGCAACGCCACCGAAACCGAAGGCTATCTCCAGCAATCTGTCGACCTGCTGCGCCACCACATCCACCTCACCGCCGGCGGACATCTCGATCAGCACACCGCCGACCGCATCGCGATCGCCCTGCCCGCCGCATCCGCAATCTTCTCGCTCACACCATCCACGCGCATCCAGCTCGGCTGGGGCGAGTATGCCCAGCACCAGCCGCTCTCCATCCTCACCTCGATCGCCGGTTATCGTCATCTGGAGCCGATTCGCTCCATCCAGGAAATCGCCGCGATCGAACAGCGCTTCGGCGCTCGCACGCGTTTCCGCGCCGAGTTCTACAACCGCACCGACCGCGATCTCGCCGCGCGTCCCTTCTACGATCCGCGCCTCATCGGATCCGCTGTCTTCGTCCCGCCCCTGATTCCGCAATGGGAGAATTCGGAACGCGGCTGGGCGCGAGGCGTCGAAGTGTATCTGCAGCGTTCTAGCGCCAACAAATTCAACGGCTGGATCTCCTGGGGCTGGGGCCGCACCGGCATGCGCGACGGCATCACCGGCGACCGCTTCCCCTCCGATTTCGACCAGCGCAACACTGTCAGCGTCTACGGTGCTTACCGCCTCCGCCCCAGCGTGAACGTGAGCATCCACTCCAGCTACGGCAGCGGATTCCCGATCCCGGAATATCTGCAGCTGAAAAACGGTGTGTACTACCTCGCGTCGTCGCCGAACCAGCTCCGCATGCAGTACTACCAGCGGACCGACTTCCGTATCGACAAATCCTGGACTCGCGACAAATGGAAGTTCGCCCTCTACGGCGAGGTCATCAACATGAGCAACCGTACCAACTACCTCTTCGATAGCCTCAACAGCTACAACGCGAAGACCGGCCAGACGTCCATAACGCTGGACACCATGCTCCCCATCATCCCCTCGGCCGGAATTCTCCTCGAACGCTGACTTCCCCCGGCGAAGGGGCATGCGTTAAAATGAGGTTATCTCCAACTGCTGGGAGATCGTCTAACGGTAAGACTGCAGCCTCTGGAGTTGCGTATCGGGGTTCGAATCCCTGTCTCCCAGCCAAATCCAATGACAACCGGTTCTCCGCGGCGCTATACTGAGTGCGTAATGTCGGATTCGATGGCAGAACTCGCGCAAAAGTATTCCCACACCGGGCACCCGTCTGTCGAAGAGTTGATGGCGGCCCAGGGAGTCACTTTCCCTCGCGACCCGCTCGAACTGCTCGGTGACTTCTGGCCTGAGGAAGAATCCATTGATGATTTTCTCGCCACGCTCTACGAATGGCGGGGCCGCGCTAAAAACGACCCCGCGGCATGAAGCCGGTCATTCTCGACACGGACGTCGTTTCCTTCCTTTTCAAACGGGACACGCGGGCAGATTTATACGTCGAACGTCTTCGTGACCGGCAGCTTCTGATCTCCTTCATGACCGAAGCTGAACTTGAACAATGGGTTCTTCTCTCGGGATGGCGTCTGAAACGTATCGAATGGCTGCATCTGTATCTCCAGAGGTTCGTGGTGGTCGCGTCATCGAGCGACTTGTCGAAAAAATGGGCTGAGGTTATGGTGGCGGCGAGAGCCACTGGGCGGCGGATGGATAGCGCCGACGCTTGGGTTGCGGCGACCGCATTGCTTTACGACGCCGTTCTTCTGACGCACAACACAAAGGACTATTTGGGCGTTCCCGGTCTCCGGCTGACAGACTAACTTGTGACGGTGGAGGGATGGGACATGTTTCGCGGCAAGTAACCCATCGCCAGTCTCGAACGCCATCATCAGCGAGAGTCCGAGTGTCCACGACCAATACTCATTCGCTCACGCAGGGAGTCTGGATGATCCTTGCCTTGGTCGCCGTGAGAATGTTGACTATCGGACTACTTGCTGTTGCTTCGGCGAACGCCCAGAGCGACGTGCCCCCGGCGTTCGAGGCGGCATCGGTGAGGCAACGCATCCGTCCAGCCGGTAGTTTCCTGCGCAGGCTACATTTCAATTCGGGTGCGATCAGTTGCAGCGAGCCAGCCGCCACGGAACTCTTTGATTGCGGGATTTCCGGGACCAGATTCAGCGACAGCCCGGCCAGCCTGCTTGACCTGATCATGGATGCCTACAACGTCAGGGCGAACTCGATCATCGGTTTGCCCGAGTGGGGCGACTCGGGGCATGACCTCTATGATGTCAGTGCGAGGGTTGGGGGCGATCAGACGCCCGGTCTCGACCTGGTGCGCCGCATGCTCCAGACATTGTTATCTGATCGCTTTCACCTGAGACTTCACCCCGAAACGAAAACTCTGCCTGTCTATGAGCTTGTGGTGACAAAGAAGTCCAAGCTGATCAAGTCGGCAAATCGCTGCGATCCCAACGCGTCAGGATCGGAGAGCCATACCGTATCGATCCCCGAACGGTGGGAGCAACTTCCTGCAAGGCTTTCGAGAAATACGGATCTTCCGGTCATGGACAGAACGGGCTTTGAAGCGGAGGCAAGGTACTACTTGTTCCCTGTACAGCCGCCATATTCGCCGGATAGTCTGCTACAAGGGGCTCTGCATCCACGCGGACAGGACGGTATTATGACGGCTCCACCAGATGACCTGTTTCGTGCGATCAACGACTTGGAAGGTATCTGGGGATTGAAACTGGTGCCCCAAAAAGAGCCGATGGATATCCTCGTCATCGATCATGTGGAGCGACCTTCCGCAAATTGAGATATCCGGAAGTACTTACTCGCAGATATGTGGAGGATGTTCCGTCACTCGATACTTTCGATACGTTCAGCTTGCCAGGTGCGCGAACTGTCTCCCAGCCATTCCTCTTTCAGTCCTCATAGGCTAACCTCACTTCTCCTTCCGCGCCAGCATCACCACCGTCTGGCCCAGTGGCAAATTCCAGCCACGCTCCACCCACGCCCTCTCCAAGCCGAGAATCCACCCCAAACTCACATTCAGCCAGCCAGCCATCGGCTTCACTCCGCTATCCACCGGGGCCCGCATCAGCGGCTCCCACACGCGGAACCGCAACAGCGCCACCGGCAGCAGCAAACTATTCAGATACGTACATCGCACCGGCTCCAGCCCGTTCTCGCGAGCCAGCCGCACGAGCCGCGCTTTCGTGAATCTCTGTCGCTCGTGAGTGAACTCCGAATGCCGGCTGCGCAGCGCGTCCAGCGCTGCCGCGCGAATCATCACCATCCCGCCGGGACGCGTCACCCGCGCCAGTTCCGCCACCGCCGCGCTCTCCGTCCCCGGCTCCAGATGGATCAGCACGTCGAGCGACAGCACGCAGTCATACTGATCGCCCGCAATCGGCAGCGCCTGGATGTCCGCCTGCACCATGCGCCGCAGCCCATTCGCCCGCGCGTACCGCAGCCCTTCGCCCGCCAGGTCCGCCACGTCAATGGGACACCGGAACGCCTTCGCCAGCTTCAGCGCGAAATTCCCCGTTCCGCACCCCGCTTCGAGAATCCGCGTGGGACGCCCCGGCAGCGTGCGCCACAGCAG
>DASZVV010000352.1:0-23559 GCA_035546955.1 Bryobacteraceae bacterium
CTATACGCCGGTTGAGGTAGCTGGCCTCTACTGGCACTTCATCGACATCATTTGGGTATTTCTCTACGCCATCTTCTATATCTCGGGGCTGCACAAATGACGCCAATGGTTTCACGCCGGACTTATGCTTTCACCTGGCTCGGGCTGCTCGGTCTGACACTGCTGACCACGCTCCTCGGCTTCATCGATATGGGCCCGTTCAGCATGGTGGCCGCGGTGGGAATCGCCACCGTGAAGGCCGCTTTGATTGCAGGATTCTTCATGCACGCGCTGTTCGAAGGCAAGCTCGTGCGTGTCGCAATTGCAGGCGGCGTGATCTGGTTTCTGATTCTCGTGTCCCTGACGCTCGGCGACTACATTACGCGTGGCTGGCTGCCCTTCCCCGGTAAGTAGTCCTTGTGCGTCAATGCACGGCGGCGGCAAATTCCTCGATCATTTTGCGATTGAAAGCCGGAATATCGTCCGGCTTGCGGCTCGTGACCAGATGGTGGTCGACGACCACCTGGCTATCCTCCCACTGTCCGCCGGCATTGCGGATATCCGTCTGGAGCGACGGCCATGATGTCATCCGGCGGTTCTTCACGAGACCGGCCTCCACCAAAAGCCACGGTCCATGGCAAATAGCAGCAATCGGCTTCCCTGCCTGCGCGAAATCTTTGGCGAACTGTACCGCCTGCGGAATGGTTCGCAGCTTGTCCGGATTGGCTACGCCTCCCGGCAACAGCAGTGCGTCGTAATCTTTTGCCGCAACGCTTTTCAGATCGCGGTCCACCGGGAAGCTGTCGCCCTTATCGTGGTGGTTCATACCCTGCACCTGCTTGCCATCGGGCCCGATGAGATCCGTCTTCGCTCCGGCGGATTCCAGGGCTTTGCGAGGCTCCGTCATCTCCACTTGCTCGAAGCCGTCGGCCACGAGTATGGCGATTTTTCGTCCGTCTAATTTTTTATCCATGGCTCGTCGGCGTGCAGGCGCCGCTCCAATGGGTTAAAAAATCCCGCTTCCCCTCCAGCTGGCAATGCAGCAAATAAAACCCGGGACAGCGTTTCCGCTGTCCCGGGCTATTCCTCCGTAACTCCGACTGTTTTTATCTATAGGCAAGCCCTGCCGGGGCGGGCTCGTTGGCATTGGTATTCGTATTCGTATTCGTATTCGTATTCGTATTCGTATTCGTATTCGTATTCGTATTCGTATTCGTGTTATCGCTGAGGGGCTGGCCAATCACCTCACCGTTCACCACCAGTTCCACACGGCGATTTTGCTGACGCCCCGCGGCTGTGTCGTTCGTCGCCACCGGCCGCGACTTGCCGTACCCGTGCGCTTCAATGTTGCCGTCCGAGATGCCATTGGTGACGAGATAATCGCGCACCGAATCCGCGCGGCGTTCGGAAAGCTTCTGGTTGTAATCATCGCTGCCGGTGCTGTCCGTGTAGCCTTCCACAGTGAGGTGGAGCGACGGATAAGCCAGCAGGATGCCGGAAACCTTCGCCAGCTTCTCTTTCGCGCCGGGCTTCAGAGTGTCCTGGTTGACGTCAAACAGAACGTCCGACATATTTACGATGAGGCCTCGGGCCGTGTCACGCGTCTGGAGAATCAGATTGAGCTGATCCTTCAGCTTTGCGCGGAGCGCCTGCGCGTCCTTTTCAGCCTGATCCTTGGATGTCTCCGCCGCAGCCTTGGCGGCCGCGAGCTTCTGCTGCTCCGCAATCGCATCGGCCTTCGCCGCTTCCGCCTGCGCCTGCGCCTGCTTTGCGGCTGCCATCTCGGCTTCGGCTTCGCGCTTCTGAGCGTCCGCCGCCGCGGCTTCAGCCTGGGCCGTCTCTCTCAATCGTGCTTCTTCCTGCGCCTTCTGCTGAGCTTCGGCTGCCTTCGCCTGGGCATCGGCCTCCCGCTGCTTCAGCGCCAGCTGGGCTTGCTCCTGTTCCTTCTGGATGCTGATGCGGCGCGCGTCTTCCGCCGTCTGCGTGGCTTCACGCGCGGCGCTTTCGAGCCTCTTCAGATCTTTGCTCTTCGCGAAGCCCTCGGCGTTGATCATGTCCGTCTCGGCCTTTTGCATGGTGTCAGCCGCGTACTGGTCGGCGCCCTGGGCTCGCGCGATCGCCATCGCGAGGCGCGCTTCACGCAGCTGCAGCGGCAGGGAAGTGTCGGCGGTTGCTTCGCTCACGCCGCTCGCACTCACGTTCGTCGAATATGTTCCGCGCTTGAGCAGTTCGTACTTCGCGTCCACATCTTCCATGGTGCCCGTTGTGTCCTTGCTCAGAACGTTTTCCATCACGACCACGTCGGATGGCTCGCTCACATTGAAGTAAGGCTCCGCCGTCACGATCATGCCGAACGATGCAAGATCGGTTGTGGCGTAAAGCTCGGCGCTCTTCTGATCCGCGTTGCGAAGCGTCACTTCGCCGAGACGCTCCGGACGCCCCTCGGGCGTGATTGCCCAGAGGACCAGCGTCAGGTACTCACGGCCATACTGAATCGGATTTGACAGGTGATCGAACTTCAGATTGATACGGGTTGCGCCGTCATTTGGCGTCACCTCTGCTTCCCCTCTGGCATCCGGCATCAGCGCGGTGCCGCGAAAGTCGATTTTCGTCGTCCCTTGGCGATGACGATAATTCACGGCGCGAATGGTTCGCGATGTGACTTCAACTTTGTAAATCGGCACGTGGCCGTCAGCGGTTTCCGAGACATTCGTCTGAACCGGATTCGGCGCCTGCGCGTAAATCGCAATCGCCGCGGCCAGCATGGGTAACGTCAATTTGACTGCTCTCATGTTCCACCTCTCCTGCGGCCGAATAATGCATGTACCTTGCCACACCAACGTTGCTTGACAGTCGACCTTATAAGTGCACGCGGGCGATAAGATCGCAGTCGACAGGAAAAATGTTCCATTTGGGGTTCATTTTGTTGCCATAGTGATATTCGTTACCCCTGCAAGGGCGAAGAAAAAAGTTCGGTTTGCCCGCAACTATTGCTTTGTTCTGCTCTGCAAGTCTCTGATTGGGCCGTATTTCTAATTGGCATAGCGCGTGCATCACCACCGCGCATGCCGCGATTCGATCGCGGAAATGGAGACGGGATGCAGACTCAGGAAGTGAAATCCATACTGGACGCAAAACTCAGTGAACTGGCTTCGCGCCGCTTTTCGCGCGACGATATTGCGATCGAAAAAGCCGCCGAAGAAATGGACCTGATCCAGAGCGGCAGCGATCGCGTACTCGCTCTCGATTCGATCACACGGATGTGGGAGACTTCCACGCTCGTGACCGAGGCGCTGAAGCGCATCGAGGACAACACCTATGGGGTATGTCTCGAATGTGATGAGCCGATCAGTGCCAGGCGTCTGGCCGCGCTTCCGTGGGCTCGCTATTGCATTTCCTGCCAGGATGCGAAGGATCGCGAAGAGACGGAGCTTCGCCGCTTCGCCTGACGAAATTCATCTGAAGGAATTCGAATGAACGGCTGGTCGATCATTTTTGCGTTGGTGTCCGTTGGCAGCGCGGTTTGGGGAAGCCCCGAATTTTCCGATGCTGCGCAATTCTGCGCGGTGCTGTTTGGCGCGCTGTTCCTGCTTACTTTATTCACGAGGGCCATTCGAGGCACTGCGTGCTAGTTGGCGAGAAACCCACACGCACTGAAAAAACACAGTCCGAACTGCACGATGAGCGCCTGATTCTGGCGTTCTTTCATGCCTCTGACGCCGCGATAGATCGCGCTGCCAAACGCCTCGAACGGGCGAAGGTACATTTTGCCACTTCGAAGGATCGCGCCGAGGGCCACCCCCGGCTCGCGGTGTGGCTTTCCCTTGCTCTCGAAGGTGAGTCCATTCTGGTTGCGGAAGCGCGCGCAGGAGCGGTGCAGGCGGCCGTCGAAGAGATTCGCGAGGAGCACCCTGCATCCCTGTTCGTGATCCCGGAGGTGTTCGTCTCACCAGCCGGCATTCCGCCGGTTCGTGAAAGGAACGACCTGAGCTGGGCGCGGGATGCGGCGCGGTCCGAAATCGCCCCCGAAGCCGTGCTCGCGCCGTTCGTCAGGCAGCGTCTCAATGCTCTCGAAAAGCAATTCGACAGCGCCGTGGCCGATCTGGTGGCGAGCGTCGGCATGGGACATGCGCCCGGCCCGGCCGCCAACTGGCTTCTCGAAAACTCCTACCTTGTACAGAATGATGTCGAAGAAATCCGCTACGTTCTGGAAGGCGTAAAGTCAAAGCCCGATCCGAACGCCAATTACGCGCAGGTCCACGCTCTCGCCGCGGGGCTCCTGAAGCACGGTGAGCACGAAGTCACTGAAGACGCCATGCATCAGGCGCTTTGTGAATTCCAGAAAGTGCGCCCGCTGACTACCGCTGAGCTCTGGGATTTCACGCAGCTTCTTCGCCTCGCTCTTCTGGAAGAACTAACCCGGCTCGCAGTGGATGCCGCCAGCGCCCAGCAGCATCGCGAAGCTGCGTACTTGTGGGCAGACCGTCTGATTGCGGCTGCGCGCCAGGGAGAAGAGGCGCAGCTATTCGTGCTCGGCCGGATGGACGCCCAGCCCTATGCGCTCACCGACGCCTTTCTTGCAGCGCTTGCCGAACTGCTCCAGGGCGAAGAGGAAACTCTGCCGGCGTTCCAGGTGGAGGTGGAAAAGGCCGGACGCCCGCTCACGGAGATTGCCCGCGCGGAAAACCGCCGGGAAGCCGCCAGTTCCGATGCGGCGGCGCGCGCATTCGGCAGCCTGCGGGCACTCTCACGCCTCGACGTCCGCAAAGTATTCGAGCGCGTCAGTGTCGTTGACGAAGAGCTTCGCCGCGATCCTTCCGGCATCTACGCCGCGGGTGATTTCGAAACACGCGATCGTTGCCGCCACGCGATCGAGCGCATCGCGCGGTGGTCCGGTACTGACGAACGCGACATCGCGCGCATGGCCGTGGCGCTTGCCGAAGAGCAGACCGATCCCACCCGCCGGCTTGTTCCTTATTTTCTGGTTTCGGAAGGAATCGCCGAGCTCGAGCGCCGTGCGGGCGCGCGGCTTCCGCTGAATGTGCGTTTCGTTCGCGCCACCCGCCATCATTCCGTTCTCCTCTATTTCCTCTTCGTTTTCGGCCTGACGGTCAGCCTTGACCTGCTGGCTCTCGAAATTGCGCACGGCGCCGGTGTTCACAGCCCCACGCTTCTGGGGGTGCTTGGCGCGCTCGCGCTCATTCCTCTGAGCGAACTGGCTATCCAGATTGTCCATGCGTTTATCGTCGCGACCTTTCCCCCGTCGAAGCTGCCCCGCATGGATTACGAACGCGGTATTCCGCCGGAATACGCCACGCTCGTGGTCGTGCCGATGATGCTCGCGGGTGAGAATGCCGTTCATCGTGAGGTCGAAAAGCTCGAAGTTCGCTATCTCGCCAATCGCGACGCCAATCTCTCATTCGCGCTGTTCTCCGATTTTCTGGATGCGCCGGAGCGCGATCAGCCGGGCGATGCCGCGCTCGTCGATCTCATCTCCGGCGGAATCGAGCAGCTCAACAAGCGCTATCCGCAGGGCAATTTCCTCCTGTTTCACCGCCAGCGCGAGTGGTCTGAGTCGGAAAGCTGCTGGATCGGCCGTGAGCGCAAGCGCGGCAAGATCGAAGATCTGAACTCGTTCCTCACTGGCCATGGCGCGGCTGGAATTCTGCGAGTCGGAAAGCTGAAACAGACCATTCGCTTTGTCATCACTCTCGATGCCGATACCGCGCTGCCGCCGAATGCCGGCCGCCGGATGGTCGAAACCATTTCGCATCCGTGTAACCAGGTGCAGATCGATCCCGCGACGCAAGTGCGAACTCGCGGTTACGCGGTCATTCAGCCGCGCGTCGCGATCGCACTTCCCGGCGCCACCGCAACACGCTTCACGCGCGTTTTCGCCGATACCTCCGGTCTCGATCCCTATCTCCGGTCCGTCTCCGATATCCAGCAGGATTATTTCGATGAGGGGACGTTCCACGGCAAAGCGATCTATGACGTTGCCGCCTTCAATACGATCCTCGGCGATCGCTTCCCATCCGAATCCCTGCTGAGCCATGACCTGATTGAAGGGGCCCACGCAGGCGTGGGGCTCGCCACCGATATCGAGCTGCTGGAAAGCATTCCGCTCGATTACGCCAGCTTCAGCCGCCGGCAGCACCGCTGGATTCGTGGCGATTGGCAAATCTTCCCATGGATCCTCGGAACGGTCCCTGGTCCGCACGGCGACGTTCCGAATCCGCTCGGCGCCGTCAGCCGCTGGCGCATTTTCGATAATCTTCGCCGCAGCCTCGTTCCGGTCAGCGCCCTCCTGCTCCTCTTATTCGGCTGGCTCACCTCTGTCGCTCCGAGCGTGTGGAGCGTCGTGGTGGCGCTTGCGATTCTGATTCCCGCGCTCGCGCCGCTGATCGATCGTCTGGTGCGTCAACTCGAAGGCACCGTTCATGGGCGCCAGGGAGCGAGCGATGAATTGATCCGCTCTGCCGTCCTCACAGCATTTCTGCCGCATCAGGCCTGGCTCGCGGTGGATGCCATTGTGCGCGCCACTTACCGTCGCTGCGTCAGCCACCGGCATCTTCTCGAATGGCAAACAGCGGATGCAGCGGAGCGCGATTCCAGCCGCCACATGGATTCAACGCGGAAGCAGATGACGATCATCGCCGCTCTCTCGGCGGTGCTGATGCTGGTCCTCTATTACTGGCATCGCCTCGTACCCACGGCCGGGTTCCTCTGCCTCTGGATGCTGTCCCCGCTGCTGCTCACCTGGCTGAACAGCACCTCTGCCCGACGCGGCGCGAATGAGCTCGCGGATGGTGATCGTGACTATCTTCTTCAGGCGGCGCGTCTCACGTGGCGGTTCTTTGACGATCTGGTGAGTCCGGAGAGCCACTGGCTGCCCCCCGATAACACGCAGCTCGCTCTGCGGGTGGAAGTCGCCCGCCGTACCTCGCCCACTAACATCGGATTCTGGTTTCTTTCCGCGCTTTCCGCTCACGATTTCGGCTGGATCCCCGCGGCCGAATTTTGCCGGCGCTGCAGCGAGACAGTCGCCACGCTCGAGCTCATGGAGCGGCAGAACGGTCACTTCTATAACTGGTATGACATCGATACCTTGGCGCCGCTGAATCCACGCTATATCTCTTCCGCGGATAGCGGAAATTTTCTCGCCGGTTTGTGGACTCTCGATCGCGCGATTGACGAGATTCTGAATCGCCCGGTGCTTCCACCATCGTGTCTGACCGGCCTCCAGACCACGCTCGCCATTCTTTCCGAAGCGGCGGGTGACGATCTTTATCTGGGCGCCCCATCGCGCGCCGCCGCGCGGCTGCTGCGCTCGGAGCTTCGTGAGTATGAGCTCATTCCGCGTCTCCGGCTGATCGCCCATTCGGCCGATCCATTCCGCGACGTCAGCCGGTGGGAGGCTCCCTCCGGCGGAGAAAGGGCCTATTGGGCCTCGCGGTTCGTCGCCGAGATCGACGCGTGGATTGAGGTGATCAACCGCAATCTGCGGTGGCTGGAAACGCTTTCGCGCCCCAGCGAAGACTTCCTCGCGCATTTCGGCGCAGATGTAGTCGCTCTCCGCCAGCGTGTGCTGCGCGCTATCCCTTCCCTCGCGGAACTCGAGCGCGGCATTCCGGCGCTGAAGTCCATCCTGGACCGGCCGCTTTCGCCCGAGATGCCGCCGGAAGCCAACGGGTGGATCGCACAGCTTAAAGCGGAGGCGCGTGAGGCGGAGAAAAACGCCGCGGCCACCGCGCTCGAAATGCGCCGGCTCCGCCAGGCCGTCCGGCGTCTCGCCGACGAAACCGATATCGCCACCCTCTACGATCGCCGCCGCCGTCATCTTGCGGTGGGTTATCTCGCGGAGGGCCCGCCGGTTTTCACCAGCCATTACGATCTGCTCGTGAGCGAGGCGCGTCTCGCCAGTCTGATCGCGATTGCAAAAGGTGACGTTCCGCTCGAACACTGGTTCGCGCTCGGCCGGCCCATGCGAACCGAGCCGCAGGGACGCCAGCTTCTCTCCTGGAGCGGGACCATGTTCGAGTTCCTCATGCCCATGCTGTTTACCAACAGCTATGAGAACTCTCAGCTCGATTTCGCCTGCCGGAACGCGGTTAAAGCGCAGATCGAATTCGGTGAGCGTGCCGGTGTTCCCTGGGGTCTTTCGGAATCCGCCTACAGCGCTCTCGATGCGCGCCAGACCTATCAGTACCGCGCGTTCGGCATCCCCGCCGCTGCTCAGAATCCCGATGTCGACAGCCGGCTCGTCGTCTCCCCCTACTCGACGATGATGGCGCTGCTCTTCAATCCGCGCGCCGGCGTGGCGAACCTGCGCCGTCTCGATACGGACTGCGGACTTCGTGGCCCCATGGGCTTCTATGAAGCCATCGATAACTCCCGCAGTCCCACTCCCGAAGGGCGCGGCGGAATCGCGATCTACGCCTATTTCGCGCATCACCAGGGGATGTCGATGGCGGCCCTCGCCAATCTTTTGCTCGATGAAGTGGTCCGGCGGCGGTTCCACTCCGATCCGCGCATTCGCGCGATTGAGTCGCTCCTGTTCGAGCGCATTCCCCTTGCGCGCCTTCGCGTGCGCGAACGCCGTGCACCCGCGCTCATCCCGGCCAAGAAGACCGCGCCGGAACAGGCCGAGCGTGTGCTGCCGGTGCGCACCACGGTTCCCCAGACGGTTCTTCTCGGAAACGGCCGTTATTCGGTGATGCTGACGAACTCCGGTTCGGGCTTCAGCCGCTGGCACCAGTTCGATCTCACGCGCTGGCGGGCCGATTCCTCTATCGATCAGTGGGGCACGTTTATCCTTCTGCACGAGGCGCGGCTCGGCGCCACATGGTCCGCCACTCTGCAGCCGATGGGTGATGAGCGCCGAGAAATGTCCGCCACATTCACCGCTAACAGGGCCGAATTCCGCCGCGTCTTCCTCGGCATCGAATCGACTCTGAGCGTAGTCGTGAGCGCGGATGATGATGTGGAAGTCCGCAGCCTGACCCTCATCAATCAGACGCGGCGGCGCCTTCTTCTTGACATCACATCTTTTGCGGAACTCGCCATGGCTCCGGCGGCGGCGGATGCTTCGCACGCGGCGTTCAACAAGCTCTTTGTGGAAACGGAGATCGAAGACGGCGTGATCATTGCTCACCGCCGTCTGCGCGATCCACATGATCCACCGCTCTGGATGGCCCATATGCTGGTGGGGGCTACAGGTAACGTCGATTTTGAGACCGACCGCGGAGCGTTTCTTGGCCGCGGCCACACCGCCGCGAATGCCGAAGCCTACGATCGCGCGTTGAATGGCATCGCCGGCGCCACGCTCGATCCGGCGATCAGCCTCCGCTGCCGCGAAAGTATTGAGCCGCGCGGCAAGCTCCAGGTCATGTTCCTGACGATGGCCGCGGCGTCGCGCGACGATCTGATGCATCTGGTCGCCCGCTATCGCCGGTCCGAAACCGCGGAGCGCGTTCTCGATCTCGCCTGGACTCACGAACAGCTTGAATTCCGGTATCTGCAGATCGGCCCCGATGCCGCTCACAGCTATCAGCAGCTGGCCGGATATCTCTTCTTTCCCGGCTCGCCGCTGCGCAGTCAGGGATCCCGCCCCGTTCCGGACAGTGTCAGCCAGCGCGATCTGTGGGCTCTCGGTATTTCCGGCGATCTTCCCATCGTCACGATTACGGTCCGTGAGCAGACCGGTCTCGCACTCATGCGCGAAGTGCTGGCCGCGCATTCTTACTGGCGCACGCACGGCTTCATGGCAGATCTCGTCGTCCTCAATCAGGAAGCCACCAGCTATGACCGCCCGCTGAACTTCCAGATGCAGCGCATTCTGGATGCGCACGCCCATGAGGTCGGCACCGATCGCCCCGGCGGTGTGTTTCTGCGCGACTGGAATAGTCTGAGCGACGCGCAGCGCGCACTCATTCTCAGCGCTTCGCGCGTAGTGCTGGCGGGTTCCCGCGGATCGCTCGCGCGGCAATTGCCTCCGGCTCGCGAACTGCCGCCGGTCGCCTCGCCTTTCACTCCTGCACATGGAGTCGCCGAAGAGCCGTCGCGCCCGCTGCCGTTCCTTGAACTCGCATACTTCAACGGCGTGGGCGGCTTCACACGTGACGGTCGTGAATACGCCATCTACCTCGGCCCTGGGAGCACGACTCCAACTCCGTGGGTCAACGTGATCGCCGGTCCGGATTTCGGCTGTATGGTGAGCGAAAGCGGGCTCGGCTGTACCTGGAATGCGAACAGCCAGCAGAACCGCCTCACGAACTGGCAGAACGATCCGGTGATCGATCCAGGGTCGGAGATTATCTATCTGCGCGATGAAGACTCCGGCGCGCTCTGGACTCCCACCGCCCTTCCGATTCGCGAAAACGATGCCTATCGCGCACGGCACGGCCAGGGTTATACCGTCTTTGAGCACAACAGCCACGCCATCGGCCAGGAGTTGACGGTGTTCATGCCATTTGAAAAGGACGGCCCGCGCGACCCTGTCAAAATTTGCCGCCTTCGCCTCCGCAACGATTCTTCACGGCCGCGCCGCCTCACGGTCACCTGGTTCTGCGAGTGGGTCCTCGGCTCGCTCCGCGAACAGCAGGTTCCCCACATCGTTACATCGTTCGATGAAACCTGCGGCGCGGTGCTCGCGAGACAGAGATGGTCGCCCGATGGTGTGGAGGGTATTGCATTCGCCGCATCCGTGCCCGCGGCCGAATCGTATTCCGGTGACCGCCGCGCTTTTATCGGGCGCAACGGATCGCGGTCAAATCCGGCGGCTCTTCGCAGCACGCGCCTGAATAATTTCTGCGGGCCGGATCTTGATCCGGCCGCCGTTCTGCAATTGCCGGTTTCGATTCCCGTCGGCGGCGAGACTGAAGTCATTTTTTTGCTGGGTCAGGCTTTGCGCATCGAAGACGTGCACTGCATTGTCGAAAAATATCGAGCCCGGCATGCAGTGGAGCACGGTCTTGCGAACGCGCGCGGCTGGTGGGAGGGCAAGCTCGAAACCGTTCAGGTCCGGACGCCGAATCTCTCCGTCGATCTTCTGGTGAACCGTTGGCTGCTCTATCAGTCGCTGAGCTGCCGCTTCTGGGGACGCACCGCGCTCTATCAATCGAGCGGCGCATTCGGATTCCGTGACCAGCTGCAGGATTCCATGGCCCTGCTGGATGCCGCCCCCGAACTGGCGCGGGCTCACATCGTGCTCTCCGCGACCCGCCAGTTCCGCGAAGGCGACGTCCAGCATTGGTGGCATCCCCGAACCGGCAACGGCGTCCGCACCAAATGTTCAGATGATCTGCTCTGGCTGCCATATGCCGTTTGCCACTATGTTTCCGTAACGGGAGACCACTCGCTCCTCGACGAATTCGCAGGCTTTATTGAAGGCCCGCTGCTCGCGCCGGACCAGATGGAGCACCTGTTCGTTCCCGACGTCTCCGCCGAGAGTGCGTCCATCTGGGAGCATTGCCGCCGCGCGCTTGAGGCCGCATGGAAGCTGGGTCCGAACGGACTCCCGCTCATCGGCCATTGCGATTGGAACGACGGCATGAATCATGTCGGGAATCAGGGACGCGGCGAGAGCGTCTGGCTTGCCTGGTTCCTGATCTATGTCCAGCAGCGCTTCATTGAGCTGGCCGATGCCCGCGATCCTGCATTGGCCGAGCTTTGCCGCGGACGCATCACCCACCTGCTCCAGGCGATCGAAGCCACCTGCTGGGACGGCGAGTGGTATCTGCGCGCCTTCTTTGATGACGGTTCGCCACTCGGATCGCATCGCAACGAAGAGGCGCGCATCGATTCGCTGCCGCAGTCGTGGTCCGTTATCGCCGGTGGCGGTGATCCGTCGCGCGCCCTGACTGCCATGGAATCCGCGAACAAAGAACTGGTGAAGGATGCGGACGGTGAAGTCCTGCTGTTCACGCCGCCTTTCGATCATTCCTCTCCTCATCCCGGATACATCATGGGTTATCCCCCCGGCATTCGGGAAAACGGCGGCCAATACACTCACGGTTCGCTCTGGCTGGCTATGGCATGGGCGCGGCTGGGCAATGGCGAACAGGCGGTGAGGCTGCTACAGCTGATGAATCCGGTGGAGCATTGCCGCAACCCGCAGGACGTCCAGCATTACCGCGGCGAACCTTACGTCTCGGCAGCTGACGTGTACGCCAGCCCCCTGCAGACAGGACGCAGCGGATGGACATGGTACACCGGTTCCGCTGCATGGATGTACCGCGTGTGGCTCGAAGAGGTACTCGGATTCCAGCGGCAGGGCAATAAACTGAACATCCGTCCCTCTGTCCCGCCGGGTTGGGGGGAGTTTCGGATCGAATACCGGTACCTCAGCACGCCGTATACGATCACGGTCCGCCGCACTGCCGATAAGCCGCGTATCGAAATGAACGGAAAATCACTGGAGGGAAATTCGATTCCGCTCGTGGATGACAAGGCCCCGCGCAGCGTAACCGTCTACGCCGCTGTTGCGGAGCCCACGCCACGTTTGCTTCAGCCGGTCTGAACGCCCGTTAAACAGGACGTCCCTGGATGACGCGGATCAAAATCGAGATGATGGCCAGCACCAGCAGAATGTGGATCAATCCGCCGAGCGTGTAGGACGTGACCATCCCGAGCACCCACAGAATCAGCAGAATCAAAGCAAGTGTGTATAACACGGACTAAACCTCCCTTTCGCAGGCGGTTGAAGGCAATTCCGCTTCCATCGCCGCTAAGCCGCAGCATCCCCAGATATTTGTGCGGCAATGCAGCATGTGGGTTGAAAACGGGAAAATTCTGAACGGGGGATTTCCGGCGATTCGCAGAAGCGGAGGGGTTCCAACAATGAAGCGGGGAAAGCGGCGATACTCTGCCGCTCCCCCACGCTGGCCGAAGCTACTTTTCGAGGACTTTTTCTACCTGTCCAACCTTGTTCTGCACCTTGCCCGCAGTCTTTTCGTCGTGGCCGCGCATGGCGAGATCCGGATCGTTGGTAGCGTTACCTGTCTTCTCTTTTACGGCTCCTTTGGCCTCATGAAACTTCCCTTGCATTTGATCTTTTGTGCTCGGTTTCATTTCAATCTCCTTAGCGGAGCGCTGTCGAGCGCCCCAAATGATTGCGCTTGTTTCAATGCACGCCCGCGCCCAATCGACCCGTAGACCGGACAGGTCCCAACCGT
The DNA here is from genome assembly GCA_035546955.1 of Bryobacteraceae bacterium. Lineage (GTDB taxonomy): Bacteria > Acidobacteriota > Terriglobia > Bryobacterales > Bryobacteraceae > BOG-234. The sequence continues at coordinate 13,155 of DASZVV010000352.1, forward strand.
GGGATCTCTCACATTGGACGCTTTGGTGCATTTTGTACATGCGGCAAGGAGACACCTCGCATGACAAAACGATTTCCACTCATTCTGGCGATCGCCAGCACTTTAACCATGACCGCGTTTGCCGCGGATCGAGAAGCAAAAGTCGACGACCGTCTGGATGCGTCGGTTGACACTCTGAAAGAAATGATGCACGCCGCCGACAAGGGCATTCCGCAGGACCTGCTCGATAAAGCGCGCTGCGTGGTGGTGATTCCTGGCATGAAGAAAGCCGGCTTCATCATCGGCGCGAAGTATGGCAGCGGTTTCGCCGCCTGCCGTAAGAGCGGAGGGGGCTGGACGGCACCCGCTGCGATGCGAGTGGAAGGCGGCAGCGTAGGCTTCCAGATCGGCGCGTCCGATACCGATGTCATCGTTCTCGTGATGAATGAGGATGGGATGAGGCACCTTCTCGAAGATAAATTTACTCTGGGCGGCGACGCCAGCATCGCAGCCGGTCCCGTGGGCCGTACCGCGTCGGCGGAAACCGATGCCGCCATGCATGCGGAGATGCTCGCTTACTCGCGTTCGCGTGGATTATTCGCCGGCATTTCCCTGGAGGGCGCAACTCTGCGCGGCGATCAGGATGCGGACCGTGAGTTGTACGGCCACGACATCCACAACCGGGAGATTCTATCCGGAAACGTTAAGGCCCCCGCCGCGGCGGCAAGCTTCGAGCATGCTCTGACCCGCGAATCCCCGACGCGTCAGTAATCTCTTAATTCTGCCGTTTCATCCTCTTACCCGGATCGCCCCGTGCGGTCCGGGTTCTTTTCTTTTTGCTGCCCCAAATACCCCAAAATCTACCTGGTCCGGGTGAAAAACTACTCCGGTTGGGTAGAATAAAGGGTATGGTCCAAACTCCAGCGGCGGCCCGCGTCCTGATTGTCGACGATGACCCGCTGGAACGTCAAAGTCTTTCCGCCAAGGTTTCCTCCCTCGGTTATGCGATTGAAACGGCAGGAGATGGAGAAGAGGCGCTGGACAAGCTCTCCTCCTCCGTCGTCGATGTCATCATTACGGACCTGATGATGCCCAAAATGGACGGCTCGCAGCTCCTTCAGGAACTGCTGACCCGCGGCGATCTGACTCCCACGATTGTTCTCACCAGTCTCGGCAGCGTCGAGAAGGCCGTTTCGATCGTCAAGGATCTGCGGGCCTTCTGGTACATGGAAAAGCCGGCGCAGATTTCGATCCTTGCCCCGCTTCTCGAACGCGCCGTCCGTCAGAAGACTCTTCTCAATGAGACCGAACGGCTGCGCCGCCAGTTGGGCTATCAGGGCACGCTGGAGGATCTTGTTGGCAGCTCCGCGCCGATGCGTGTTGTGTTCAGCGCCATCCAGTTAGCTGCCCCGAGTACCGCTTCCGTTGTCATCACTGGCGAAAGTGGCACCGGCAAGGAACTGGTGGCATCTGCTATCCACCGGCTGAGCCCGCGCTCCGGAGGCGCATTCGTTCCGGTCAACTGCGCGGCGCTGCCGGAAACGCTGATTGAAAGCGAATTATTCGGCCACGAGAAGGGCGCCTTCACGGGCGCGCTCGAACGCCGCGCCGGTTGCTTTGAGCACGCTAATCAGGGAACGCTTTTCCTGGATGAAATCGCGGAAATGCCGATCGCTATGCAGGCCAAGCTGCTCCGCGTGCTGGAGCAGTCCGCCGTTCGCCGCCTGGGGGGCCAGCGCGAAATCCCGGTCGACGTCCGCGTTGTGGCGGCCACCAACCGGCCGCTTCTCGAAGCGATCGAAAAGAAGATGCTGCGGGAAGACGTCTATTATCGGCTGAACGTCTTCCATATCGAGTTGCCGCCGCTTCGCCAACGGAAAGACGATATCCCGGCGCTGGCATCGTCCTTCATCCGCTCGATCAATAAGAAAAATGACTGTAACGTAACGGACATTCACCCGGAAGTCCTCTGGCAGTTTATGGATTATTCATGGCCGGGCAATGTGCGTGAGTTGCGCAATGTACTCGAAAGGGCAATTATTGTGGCGCGCGAGGGCGTTTTGATGCCTGGGCATCTTTCTCCCGCGTTCCGGTTGCCACAACAGCGAATCCAAACGCCGGTGTCGCATTCGATTCCGTCAGCAGCCCCTCCGCCGTCCGCTCATCCCGGGGCGCGGCCTACGGATTCGATTACCGTGGAAGCCGGCAAAAGCCTGGAAGAAGTGGAAAAGCAATATATTCGGCTCACTCTCAAGCATTCCCGCACGCATCGTGAAGCCGCCGGCGTGCTTGGGATCAGCCTGCGCACTCTTCACAAACGGCTCTCCGAGCTGAAAGCCGCGGACGCCAATCTGGAAGCGAAGGCTGTCTCCGCGAGCGACGATTAGCCGTCCGTCACCCCCTGGCCCCCTGTGTGCTCGATTTTTCGGGCATGCAATTCAATGTGGATATCGCCTCATCCGCAGAGGTATGCCTTCCTCCTCCAGTGCTGGAAGCCGGTGATTTTCCGGTCCACGAGCGATCCTCGCGAGCGGCCTGGGGTGTCGTGCTCACGGAATGGGACGGGCTTCCCCCGCGCCTTTCTTCGGGGCCTGTGGATGACGATGACCGGTCGAACCGGTCGCGCCGGATTCCCTCCGATCGCACGCTGCTGGCGCAGACGCGTTCCCGGCTCGCATCCGTTGTGCAAGATGACCGCATGCTTTTTGTCATCGCAAAATCCCAGGAGGCTTGCTTCCGGGAGGAATTGGGCGGTGTACATCCTTCCCGTCTGATCGTGCAGCCGAAGAATAAGGGAACCGGCACCGCTATTGCCGCCGCAGTCCTGCGCATTGCCTCGGCCGATCCAAACGCGGTGATCGCCTTTACGCCCTCGAGCCACTTCTATCGTAATGAGCGCTGCTTTCATGCGTCATTGAACGCTGCGATTTCGACCGCGGCCGAGTGGCAGGAATCCGTTGTTCTCCTCGGTGCGCAGGCCACCCATGCTGCTGCTGGCTATGACTGGATCGAGCCCGGTGCGGCCGCAAGCGGAGATTGGACCGCCAGCCTGCACCGTGTCCAGCGGGTCTGGCAAAAGCCGGCAGTGGAGGTGGCGGAGTCGCTGCACGCGCGTGCCTGTCTCTGGAATACATTCGTTATGGCAGGACACACGGACGCTTTCCTGCGGCTGCTGGAGGCCTGTGTGCCGGGTTTGCTCGATGCCCTGATAGCTGCCCGTTACCGCGGACGCCCTGAAGATGCCTGGCTCGACGATTCGCTCCAGCCCGTCGACTTTTCGAGCCAGGTTCTCGTACCCAGTGCCGGAGAGCTTTTCGTCGTCGGCATGCCCTCAAGCGCCGGCTGGAGTGATCTCTGTGCGCAGGAACGACACGCGGATGCGCTGTGGGAAGGCGTTGCAGCGGTGGCTTGAGAGTGGCCCCGAGTTGCTATTTCGAAGGACCTGCGATTTCGAGAGACTAATGAATAATAACCTGCGGTTGTCCCACCCGCTCCACCCGCCGCCGTGCAGCGCGGCGTGCGCGCAGCAGTCGGACGCGAATCGCGCTTTCCGGTACGCCGCGCTCTTTTGCGATTTCACTGGGTGACATCCCATTGAGCTGGTACTTCAGGTACGTCCGATCGCCTGGCCCGCAGATTTTCAGAATCCGGGCCATATCAATAGCCGCAAGATTGACTCTCGGCTTTGTGCCGATCTCCGGAAGGTTCTGCCAGGCTGGCTCTCTCCTCTGTAGTTTGCGGTGAACGTTGAGGGCGATCGTATTCACCCAGGTCAAAACCATTCCGTCGTTCTGCAACTGGTCGAGCCGTTCCCACCCTTTTGTCCACGCGGTTTGCGAGACATCGCTTGCATGTTCCCAGGAGATCCCCCTTGCGCGAAGAAAGCGCATTGTCACGTGATAACCCGTCTGATAAGCGTCCGCAAAACCTTCCCGAGTCATAGGCCGCCATTTATGCATGCCAGCGGCCACACGTACCAGGGATTAACCGCGCAGATTCTACAGGCTTTAACCGATTAATGGCCCGCGTTAGCGTTTCCTAAACCGCAGATTTCGCACATTGGCGCAGATTGTGCATATTGAAATCGCTTTCCCTGTTCAGGACCGACGCACTTGGGTGGGGTTGCAGCGAGGCACAATGGCCGACCACATGCTAATTGATGTGTCGCAGGGTTTACCAGCTATGGCTACCACCACCGTAAATGTCGAACCGCATGACAATCCGGAGATGCTGCAGGTCTGGCTGGTGGAAGACAGCGAGGCCGATGAACTTCTGATGCGCGCCGCCCTGAACCTCGATGGTCTGGACTGCGAGTTTCAGGTTTCTCCTGACGGGGAAAAAGCTATCGAATATATCGAGGCCCTCGACAACGGCGAAGCCTGGCATCGTCCAAACATCGTGCTGCTCGACCTGAATCTCCAGCGCAAGGGGGGAGCTCGCGTGCTGGAAAAGATTCGCCGGAGCCAGCGGTGTGCCGGGATCCCGGTGGTTGTCGTAACCTCATCCGAGTCCCCGGGTGATCGAACGCAGGCGTCGCGCCTCGGGGCGACTCGTTATTTTCAGAAGCCCCTTGATCTGGTCGAATTCATGAAACTCGGGCCGCTCGTGCGGGAGGTCCTCAACCTCTACGCGGCAGGCCAGACCGCGAGTTCCTGAAGTTCAGACTCCCACAGCCGCCGGTGCCCGGCTGGCTTCGTGCCCCGTCGATTCGCCTGAGCGGCGGCCATCCACCGCAACGCGCGGCATCGTAAAACAGAATTTCGACCCCTGTGGGATTGCCGGCTCCACCCAGATACGCCCGCCATACCGTTCCACAATGCGCTGGCAAATCGCGAGACCGATACCCGTCCCGGGATAACTGTGACCGTGCAGCCTTTTGAAAATACCGAACACCTGCTGCGAGTATTCCGGCTTGATCCCGATGCCGTTATCTTCCACGCCGAAAAGCCAGTGCCCGTCCTGCTGCTCGGCGGACACTTTGATGACCGGAGGTTCCGCACCACGGTACTTAATGGCGTTTCCCACCAGATTCTGAAAAAGCTGAACGATGCGGATCTCGTGTGCCTTGACCTCCGGTAGCCGGCTCCAGGTCACGGTCGCCTTATTCTGCTCAATGGCCGCCTGAAGATTCAGTGCTACTTTGGCCAGCACTTCCTGACAGTCCACCGGTCCGGACGGCTCTTCGTCCGATCCGGTCTGCGAATAAACCAGCAGATCGCGGAGCAGCATTTCCATCCGCTGGGCGCCAGTAATCATGAATCCGAGCGAGCGCCCGGCTTCTTCATCGAGCTTATGGGCGTAGCGCTTCTGGAACAGCTGTCCGTAAAGCGCCACCATACGAAGCGGCTCCTGCAGATCGTGGCTGGCCGCGTAGGCAAACTGGCTCAGATCGTCATTCGACTGGCGCAGCGCCTCATTCGCCTCGCGAAGCTCGCGGGTCCGCTCGGTGACGCGCTCTTCCAGCCGGGCGTTCAGCTCGCGGATCGCTTCGTCGATCTTCTTCCGTTCCGTGATATCGCGGATTGCGGACGTAACCAGCAGCCCTTCTTCGGTATTCAGTGGGCTCAGGCTGATTTCGGCGGGAAAAGAACTTCGGTCCTTTCGGACGCCCTTTACTTCCTTGTGCGACCCCGCCGAAGTCTGCAGACCTTTCCATTCCGGAAGGAGTGTCTGGATGTTCTCGCCGGCCAGTTCCTCGCGCCTGAATCCGAACAGCCGTTCCGCCTGCGAATTGACGAGCGTGATCCGGCCGTCCTCAGCGCTGATGATCATGGCATCCGGAGCTGCTTCAAGCAGCGAACGGAACTTCTGCTCCGTCTTGCTGAGCGCCTCCGCCTGCTGCCGCAGCAGTTCGGTGTTGCGGCTCAACTTGACGAAAACATTGACTTTCGAGCGCAGGATCTCCGGCACCACGGGCTTGAACAGGAAGTCGACCGCGCCAAGATCATAGCCACGGAAAAGATGCTCGTCGCTCTTATAGCCCGTCAGGAAAAGGATCGGGATATGCCGGGATCGTTTTCGGCTGCGAATCATTTCCGCTGTCTGGAACCCGTCCATGTCGGGCATTTTGACATCGAGAATGATCGCTGCAAAATCCTCATCGAGGAGGTGCCGCAGAGCTTCCATCCCGGAACCCGCGCAAACCAGGTCAGCCCCGAGGCCCTCAAGTGCAGCCTCGAGCGAGATGAGATTCTCCGGCGAATCGTCCACCAGCAGGACCCGCGACCGGCTCTCCGGAACCGGCTCTCCTGCTGAATGGACCCCAAATCGTTCCGCCGGTTCTGGAGCCATAGACAGTTTCATCCTACACCGGTACAGCCTGCGAAGCCTCGGAATCCGCAGTTGCCCAGACTCTCAGCACCGCAAACAACTGTTCCAGATCCACTGGCTTCGTAATGTAATCGGACGCGCCGGCTTCAATGCACTTGGCCCGGTCGCCCTTCATCGCCTTCGCTGTCAGCGCGATGATCGGTAACTGGCGGAAACGCGGAATCTTACGGATCGCGCGCATGGTTTCGTAACCGTCCATTTCAGGCATCATGATGTCCATCAGGACAAGATCGATATCGGGCCGGCTGGTCAGAATTTCTATGCCTTTTTGCCCATTCTCGGCGTGCAGCACGTTGAGATTGTGTTCCTCCAGGAGACTCGTGAGCGCGAAAATGTTACGCACGTCGTCGTCCACAACCAGAACCGTCTTCCCCACGAGCGCCGAATCCGTTTCGCGAACGTGTTCGAGTATCGTGCGTTGCGCCGGCCGCAGATTCGCCTCGGGCAGATGCAGCAGAAGTACGGTATCGTCCAGAAGCCGTTCGAGCGTGTAGACGGGCTTCATGATTCCATCCCGGCCGAGGACCGTCAGGCGCTGCTCTTCCTGGGGAGCCAGCGGGCGCGTGCAAAGGATCATGATCGGCGTGAGCGGACCGCGTTTTGCCCGCAGATCTGCCGCTAGCTGTAATCCGCCCATCGCTTCCGATTCGATGTGGGTAATGACCGCGTCCGGTGCCTGATCGGCCGCTGCAAGTGCCTCGGCAGCCGTCCGAGCCTCAATGATTTCAAGATCCGGGGCCGTCACCATCTCAACGATTGCGTGAGCGCGCTCCGCATCCGAGCAGGCAACCAGCAGCTTGCGGACCCGCGTCTGAGTCGATTGCCCGATCGCGGTGAACGTCGAGGCCAGCGAGTCGTTCGTAGCGGCCTTTTCGAGATAGGAGATCGCCCCCAGCGCAATTCCCCGCCGCCGGTTTTCGTCTCCCGAAATAATATGGACGGGAATGTGTCGCGTCGCCGGGTCATGCTTCAGCCGGTCCAGGATGGTCCAGCCCGCCATGTCCGGCAGATTGATGTCGAGCGTGATTGCCCCGGGCTTGAACTCGCGCGCCAGCGAAATCGCGCTGCTTCCGCGCATCGCCACCAGAGCTTTGAGCCCGTGGTCGTGCGCGAGATCCACCAGGATGCGGGCGAACGTGGTGTCGTCCTCCACAATCAGCAGGATCGAGTCGCCGTCCTGAATCAGATTGCGATCGTCGTCGAGCGCCATCTCCTCAGTAAGCTCGGGGCCTTCGAGCGGGGAAGTGAGGATGAGGTCGACGTTTTCGCCCGGTGTGGCCGCCTCTTCGAGCATCAGCGGCGTGATCCGCAGCGCTTCGCTCTTCGGCATCTGCACCGGGGTTACGTACATCTGCGGCAGATAGAGGGTGAATGTGCTGCCCACGCCGGGCGCGCTCTGCAGCCGGATTTCGCCGCCCAGCAGGCGCGCCAGCTCGCGGCTGATCGAAAGCCCCAGGCCCGTGCCGCCATACTTACGGCTCGTGGTGCCGTCCGCCTGCTGGAATGCTTCGAAGATGATGCGCTGTTTGTCGGTCTGGATTCCGATGCCCGTATCGATGACCGAAAATGCAATCGCCGATTTCGCCCGCGAGAGCGTCAGATGGCCTGCGCTCCATCCCGATGCTACGCGGTCGATCGTCAGTCGAACCGATCCGCGCTCCGTGAATTTGAGAGCGTTGGATAGCAGGTTCTTGAGCACCTGTTGCAGCCGCTTGGCATCGGTATGCATGACTTCGTTGGCGAGCGAAGCCCCGACTTCAATACCGAAATCGAGATTCTTGCCTTCCGCCACGTGACGGAAGGTCTTCTCGCAGTAATCCTGCAGTTCGACGAACCGCACACCGCCGATATCGACATCCATCTTGCCCGATTCGATCTTGCTGAGGTCGAGAATGTCGCTGATGAGTGCTAGCAGATCCGTACCGGATGTATGAATCGTTTCCGCGAACTTGACCTGTTTCGGCGTCAGGTTGCGGTCCGAGTTTTCCGAAAGCATGCGCGCCAGAATCAGCAGATTGTTCAGCGGCGTGCGCAGCTCGTGGCTCATGTTGGCGAGGAATTCGCTCTTGTATTTCGACGTGAGCGCGAGCTGCTCGGCCTTTTCTTCGAGCGCCTTCTTCGCCTGTTCCACTTCCTGATTCTTGGCTTCGACCTCTGTCTTCTGTTCGGCGAGGAGCTGTGCCTTCTCCTGAAGTTCGGCGTTCGTCTTCTGAAGCTGCAGCTGCTGGCTCTGCAGCTCTTCAGCGAGCGCCTGGCTTTGCTTCAGGAGCTGTTCGGTCCGCATCGTCGCCGCAATTGTGTTGAGCACGATGCCGATCGATTGCGTCAGCTGATCGAGGAAGGCGAGGTGTACATCATTGAACTGCCCGAACGAGGCCAGTTCGATTGCGGCCTTCACGTCACCTTCGAACAGAACCGGCAGCACCACGATGCTCAGCGGCGTCCCGCCGCCGAGGCTCGAATTGATACGCACGTAATCCGAAGGAACGTTTGTAACCAAAATGCGTTCCTTCTCCCTTGCGCACTGTCCAACCAGGCCGTGCCCGAACCGGAAGCGCTTCGGGACGCGCCCTTCGATGGCGTAACCGGTCAGCAGTGTCATCATCGGCGTATCGTCCATGTTCTCCGCGACGTAGAACGTGCCGTGCTGCGCGCCGACGAGGGGCGTGAGTTCCGAGAGCAGCAGTTGCGCCAGCGCGAGCAGATCGCGCTGCCCCTGCATCATGCCGGTGAACTTCGCGATGTTCGTCTTCAGCCAGTCCTGATTGTTGTTCTTGCGGGTTGTCGCCGCCAGATTCACAATCATTTCGTTGATGTTGTCTTTCAGCGCCGCGACTTCGCCCTGTGCCTCCACCGCGATAGACCGCGTCAGGTCGCCCTTCGTCACGGCCGTCGCCACTTCGGCGATCGCGCGGACCTGGTTGGTCAGGTTCGCGGCGAGCTGATTCACGTTGTCTGTAAGGTCGCGCCAGATTCCGGCCGCGCCGGGCACGCGGGCCTGGCCGCCCAGCTTGCCTTCGATGCCGACTTCGCGCGCCACCGTTGTCACCTGATCGGCGAAGGTCGCGAGCGTGTCGATCATGCCGTTGATCGTGTCCGCCAGTTCGGCGATTTCACCTTTTGTTTCAAGAACCAGTTTGCGCTTCAGGTCGCCGTTCGCCACCGCGGTCACAACCTTCGCGATACCGCGAACCTGAGTCGTCAGGTTCGCGGCCATCGAATTGACGTTGTCCGTGAGGTCTTTCCACGTACCGGCGACGCCGCGGACTTCCGCCTGACCGCCGAGCTTTCCTTCCGTGCCGACTTCGCGCGCCACGCGCGTCACTTCCGATGCGAACGAATTGAGCTGATCCACCATCGTGTTGATCGTGTCTTTCAGCTCGAGGATTTCGCCCTTCACATCGACCGTGATCTTGCGCGAGAGGTTGCCGTTCGCAACCGCTGTAGTCACCTGCGCGATGTTTCGGACCTGCGAGGTGAGATTGCCGGCCATGGAATTGACCGAATCCGTCAGATCCTTCCACGTGCCGGCGACGCCCTGCACATCGGCCTGTCCGCCCAGCTTGCCTTCGGTTCCGACTTCGCGAGCCACGCGCGTCACTTCCGATGCGAAAGAGCTTAACTGGTCCACCATGACGTTGATGGTGTTCTTCAGCTCCAGAATTTCGCCGCGCACATCCACCGTGATCTTGCGTGAAAGATCGCCGCGCGCCACGGCCGTCGTGACTTCGGCGATGTTGCGGACCTGATTGGTCAGGTTGCCCGCCATGAAGTTCACGTTGTCGGTGAGATCCTTCCACGTACCGGCCACCCCCCGCACTTCCGCCTGGCCGCCGAGCTTACCTTCCGTGCCGACTTCTCGCGCCACGCGCGTCACTTCGCTGGCAAATGCATTCAATTGGTCCACCATGGTGTTGATGGTGTTCTTCAGTTCCTGGATCTCGCCACGCACGTCGACTGTAATCTTGCGGGAGAGGTCGCCATTAGCGACCGCAGTAGTGACTTCGGCGATGTTGCGAACCTGGGCTGTGAGGTTGCCTGCCATCGAGTTCACGCTATCGGTGAGATCTTTCCAGACGCCGCCGACGCCGATTAC
>DASZVV010000353.1:0-17517 GCA_035546955.1 Bryobacteraceae bacterium
CACGCGCCCGGCTACCACCTGGGAGCTCGATGCCGCGGGAGGGAAGCTGACGGGTTTTATCAAAAACGCGACCAATTCCACGCCGGTGACGGGACTTCCGGCGCCCGAACTGAAGCGCCCGGAGCCCAAAGCCTGGACGGCTCCCGTTGCGCTGTTTAATGGAAAAGACCTGACCGGCTGGGAGCCGATCGGCAACGTGGCGAATAACCATTGGATGGTGCAGGACGGCCTTCTGGTGAATCAGGCGCAGGGCGCGAATCTTCGCTCCAAAGACGTCTACACGGATTTCAAAGTCCATTTTGAAGTGAACTGTCCCGATCTCGCCAACAGCGGCTTCTATCTGCGCGGTCGCTATGAAATGCAGCTCGAATATGAGCGCGCCGGCACGGAACCGCCCGAGCGCGGCATGGGCGCGATTTATGGACGCATCGCCCCCGCGGTAGTCGTTCCACGCGCCCCCGGCACGTGGGAATCCTTCGATATCGAGCTGGTGGGCCGGACGGTCACGATCTCACGCAACGGCGTTCTGACCATCGATCACAAGGAAATCGAAGGCATCACGGGCGGCGCGCTGGACGCCAATGAAGGCGAACCCGGCCCGTTCTACATTCAGGGCGATCATACCGGCGGTCTGAAGTTCCGCAACATCACGGTTTCCGTCCCCAAAAACTGAGCAGGAATTCAGGCTGTTATGACGACGAAGAGCACGGAGGGCGCGGGCGGCGCTCCGTCCGGTGGGACAAGCACCGGCGGCGCGGCAGCGGCGAAGACTGCTTCCGTGAAAGCTCCGGCGATTAAGGCAGAGGGTGCTAAAGCATCGACGGCAAAGTCTGTTGCCGGAAAAACCGCGGCAAAGCCGCGCACCTCGAAAAAGCCGAAAACCCAGCACCTCACACCGTGCAATAAATGCGGCGGGGAAATCTTTCGCTCCTCGTTCCGCAATTTCGGGGAAGTCATTATCAGCCCGCTTTTCCTGCCTTTCCGCTGCTCGCGCTGTGGATGGCGCCAGTTCCGCTCCAGTTTCTCCCGCGTACGCAGCAAGAGTAACTACCGTCGCAGCACCACCGATCAGTAGATGGCTGGTTATACCCGTTGGGCCGACGGGCGCTTTATCATAACCTAATTGACTCATGCAACTTGCGGTTGTTAGAATAAACACAATATAACTGCCATGGAGGGGTTGAGGGATCTCCTTCAAATGTAAGGGAGCATGGTGAAAACTATTTCATCCGATTTCGGCTGGGTCGATTACAAAGCGGAACGGGTAGGGGTCCGCGTCCGCCGCGGCCGATGCCGTCCGATCATCCTGGAGCGTGGGCGCTGGAGCGAGTATGGCGTTCCGTATGAGATTCCGGTCGCCGAACGCGAATTGACGGCCAGTAAAACCGGCTTTTCCACACTGGGTTCGCACCTGCTGCGGGTGGAGGAATCCGCCGCCGGCGATCCCCGGCAGGCCGAACTTCGCGGTCTCTTGACGGGCAAAATTCCCTTCGACTCGATTGCCGCCGGCGCCTGACCGGTCCGGCGCGTCTGCTACACTGAATCTTTCATGGCCACCCGGACCACCTCTGGCGCATTCGGGCATCATCATCACCATCGCTCCACAAGTGCGCGGGTGCCGGCCTGAAATTGGCTTAAGGTTCGAATGAAAGGACGCCCGCCGCAGCAAACGGCGGGCTTTTTTCTTGCCCAGGCTCCCGCAAAAAGAGCCAGCCAGGCAGCGGCGGTGCAAAAACAAAAATGACGAAACTCGACTTCGGAAAACTAGACGGATTGCTCCCGGCCATTGTCCAGGACGCCACCTCGCACCGCGTTCTCATGCTCGGCTTCATGAATGAAGACGCCTGGCGCAAGACGCTTGAAACCGGCAGCGTCACATTCTACAGCCGTACCCGCAATAAGCTCTGGACCAAGGGCGAAACGTCCGGCAACCGTCTGGTCGTGACGGAGATTTTCAATGACTGCGATAACGATACGCTCCTGATCATGGTGGATGCGATCGGGCCTGGCGTTTGTCACGCCGGATACGAGAGCTGTTTTTATCGAAAGCTCGAAAACGGGGAGTGGGTGGAAAGCGAAAAGCCGACGTACGATCCGAACGCTGTTTACGGGGGAGGCCGCTGATGAAAAAGCTCAAACTCGGCATCCCCAAGGGCAGCTTGGAAAACGCGACGATCGATCTCTTCCGCCGCGCGGGTTTCAACATCAGCACCAGTTCGCGGTCGTACTTTCCGTCGATCGACGATCCCGAGATCGAATGCATGCTGATCCGCGCCCAGGAAATGGCCCGTTATGTGGAGGATGGCATTCTCGACGCCGGGTTGACGGGCCTCGACTGGGTTTCCGAAGTCGGCGCGGACATCGTTGCGGTCGCCGATCTCATTTATGCGAAGCAGAGCTTCGGTAAAGTGCGCTGGGTTATGGCGGCGCCGGAGGACAGCAACATTCGCTCTGTGAAGGATCTCGACGGGAAGACGATTGCGACTGAGCTCGTCGCCACCACGAAGCGCTATCTCGAGAAGAACGGCGTGAAGGCGAAGGTGGAGTTCAGTTGGGGCGCGACGGAAGTGAAGCCGCCGGTGCTCGCCGACGCCATCGTGGAAGTCACGGAGACCGGCTCATCGCTGCGGGCGAATAAGCTCCGGATCGTGGAAACGGTCCTCGAATCGAATACGCAGCTCATCGCGAACAAAGCTTCCTGGCAGGATGAATGGAAACGGGCCAAGCTCGAAGACCTGAAACTTCTACTCGATGGCGCGATTGCAGCGCTTGGCAAGGTTGGCCTGATGCTGAACGTGCATCGGACGAATCTCGAAGCCGTGCTCGGGGTGTTGCCTGCGCTGAAGCGGCCGACGGTTTCTCATCTGAGCGATGGCGAGTGGCTGGCGGTCAACACGATTCTCGATGAATCCACCGTACGCGTCATCATCCCGCGGCTGAAGCAGGCGGGGGCGGAAGGCATCGTGGAATATCCGCTGAACAAGATTGTGATGTAAGTATGATCCGGATACTCACAGCGAAAGACGTGGGCCGCGTTCTGGCGCGGCGTTCGGCACGGCTGGCGGATGCCGAAGCCGTGGTTCGGCCGATTCTGGATGCGGTACGGAAGCGCGGCGATAAGGCGCTTCTCGAATATGCCCGGAAGTTCGATGGTTTGACCGCGAAGTCGGTTCGCGTTCCGGAAGCGGAGCTGAGCGCCGCAGCGAAGCGGCTTTCGCCGGAATTCCGGAAAGCCGTGGATGTCGCGTCGGCCAACGTGCGGCGGTATGCCGAAAAGCAGTTACCGAAGGAGTCGTCCAGCTCGTTCGGCACCGGGCATCAGCTTGGACAGATTGTCCGGCCGCTCGATACCGTTGGCGCTTACATTCCCGCGGGGCGGTATCCTCTCCCATCCACGCTGATCATGACCGCTGTGCCCGCGCTGGTGGCGGGCGTCACGAACGTATGCGTTGCCTGCCCGAAACCGGTGGATGAAGTATATGGGGTCGCGCATGATCTCGGGCTTCATCAGGTGTTTCGCATGGGCGGCGCGCAGGCGATTGCAGCCTTCGCGTTCGGTACGAAGACCGTACCACGGGCGGACCGGATCGTCGGGCCTGGCAATATCTACGTCGCGGCGGCCAAGCGGCTGCTGGCGGGCGACGTCGGGATCGATTTTGTCGCGGGGCCCACGGAGATTCTGATCATCGCAAACGATGCGGACCCTCGCTTCCTCGCGGCGGACATGCTGGCACAGGCCGAGCACGATACCGACGCGAGCGCGATTCTGCTGACAAAATCACGGCGGCTGGCGGAGCGGACGGCTAAGGAGATCGAAGCGCAGCTCTCAACGCTTGCAACGGCGGCTGTGGCCCGCAAGGCGATCGATAAGAACAGCGCCATCATTCTGGTGGATTCACTCGACCAGTCGGTCGAGCTTTCGAATCGCTTCGCGCCGGAACATCTCGCGATTCACCACGAAGAGCTGCTCCCGAAAATCCGCCATGCGGGCAGCGTTTTCGTGGGACCCTGGAGTCCGGAAGCGGCGGGCGATTATGCCTCCGGTCCGAATCACGTGCTGCCGACGAACGGTGTGGCGCGGTTGCGAGGCGGCCTCTCCGCGGCGGATTACGTGAAGGTGATTTCCGTCCAGAAGCTGGATGCGAAGGCACTGCGGAAAATCGCGCCTTCCGTCACGACGCTCGCTCGCGCCGAAGGTCTCGAAGCACACGCCCGATCGGTCGAGGTGCGTCTTGGCTAATCTCGCACCGCGCAGGGCAGTGCAGTCGATGGCGCCATATTCGCCGCCGACCGGCAACCGCCACGACAAATTGCGTCTCGATTTCAACGAGAATACCGTCGGCTGTTCGCCGGCAGTGATCGAGCACCTGAAATCGATTCTGACCGCGGGCGAACTCACGGTCTATCCGGATTACGCGCGCGTGAAAGCGGCGCTCTCGGCTCATTTCCGCGTTTCGCCGGATGAGCTTCTGCTGACGAACGGCACGGATGAAGCCATCCAGGTCCTCGTCAACACCTACGTCGATGACGGCGACGAGGTCATCGCGCTGCGGCCTTCGTACGCCATGTACCGGTTCTATGCCGAAGTGGCGGGAGCGAAGATCGTCGAGGTTGATTATAAAGCACCCGCACTGGCATTCCCGATGGCCGAGTTGCTGGCCGCCATTACGCCGAAGACGCGGGCGATCCTGATTGCGAACCCGAACAATCCCACGGGAACTGCAATCGGTTTGCCCTCCATCGAACGAATCCTGAACGCGGCGCCCAATGCCGCGGTACTGATCGACGAGGCGTACTACGAGTTTTTCGGCGTTACGGCGCTGACGCAAATCGCGAAATATCCGCAGCTCTTCGTCAGCCGCACTTTCTCAAAAGTGTATGGAATGGCGGCGCTCCGCATGGGCTGCCTGTTCTCGCAGGCAGCGAATGTGAAATACCTGCACAAAGCGCAATCGCCCTACAGCGTCAATGCGCTGGCGGCGGCGGCCGCGGAGGCTGCCATCCGGGACACGGCCTACATCGAAAGCTACGTCACCGAAGCGCTCGCCGCGCGCGAGATGCTCGAAGCCGGCTTCGAAAAGCTTGGCATCGATTATGTGCCGGGCTCGGCGAACTTCGGTCTCGGCTACTTCGGGGATCGCGCCATCGAAATCCGCGACGCACTGCGGGAGAAAGCCATCCTCGTGCGCGACCGCAGCTACGAAATCCCCGGCGGGGTCCGGATTACCGTCGGCACGCGCGCTCAGGCGCGGCTCGTACTCACCGAGCTGGAGAAAATCTGGTGAAGGACCTGATCGTTTTCGATATGGACGGCGTTCTGGTCGACGTGAGTGAATCTTATCGCGCCGCCATTCAGGCTACGGTACGGCACTTCACTGGCGTGGAACCGACCGGCGATGAGGTGCAGGGCTGGAAAAACCGCGGCGGCTTCAATGACGACTGGAAGCTCTCCCACCGCATGATTCAGGAGCACGGCGAGGAGGTCGATTACGACGAGGTGGTCGCGCGTTTCCAGAAGATTTTTCTGGGCGATAACCACGACGGTCTGATCCTGCGCGAACGCTGGATCGCGCGCGACGGGCTGCTGGATCGCCTTTCGGCGAACCATGCGCTTGCCATTTTCACCGGGCGCTTCGGCTGGGAAGCGCAGATCACTCTGGATCGTTTCGGGCAGAAGATTTTCGATCCGGTGGTGGGCGTGGATCACGTCACGCATCCCAAACCGCATCCGGAGGGACTGCATAAGATCCGCGCGAAAATCAGCCACCGCAAAGTCTGTTATCTGGGGGACACGGTGGATGACGCGCGCGCGGCAAGTGCCGCGGGCGTGCCATTCATCGGGATTGCCGCTCCCGGCGCGCCGCGTCACGAAGAACTTGCGCGTCTGCTCCGCGAAGAAGGGGCTGTTGCCGTGATCGACGACATCAATTTTCTGGAGGACGCTCTTGCCGCGCACCGCTAAGATCGAGCGCAACACGAAAGAGACACGCATTTCAGGCGAGCTGCGCATCGAAGGCCGCGGACGCTACGACATTTCAACTGGCATCCGTTTCTTCGACCACATGCTCGAGCTGTTCACCAAACACGGCGCCTTCGACCTCACGCTGAAGGCGGACGGCGATCTCGATGTCGATCAGCACCACACCGTGGAAGACGTCGGCATCGTCATCGGACAGCTTTTTTCGAGAGCCCTGGGCGATCGCAAGGGCATCAATCGGGCCGGCTATTTCGTGCTCCCCATGGATGAGACGCTGGCCGTTGTGGCGGTCGACCTCGGCGGACGCCCGGCGCTGGTTTATAAAGATCTGGTGCGAGTGCGCCTCGTCGGCGATCTGCAGACGGAGCTGATGACGGATTTCTTCGACGGCTTCGTTCATCATGCGGGCGCGAATCTGCACGCGAAGGTTCTCTACGGCCGTTCGAATCACCACAAGCTCGAGGCGATCTTCAAATGCTGGGCGCGGGCGATACGCTATGCGGCTTCCACCGATGTCCGCCTGAAAGATCAGCTTCCGTCGACGAAGGGACTGTTGTGATCGCGATCTTCGACTACGGCGCAGGAAATCTTCGCAGCGTGCAGAACACGCTCAGCGAGATCGGCGCGCCCTACGAACTGGTGCGCGATGCCGACGGATTGCGGCGCGCTCCGAAGATCATCCTGCCGGGCGTGGGCCACTTCGGCCAGATGCTGCGCGCGCTCGATGACATGAATGTCCGCGGCGCACTGACGGAGCGCATTCGCGCTAACGTGCCGTTTCTGGGAATCTGCCTCGGGCTCCAGGCGCTGTTCGAATCGAGCGCGGAAGCACCGGACGAGCGCGGTCTCGCGATCTTTCCCGGCGCGGTGGAGCGTTTCCAGATCGACGCGCGCGTCCCGCACATGGGGTGGAATGAGGTAGACGCCGTCCGGCCTTCAAAACTTTTGCGGGGCCTTCCCGAACAGCCCCATCTTTACTTCGCTCACAGCTATTACGTGCCGGTGGTCGAGCAGGCCGCCGCCACCTGCACCTATTCGATTCCCTACACCGCGATTCTCGAATCCGGCAACACGTTCGGCGTGCAGTGCCATCCGGAAAAATCCGGTCCGCTCGGGCTTGCGATGGTTCGCAACTTCGTGGAGCTCGAATAATGCTGGCAAAACGCATCATTCCCTGCCTCGATGTCACTGCCGGCCGCGTTGTGAAAGGCGTGAATTTCGTAAACCTCCGCGACGCCGGCGATCCCGTCGAGCTCTCTGACCGTTACAACCAGCAGGGCGCGGATGAGCTCGTCTTTCTCGATATCACGGCTTCGAGCGACGCGCGCGACATCATAGCGGACGTCGTCGCCCGCACCGCCCGCAAGGTATTCATCCCGCTGACGGTGGGCGGCGGTATCCGCTCCGTGGCTGATGCGCGGCTCATCCTGATGTCAGGCGCCGATAAAGTCTCGGTCAATACATCAGCGGTTCGCAGGCCGGAACTGATTACCGAGCTCAGCCGCGAATTCGGCGCACAGGCGGTTGTTCTTGCCATCGATGCGCGCCGCCGCACGCCGGGCAAATGGAACGTTTTCACAAAAGGCGGCCGCGTGGATGAAGGCATCGACGCTGTGGAATGGGCTGCACGCGGCGAATCGCTGGGCGCGGGTGAGATTCTGCTCACATCCATGGACACGGATGGCGTGCTGACCGGCTTCGATTGTGAGCTGACGCGCTCTGTTTCGCGCGCCACGAAAATTCCCGTCATCGCTTCCGGAGGCGCCGGCGAGCCTGCGCACTTTTTGCGCGTCCTCACCGAAGGCGAAGCAGACGCTGCGCTGGCGGCGTCCATTTTTCATTACGGTACGTACACGGTCGATGACCTCAAGGAATATCTCGATCGTGAAGGCATCCCCGTCAGGAAGAAAAAATGATCATTCCCTGCATCGATCTGATGGATCACAAAGTTGTGCAGCTCGTTCAGGGCCGCGAAAAAGCGCTCGAGGGCGATAGCCCTGAGGAGATGCTGCGCAAATTTTCTGCATTCCCGCAGATCCAGGTGATTGATCTCGATGCCGCCATCGGGCGCGGCGCCAATGACGATCTGGTAGAGATGCTGGCTTCGAAAGCCGTGATCCGCGCGGGTGGCGGCGTTCGCACAGTGGAACGCGCCGAGGCGCTGCTGCGCCAGGGCGTGTACCGAATCATCGTCGGCACGTCCGCGTTCCATGCGGAAGGGCCGAACCACACTTTTCTTGAAAGCCTCGTCACTGCTGTTGGCCGCGATCGCGTCGTGCTCGCGCTCGATACCAAGGGCGGCCGCATCGTCATTAAGGGCTGGCAGGAAGCGACGCGCTTCACGGCGGAAGAAATGATCCGGCAACTGGAACCTTACTGCTCGGGCTTCCTCTGCACCTATGTAGATAAAGAAGGCATGATGCAGGGCACGGATCTCGATTGGTTCCGGCGCCTGCGCGCCGCGACTGACATGGAGATCACGGCTGCCGGCGGCATCACCACAATCGACGACATCCGCGCCCTCACCGGGATGAATATCCACTGCGCGCTCGGTATGGCGATCTACACGGGGCGGCTCAATCTGGACGAGCTGGCGCGGCTTCAACCCACCTTTTGACCCCTACACCGGCTTTTGCCGGGCGTGATAAAGTACAGCAAAGCGAACGCGGAGCGTTCTCGGCGATCCCTGTTGCGCGTCTCATTGTCTGATGCGCGTAATCCGCCAATAGTGTGCGGACCACATGGTCCGTCGAGTGCGGGAGGTTGAGAGGTGAGGGGAAAATTGAGGATCGGCTCTACCGCTGTCGTTCTGACACTGGCTCTGATTTGTTGTGTCCCGGCGCTCGCTGTGAATGTGACGCTGGACCGCGCCCGGCACATGGAAGACGATGGCAATGCGGCTGGAGCTCGCGCGCTCCTGGCCGAGGCTGTCAAAAGTTCCTCTTCTGACGCGGAGCTCCTGACCGGGTACGCCGATTGCCTCGAACGCGATCATGATCCGCAGGCGCGAACTGCCTTCCGAAACGCTGCCGCGGAATGGAAAAAACAGAACCGGCTGCAGGACGCAATGGCGGCGGTTGCCCGCGCGGTCATGCTGGACCTGATCGCGGGCGATCGCGCCGCCGCGGAAACCGATCTCTCGGAATACCGGGAATTGGGCGGGAAAGATCTGACGCTGCCCGCGCAGGGGAACACCAGCGCGGCTTCCTACCAGAGCATTACGATTCCGGGCCCCTATCGCTCGTTTGCCCGCATGGCCGCGCTTTCGCAGGATGCCGGTCCCGCCGATATTCTGCCCGCTCTCGCGCGCAACGTTATCACCGGGGGCTACCAGGCCTCGCACGGCAGCGATCAGCTGGAAGCCACGGAATACCTGAAGCTGCTGCAGCGTTATCTATCGCAGGTGAAAGAGCTCGATCAACTCGCCGGGCCGGAGCACGTCATCAAGGTTCCTCAATGCGAATCGACGCAGACGAATGATCTGCTGCGCGTGCTGGGCTACCGGATGCGCGGCGGCTGCGGCAGCGAAGTGGTTCTCGAAACGGTGAATGCCGCGCGAGCCTTTCTGACTACCGATTCCGGATTTCCCCTTTCGGAACTCGAAAAGACGCTGCAGAGTGACCGGGCGTTCACTTATGCCTATCCATCGACGCGCGCAGACGTGATTTACACCCCCGACTACTGGATGAACTCGAAAGAAAAGGCGCAGGGCAATTTCCTTGAAGCGCTTCTCGGCGATCCTGCCCTGTGCCGTTTCTATCTGGGCATGTCGCGAATCGATCCGGAGACCGCAGAGGCGCTCCGCTCCGGAATACCCACCGTGCGGCTGCGCGGCTTTGCCGCTGTACTGGACTTCTTCGGCGGCAATTTCGAGGTTCGCGGCGGAAAGGCAGTGGTTCCGGGTGGAGCCAGATCGGCGGCGGCCTGGGGTGATCTCGCCGGCGCCTCCCCGGACAAAGGCGCCGAGTTTTTCGACAAGCTGATGAGCAAGGATGACGGTTGGCTGGCCGGGCTCTATGATTCGCTTGCCCGCATACACGGTCCCGTGCAGGATTATCTCACCGATCCGGCCCGCATGAAGCGTTTCTATGCGGCCGTACGCGGCAAAGTCACCACCCCGGGTCCCGCTCGCCCGGTTTTCAATTCGAACGCCGACATGATGCTGCTGACCACCCGTCTGCAGCTCGACCCCGGGGGCAAAGCACACATCCCAGGTGGTCTCGAAGTCTGGAAAGGCCTGTTCAGCAAAGGCTCCAAAGAAAAATACGACCTGAAACTCAGCACCAGCGCGCCGAACTGGAAAGATCCGGACGACGTTATCGAGGCTCTGTTCGCCCTTTGCCGCAAGCCCGTGGAAAATGAGCCTCTGCGGATGTTTATGGCGCTGACCGATATGGATCGTGTGCGCCCGCAGTCCCTTGCGCCCGCGACCGTTGAGCGGTTGGCGCATGACTGGCCGATTTACAACTCACAGTACACGTTCTTCAGCGATGTGCCCTCGCTGAGCGACAAGACGATGATCGCGTGGCTCGATGCCGCCTCCTCGCTCGATAAGCAGCGCGATCAGGCATTCCGCCAGGATGCCATTGGCACATATCAGGGGCTGACCGGCCTGTGGCAGATTTTCTGCCGGCAGGGCAGCATTCCGGCCGCCCGGGCGGACGCCGCGCTTCTGGCTGTCGTGGGACCTTTCACCGCACTGAAAAACAATCGAGAGCTGTTCGATGCCGGCCGTCACGGCCTGAGCTCTCTGCTGGAGAGTGCGGGTGCGGGCGGAGCAGGGCCGGTTCATGAACGCATCATGGCGCTTCTGGCCGGGGGTTCGCGCAGCGCGGACCAGGAAATCCAGAGTGATCTGATCAAACAGCAGGAGCGCTTCTTTGACGCTCAGGCCCTGTTTTCGCCCGATACGATCTTCGAGCTCTCCGACAATCTGGAAGCGGTGGCAAAGGGCGAGAAGCTGAACGCGCAGCTCGCCGCGCGTCTGGCGGCCAAGGCCAATGACATCCAGATGCCGCGCTCTTCCATGACCTTCGAGGAAAAAGGCTCGCAGGCGTTCGGCTACTGGGTGGACCGCCACATTAACGATCAGCGCAAGCTAAATCTGCGGGCGCAGATCGATAAGGCCTCGAAGGACCCAGCGAAACTTCAGGAAATCCGCGGCCTCCTGGCGCCCGCCCTGCGCGACACCATCGTGGGCTATAACTACATTCGTTACGCCCCGCCCGGAGCTCAAATCCTGCTCACGAATCCTTTGTTTGTTCGCGGCCACGATTTCGTGGGCGCACAGGGTGGCGATCACGCCTGGCAGGCGACCTCCATGTACGGAAGCGGATGGCCATCGAGTGCGGGCGGCCGGCTCATCGGATCGCTTTCCGCTCTTCCTTACGCGCTCGCCGAAGCCGAGAAGGACTTCCTCGTGCCGACGCAGACGCAGGCGCTGATCTGGGGCGACCTGGTACCGCAGATGATTCTCTCCGCCACGATTCCCCGCTACTGGGATGTTACGCCGGCACAGTTGCGCTGGGTTTCAGCCACCATGCGCCACGCCGAATCGATGCTGGCGCAGGCAGCGGTCGATCCCGTGGTTCGCGGAAAAGTTCTGGATGCGGTCGAATCCACCGCGAGTCTGATCCGCTACGACGCTGTCGCCCGCCAGATCGCCACAGGCAATGTGGCCAGAGCCATCGAGCTTCTCACTCCCTCCGAGCTTTACGTCATCGGCCAGACGCTGAGTGGAGCAATGCTCAATGACGATCCCGGTGGCCAGGCGCTCGCCCGGCTTCGGGCAGAGGTTCCCGATCAGGTCAGCCCCGAAGCGATTTCGCGGACGTGGGGAACGTCCAAACCAACCCTCACAAGTTCCTACCGGCAGGAATTGCTGAACCTCAGGACTTTCCCGGCGCTCATGGGTTACTCCAGCCGCATCATGGCGGAAAGCTGGGAGTCGAACCAGTTGTATTGGGCGCAGATCGCCGATGAAATGGGCATACGCCCCGCCGAAATGGCCCTGCTCGTTCCGAACTGGACGCAGCTCACCGTCGAAAGAATCTTTGCATCTCATCTGGAAGACTGGCCCGCGCTTCTGCGCAGCCTTCGCTCGGTGGGCGAAGACGCGCTTACGGGAAAACTCAACGAAACTGCGAGGAACTGATCCTGATGCCCGGAATCACCAGGAACATCTATCGGCGGGTCGCGGGTAGCGCCGCCATCGGCGCCGGCGTGGCCGCCGCTTTTACGGGAGCGTGGCTGCTGGCGCAGGAAACCGTCCCCACTTTCCACGCCAAGGTCGATCTTGTCGTTCTGACGTTCACTGTAACGGACAGCAAGGGCAAGTATGTCAACGGCCTCAAGCCCGCCGATTTTCGCGTGACCGAGGACGGCATTCCGCAGAAGCTTTCCACGTTCGCTGAGGGCGACCGCCCCGCGATGGAAGTGGGTGAAGGCGGCGCCCTCAAGCCGATCACCCCACAATCGCCCGCCGCGGCGACAGCCGCAAAAGCCGGCGACCAGACGCCGGACACGTTTGCGGGGACCAGCGTGTTCGTCCTTTTCGACACGAGCAACTTCATGTACCGGGGGTTCGTCTACGCGGAGGATGCGATCGGAGATTTCATCCGCGGGCTTGATAAAGCGGACTCAATCGCGGTCTATACATTCAGCCGGAATCTCTCGCGCGCATCCGAACTGACCAGCGACCACCAGGTCGCCATTACCGGACTGCGGAACGCCGTGGCCGGCGACGATACAGCCCTCTACAACGGTCTGCTGCTCGCCCTGCGCGACGCCGCCAAAGTTCCAGGCCGTAAAGTGATTATCGTGTTTTCCAATGGCCCGGACAATGCCAGCATGGTAGCGCCCGACGATGTCCGCACCGTCGCCGAAGATGAAGGCATTCCGATTTACGTGATCTCGACGAATGACGTCAACAAAGACCCGATTTCGAGCAGCGTTTTCCGCCGCCTGACATCGAGTACCGGAGGTAAGGCGTACTGGGCCCGAAGCTGGCAGAAGCAGGTGGAAGCGTTCGATGCGATTCGCGAAGATATCGGGAACTCCTACGCTCTGACCTATTACCCCGCCCCAAATCCGAATGAGGGTTTCCGCAAAGTCAACATCGAAATTGTGACCGACACTGCCCGTAAGCTCCGGGTTCGCGCCCGGCCGGGATACCGGCCGCGCAGCTACTGACCTGCAGTCTGAATGAGAAAAGGGGCGCTCCGGAGAATTCGCTGGAGCGCCCTTTTGGTTTTTTCCCGATCCGCTGGTTTACTTCAGGCTTGCCTGCAATGTGCGGATCTGATTTTCGAGCAGTTTCGAGGGGCGGTTAGCCAGTGCAAGCTGGCATTCCGCTTTCGCGTCAACTGTATCGCCCTTCTGATTCAGGGCCATCGCGTAGTGGTAGTGATAGATCGGATTCAGAGGCGCCTGCTGCACCAGCGGCTTCAGCGAATCGATGGCGCTCTCCGGCATGTTCTTCTTCATGTAAATCCAGCCCATCGTGTCCTTGACTTCGAGGAAGTTCGGCAGCCGCTGGAGAGCCTGCTGCGCATAGGAAAGCGCCAGGGTCGGATCGCCATTGGTTTCGACAATCAGATAGGCCAGATTGTTGAGTACCAGCGGGTTGTTCGGATCGATCTTGAGCGCCTTTTCGTAGTAGGTACGGGCGTGCTGCTCATCCTGCTTGGCTTCATAGAGCAGCGCCAGGTTCGTCGCGATCGCGGCGTTATCCGGCAGAGCCTTGGCGGACATCTCCATGTACTCGATGCTCTTGTCGTAATCGCCCTTGAAGCGGTAGCATTCGCCGACTCGGCTCCACAGATCGCCCTTGAGCTTGATGTCATTGGTCCCGTTCACCAGGCCCAGATAGGTCTGGATTGCCGGATCGAACTGGCGGGCCGCCATCTGGGCGTTCCCGAGTTCGCGCTGGAGCTGGAATGAGGGGGTCTTTTGCACCGCCTGACGAATCAGGTCTACGCTCTTGTCGGCCTGTCCGTCGGCGAGAAGCGCCTT
Source organism: Bryobacteraceae bacterium (assembly GCA_035546955.1). Taxonomy (GTDB): domain Bacteria; phylum Acidobacteriota; class Terriglobia; order Bryobacterales; family Bryobacteraceae; genus BOG-234. The sequence continues at coordinate 13,991 of DASZVV010000353.1, forward strand.
CGATTCGCCCAGCAGCCCCCGGATATTCCCGGGCGCCGCGTCATAGGCGCGTTTGAAGTGTTCGAGCGCGTCCTTGTTTTTCTTCTGATTCAGGTCGAGCACACCCATTTCGAGCAGCGTTTCCACCTGATTCGGATTCTTCTCCAGAACCTCGCTGAGCATCTTGCGGGCATCGTCATACTTCAACTGGCGCTGCAGCGCGGCGGCCTTCATCACGCGGCCCTGCACGCTGTCCGGGCGAATTTTCAGAATCTCATCCGCCTGGCGAACGGCTTCATCGTATTGCTGAAGCACGATCGCGACCTGCGTTAGCGCATAGCGCGCGGGCAGATAGCCGGGGTTGAGCTCGATGCAACGCTGGAACTGCTGCTGAGCTTCCGCGAACTGATTCTTTGCGAAGTAAGTGCGGCCCAGATTGAAACGCGCCACCCAGTTGCTCGGACGTGCCGTCACCACCGACTGCAGATCCGTCTGCGCCTCATCGATCTGGCCTTTGTCAATCATGAAGGTGGCGCGAAGAGCCTTCGCCTCCGGATCCTTCGGATCGTTCTTCAGGATCTCGTTGTTCTTCGACTGCGCCATCGTGAGGTTGTTCTGACGGATGTAGGCCTCAATTTCGGCCTTCAGATAAGCGTTGGTATTCTTCGAATCGGCCTTGATACCAGCCTCGTATTCCTTGATCGCCTGGTCGAGCTGATTGACGCGCATGTAGAAGGCGCCAGCCTGGAAATAGGCCTGCGGAAACGACTTCAGGTCCGATTTCATGTCGTTAAGCATCTTCACCAGCTGGTCCTGCTTGTGGGTTCCAAAATAGAACTGCGCCAGCATGAGGCGCATGGAAGTGTCCTTCGGAACTGCCGCAATCGCAGCCTTCAGGGTGCTTTCGGCTTCATCGAGACGCTTCTGCCCCACATAAATGCGGTAGAGCTCCACATAGCCGTTCAGGTTCGTTTTGTCCTTAGCGACCAGGCTCTTGAACATGCCTTCCGCTTCCTGGGTTTCGCCGTCGAGCGCCAGCGTACGGCCGAGCGCAAGGGTGATCACATAATCGCCCGGTTTGGCGGCGAGCGCCGTCCGGTATTCCTGAATTGCCTTCGCGACCTGGGCTTTGGCATCCGGCGCTTTGCCATCCCGGAAGAACTGCGTGGCGCCGAGCAGGGCCAGATCGCCGCTCAGTTTATGTCCTTCCCAGGAATTGGGATTCCGTTGCAAAAGCCCGTCTACCATCGGCTGAACCTGGGCGATCAGCTGATCTGAATCCTTGCCGCCGGCCTGCGCCGCCATCAGCATGATTTCAGAGAGCTTCAGAGTCGAATCGTCCGACTCCGCTGTCCCCTTTTTCAGCAGTTCCACCGCGCGCTGCAGCATACCGACCGCGCTGGGCACCTGACCCAGCTCAAGATCGGTCAGCGCCAGCTTGTAGTACGCCATGCCGAACCGCTTATCCTTATCGAGCGCCTTACGGTAATAAATATTGGCTTCTTTATATTTCTTCTGCTCGAAATATTTGTTGCCGCTCTCCAGGTACTTCTGCTTGAGAACATTAGGATCGCGGGTGCAGGCAGCAGAAAAAACCGCAAGCGCTGTAAGGGCAACGATAAGATGTCGCATAAAGGTGTAACCTGACCTACCTATTCTCCTACAAGTTCGGCGATTTCCGACACAGAAGTACCAAACTATAGGACTAGTACCTCCAGAACGGTAAGGGCTGGAGAACCAGAGCCTTCAGTATACGGCACCCCCGTTATCTGACGAGGGCGTACCTGTGGATTTGTGAAGTTCAGGCCTTCAGTTGTGTCAGCAGTACGATTGCTGACCGAATATCCGCCATACGCTGGGCCGGATCGCTGGCTTCGCGCTCAATCGAAAGCGGACCCCGGTAGCCGATCTCGCGCAGCTTAGCCAGAAAGCGCGGAATTCCAACGGAACCGGCGCCCAGGGCTTTTTCGTGACCGAGCGCCCCCGGAACACCGGCTTCCGGCCAGTCGCCATCCTTGCAGTGAACCGTCAGTACCTTCGGCGCCAGAATCCCCAGCGCCTCAATCGGATCGCCGGTTCCGTAGAGAATCATGTTGGCGGGATCGAAATTGATCCCGAGGTTTGCCCGTCCAACGTCATTCAGGAACGCCATCAGCACTTTCGCCGGCTCCTGCCCGGTTTCGAGCGCAAACGTCTGATTGTGGGAAGCTGCATGATCCGCAACCCGGCGGACCATATCCCGTACGGCAATGTAATCCGGATCGGACGGCGATTCCGGAACGAAGCCGATATGAGTCGCGATACCCGGCGCTCCGATCGCCGCCGCGAAATCGCTGACCTCCAGCGTGCGGCGCTCGCGTTCCGCGCGGGTGGCCGGCGGAACGAAGCCGACTGTGCGCTGCACCGTCGGGACGTCCGCGTAGCTCTCGCCGTTATAGGCGGCGAAGACGGTGTAGATCCGGAAACCAGCGGCCCGTAGCGCGTCGCGCCACCGGGGCGCGCAGGAGAAATCCAGATCTCCCGGAATTCCGAGTTGCCCGGAGTGAATTCCCAGTTCCTTCAGTTCGGCGATAGTTTGCGCGGGTTCGCCGCCCGCCCAGAACATAACAGCTGTTTCAAGTGGTTCGGATTGAGGCATGTGTTTCCCAAAAAGCCGCGGGCTACGCGGTACGGATGACGGCGCCGTTTTTTTCGCGCGATTCCAACATCCTGTCAATCAGCGCGACGGCCTGCGCGGATTGCCGCGGCGGACACCGTTCGGGCTGTACTTTCCTCTCGACACAGCCGGCAAAGTATTCGAGCTCGGCTGCAAATGCATCGCGATCTGCCAGGGGAAGTGTCTCGCCTTCACCGTTTTCCCGGCAGCGGCGGAATTCGCTCGTCGCGCTCGACCAATCGAACGTCGCCGCATCGGCCGTGACCGTGAATTCCATGGAAAACGGATAGGCGCTCGGATGATGCCAGCCGCCGGTGACGATGACCGGGCCGAGATTTGGATAAATCAGGTCGGCATGGATGATGTCGATTCCGCGCGGGAGGTCGCGGTGACCGCGGGCGCGGACGGCTTCGGGCATTCCCCATAGGGAGATACAGTAGTCAACGTCATGAATCAGCAGATCCATGATGCCGCCGCCACTGCGTTTCGGGTCGGTCAGCCAGGGGCTCCAGGCGGGAGCGGCGCAGCGCCTCCGGAACAGGGCTGAACACACCGGACCGGCGCCCGCAAGCTGTTCCGCCAGTTTCTCGTACGACGGAAAGAAGCGCAGGACGTGCGCCGCCATCAGGATGCGGCCGTTCTGCTCCGCTCCGCGGATCAGCGCTTCCGCGCTCGGAACGTCGAGCGAAATCGGCTTTTCGGTCAGGACGTGCTTGCCCGCCCGAAGCGCCGCAGTCGCGGCGGGTACGTGCTGGTCGGTGGGCAGGCAGATATCCACCACCTCGACCGCGGGGTCGGCCAGCGCCTCCGCCAGCGTCTTATAGCCTCGGACGTTCGAAAAATCGAATTTCTCGCCGGTGTTGGCGAAATTGCCACCCACGGAGGTGAGATC
>DASZVV010000354.1:0-19020 GCA_035546955.1 Bryobacteraceae bacterium
AACGACGACAACCTCCATGAGCTCGTCGCGTTTTTCCAGTTGCAGACCTAACTGATGGACGGAATCGAGAATGGAAATGTCTCCCGGCTCGTTCCCGTCCTTCATTCTGAAATCAGGCGTATAGAAGATGGAGACATCGTAGAGTCCGGTCAGACCAGTTCTATCGATGACCGGGCGATCGGCGCCGATCATTCGAATCAGCGTGTCGATTGGGCAATTTTCCTGAAAGATTCGGTAGTTTCTGTCTGTCGGTATCACCGGGCCTGACACCTGACGGCAGTTCCCGGAACTCGCACTGATCTTGAGACGCGGCCCGCCCTTGCTAACTTCCAGTGCATATACAGGGACGTTCCGCATCTCCTTATGCGCCTTGAGCCGGAATCGTTCCGCGAGCATATTCCGCAGCATCGCCTGCAATGCCGCCGGTTGCGGCGCGGCATCGCCAGGTGCTCGCGCTTCAATCGTGAAATAAGCGAAGTGCTTCGGCGGCGGCGTGGCCGTCTGGTAGCGCTCCTTCGCATATGCGGCAGCCACCATCATTCCCACCGTATAACCTTCGAGCTTTACAAGACTCCCGGACACCGTGAGCTGTCCCAGCACACGATATGGGCTTTCCAGTTCGTGAATCGAGACAGCATCAAACCTGGGCCCGGCAGGCTGGGCGGCCGCCGCCGCGGCGAGCAACAAAATGAATGGAAGTCGCCTCATCGCCCATAAGACGCCGCGCTCCGGCCGAACGTGCAGCACAATCAGTTGCATCGGAAGCGCCGCACTCGAAGGGGCCACTCATACGGCGAGGAGACATAGAGGGTTATCCCCGCTCTTCCGATGCCTGCCCAACTTAGCATCACTTCAGCCGGAGTGGCCGTGTGATGCGGCACTTACTGCGGTCAGAGATGGCCGCCGTTCGTGCTACGATGCCTTTCGGTACCTCGCAGTGCTTCGCCCTGAAACCTCCGCAGTCCTCTCCCAACTGGAGAAAATCCTCGCCAGCGATGGTTTCCAGCACAGCCGCCGCTATCCCGCCCTTCTTCGCCACGTCGTTGAGAAAACGGCAGCGGGCAACGCGGATGATCTAAAAGAGCGCATGCTCGGCATTACGGTTTTCGGCCGTGAGCCGGAATACGACACCAGTACCGACCCCGTGGTTCGAACCACCGCGTCCGAGGTCCGGAAGCGGCTCGACGATTATTACTCCCGCCCCGAACACAGCGGTGAATTGCGAATCACTCTTCCAGTCGGCAGCTACGTCCCTGTCTTCCAGTTCGCGACGCCTCCCGCGGTCGAAAAGGCTCAGCCATCCGTCCCGTGGTGGCGCCGGTTCCGCCCAATCCTGATACCCACAGCCGCAATCTTGCTCCTCGCGACCGCTGCCTTCGCTCTTGTCACCCGCTTCCACTCCGATCGCACTCCGCTCCATCGATTCTGGGCGCCGGCCTTGACGAATTCCCCCACGCTCGTCGTGATGGAAACCCTGATGGGCGTCCCAAAATCCGCCGGTGCCGCTGATACGCGTCGGGTAACGGAAATTCTCGATCCGAAGCTCTACCTCATCGTCAACGACAGCAATTCCAGACTGGCATCCTACTTCGCCTCGAACGGCTCCTCGCTCGAATACGAACTGGCGAGAAACGTAGCGCTGGCGAGGCTGCGGCCACATCCTTTTATCCTGCGGGGCGCATTCAACAATCCCCTCACATGGCAGGCGGTCGCTTCATTTCCCTACTATCTGAATCTCGATCGAAATACATTGGTCCGACAGATCGTCGATCGACAGTCTCCCGCGCGCCATTGGGACGCACCCCTGACTGCACCGCTCTCGCGCGATTACGCCCTGATCGCCCGCGCTCCCGAGCCGCGAACCGGACAGACCATGTTCGTCATCGCCGGTCTGGGAGAACGAGGCGGCGCCGCCGCGACCGACTTCGTCACCAACCCCCGCAACATGGAACGCTTCGCAGCCCAGGCTCCAAAAGGTTGGGAAAACCGCAATCTCGAAATCGTCATTGAAACCGACCTTGAGAACGGCGATTGGGGCGCCCCGAAGATTGTTGCCTCGAAAGTATGGTAGTCGATACCGCAATAACCTGATTTGATGCCGTAGCAACTCTTGCATTTGGCCGTCATTTACCGAAACAATGTCTGGTGGGCGGAAATGCGCGCCCGCAATCAACACGTGGGGGTGAGGCGGATGGATCGACGGCAGTTTCTTGGCGCGATGATCGCAACGGCGGCTGCCGCCCCATCCGTGCGCGCGCAATCCGCTCCGGACTGGGGCGGCCCGGTGCTCGACACGCATCTCCACCTCCGCGGCAACGCCGACGCCTGCTACACGCACATCACCGGCTGCGGCGTTTCAAACGCTGTCCTGCTGACGCCTGCGGCGGCTGAGGACCGCGCGAAGCAGGAAATGGAACTCCGGTCCGGCCATTTTGTCCGCTCAGTGAGCGCCGACCCATCGCGCGAGGATACCCCGCAGACTCTGCGCGACGCTCTCAGGAATGGCGCCGTCAGCATCGGGGAGATGAAATACCATGTGGCGCTGAACTCGCCGGAGATGCGCCGGGTCTATGATGTCGCGGCCGAAATGGGGGTCCCGGTCATGATGCATATCCAGACCTTTCCGCATTTTCAGGGCGAGCAGCCGTACAACACGGGGTATCCCGAATTCGATCAGGTCCTGAAAGCGTTTCCGAAAACGACGTTCATCGGCCACGGCGATCTTTTCTGGGCCCATATCAGCGCCGTTGTCCCAACGGATCGAGGTTATCCCGAGGGCCCCATCAAGCCAGGCGGCCTGACGGACAAATTCCTCTCCGATTACCCCAACTTCTACGGCGATATGTCCGCCAACTCGGGCAACAATGCGCTCTCGCGCGACAAGGACTTCTCCCGTGGATTCATTGCGAGGCACCGGAACAAGCTGATCTTCGGCAGCGACTGTGCCTGCGCGGACGGCAATGGCGCCGGTATTTCCCAGGGGAATAATCCGGAAGCGGCGCGGCTCGCCGGTAAGTGCGTCGCACGCGAAACGCTCGCGCTGCTGAAGCAACTAGCCGCTCCGGAGGTCTTTCGTACCGTCACCTGGACCAACGGCGTGAAACTCTTCCGCATACCTGCCTGAACCGGAAACAAGATGACCAATCTCACTCTATTTCGCACAGGTGTGCTTGCACTCCTGGCCTTCGCCCTTCCGGCTGCATCGATCGACGACCCCGTGATCTATTCCGAGGACCACACCGCCGCCTCCACCATTCAGGACCGCGATCCTGGCTACCGGCCGATGTACCTGATCTACACCGATAATCAGTCGACGCCGGATCAGGCGAGGGCGCTGCTGGAGAGCCTCGGTCTTCCCCCGCATCTTTTGGAATACAAGACGCGCGCGTTCGTCGTCGGCCCGGTGAACGGAACTGCTTACGACGAAGCCGCCGATTTCACCGCATACCAGAACTTCCTGAAATCGCACCGCTCCTCAAACCTGAAGATTCTCGCTGTCGGCGCCGGCGCGACTTTCGTCAACAACGTGATTGCCAAGCACGCATACGCGGTCGCTGGAATCCTGACCTACGGCGGGTCGATTGCGCCCGGCACTTCATCGGACATTCCGGTTCCAGCTTACGTGCACGCTTCGAGTACCGCCGTCGCAAAGCTATATATGGACGCCGACGGCGCCACGAGGAAAACGCAGGACTCCGCCGCGGCCACATACACGAACCCGGCGCCGGAGAAAGAACTGCAACGGGTGGTAGTCAGCAGGCTCAGCGATGCGAAAGAGAATCTTTCCCAGGCATTTCAGAACGCGTGGAAGACGGTGCTCAGCAGGAACTATCGGCTCTACATGAGCCGCATCGAATCCTACAATCCGGCGTTCGATCCGCTCAAATACACCGAGCCCTGGGAACTGGAGCCTTACGTCATGTATGACGAACTCGGCATCCGCTATCAGGCGGTCACGGAAGAACTGCCCGGGTTCGGCCTGACGCTCCGATATGAATACGTCCCGGCGAAGGCGAACAATGCGCCGGCGAAAACCGTGCCTCTCGTCGTCATGATGCACGGCAACATGAATGATCCGCGCATTCAGGGGGAGAGCGCGGGATGGCCCGAAATTGCCGCGAAGAACAATATCATTCTGGCCTCCATTGAATGGCAGGGCCGCACCTCTCAGGAAAAGATTGTTTTCCCGCCGATCGGCGAAACCGGAACCATGGCGCTCCTCGATAAGCTCCTCGCGAAATATCCGCAGATCGATCCCAGCCGGGTTTATCTGACGGGCCTTTCGGCGGGCGCGATGAATTCCTTCAACTGGGGAATGGATAACGTCTCCCGCATTGCAGGCGTCGAAGGCTCTTCAGCACCGTTCGGCACGGCGGCTCTGATTGAAACGGCGAAGAAGATGAAGAAAGACGGCAACTACTTGCCCGCTTATTCCATCGCCGGTACGCACGACATGTATAAGCCCCTGCCGGTCAGCGATTCCGCGCGAAGCTTTTACAACATCATTCGGGCCTACGCTCTGCTCGACGATATTCAGATTCCCGATGCTCCCGACCTCAAAGTGAACGAATATTTTGGCCTGAATCTCGCTGGCCCCGGCTGGAGTGCACTCGGCGGCGTGCGCGCGATGACAGGGACTCTCTCGAACCGGCAGGGAGTCATGATCAAACTCGTTGCTCTCGATCCCTATGGGCACTGGAACTTCAAGCCAGCCGCTGCCGACATCTGGACGTTTCTCTCCCGATACCGCCGGGATCTGACCACCGGAAAGCTGATCGTTCAGCCTCGGTAATCTGCCGGACCCAATTTTCTGTAGACATCCTACTCAACATTGAGTAGACCGACTACAGAATGACCGGCCCCACACCGCGTATCGACCTGCTCCAGGGCACCCTCGACTTCCTGATTCTGCGGACCCCCGCCCTGCGCGAAAGCCGCGCGCCTGGTCATGCGCTGGGAACAGAAAGGCGAGTATCGGCATGGCACCGTGGCCCCGCGCAATTTCTATGCCTGGAAATCCCGCACAGACGCGTTCACGGAGATGGCCGTCTTTGTTCCCGGCCACGCCGTACTGACCGATGACAACAGCACAGAAGAATTGAGCGACATTGGCGCGGAGCCCGGCGTTCTCGACATGCTGGGTCCGAAGCCTCTGATCGGCCGATTCGCGGCATTGACATCTGGCGTCCCTCACCATCACGCCGGCCGCGAACGGTGGCAACGGCCGCTGCCTCGGTTGCCTCGCGCTCCTGAAGCCCGGCGTCAGCCTCACCAGAGCACAGGCCGAAATCACGAATCCGCGAGATCGGCGTCCGCGTCACGGTCGGCGCGACGCCGGGCAACATCATGTCTCTTGTTTTCCGCAGCGCCGCGGTTCCCGTGTTGGTGGGCGTCGCCGTCGGAATCACAGGAGCATTGCTGCTCGCCGGGTTGATTCGGACGCTGTTGTTCGGCATCGGTCCGCACGATCCGGTCACGCCCGCACTGGCGCCTGTTACGCTGGCACTGGTGGCTCTGCTCGCCGGGTGGATTCCTTCGCGGCGCGCCGCCGCACTCGACCCGCCGTCTGCCTTGCGCGCGGGCTGAAGCCCATGAACCTGCTCCATCGCTGCATCTGCGGATCCTCTGTCTGGAAGCGATTCCTCGAAAACAGGCTGGTTCCATGGACGCTCGACGGCGTTTCACTCGGGGCGAACGTACTCGAAATCGGACCCGGTCCCGGCGCCGTCACGAGCATCCTCCTCCCCCGCGTTCCGCACCTCACCTGCGTGGAAAAAGATCAGAGGCTCGCGAAGTCACTTCAACGGCGCATCGCGGCGCAGAACGTTTCGGTGCTCTGCGAAGATGCAACCGCGACCTCGCTGCCTTCCGGCTCATTCGATAGCGCGGTTTGCTTCACCATGCTGCACCACGTCCCCTCACCGGACCTGCAGGACCGGCTGCTGGCGGAAACGGCGCGCGTGCTCCGGCCCGGCGGGACCTTTGCAGGCGCAGACAGCCTTTACAACAAGGTCTTCGGATTGCTCCACGTCTTCGACACGATGGTGATGGTCGACCCCGCTACGTTTCCACGGCGTCTGGAAGCAGCAGGATTCCGCGATATCGAGATCGATCGGATGCCGCCCCACGCTTTTCGTTTTCGCGCCCGCAAGGCGTAAATTGTGGGGCAGAGCTTCGGCGCTGCATGGCGGGCTTCAGCCCGATACAAGCCACAACGCCCCAACGAAGACTGCTTCGTGCCAGTATTCGCTGACGCTCTCAACGCCGTCGGCCGCCGGAAATCATACTGAGAAGGCTTCGCGCACGCGGGCCGCGGCCCATTCGAGATCTTCCCGCGAAATCACCAGCGGTGGCGCAATCCGGATCACGTGTTCGTGCGTCTCCTTGCAGAGCAACCCGAGATGCATCAATCGTTCGCAATAAGGGCGCGCCGCGCCTGTCAGCTCGATTCCCGTAAGCAGGCCGACGCCGCGGATTTCACGAATCGCCTCATGACGAATCGTCCGCAGCTCCCCGAGAAACCACGTTCCCAGTTCGCGCGAACGTTCGCACAGCCGTTCATCTTTGAGTACCTGCAGCGCCTCGCGCGCTACCGCGCAGCCCAGCGGATTGCCGCCGTACGTGCTGCCATGGCTGCCTGGCTCGAACACACCAAGCACCTCGCGCGTTGCCACAACCGCCGAAACCGGATAGAAGCCGCCCGAAAGCGCCTTCCCCAAAATGAACGCGTCGGGCTGCACATCCTCATGCCAGCACGCGAACATTTCGCCGGTGCGGCCAAGCCCGGTCTGAATCTCATCCGCAAGCAGCAGCACGTTATGGCGCCGGCAGATTTCGCTCGCTTCTTTCAGGAACCCGGCGGGCGGAAACAGAATGCCGGCTTCGCACTGGATCGGCTCGAACAGAAACGCGCATGTATTCGGAGTGATCGCCGCTTCGAGCGCTTTCGCATCTCCGAAGGGAATGATACGAAACCCCGGCGTGAATGGACCGAAGCCATCCCGATACGCTTGTTCCGATGAAAAGCTGATCACGGTCGTCGTGCGGCCGTGGAAATTATTCCGGCAGACGATGATCTCCGCCTGATCCGCCGCGACTCCCTTCTTCCGGTAGCCCCAGCGGCGCGCGGCCTTGATTGCGCTTTCCACCGCTTCCGCGCCGGTGTTCATCGGCAGCACCATTTCCATGCGGCAGAGCTCGGCCAGTTCACGGCAGAAGAGCGGAAGCTGATCGTTGCGGAATGCGCGCGATGTGAGCGTGACCCGCTCCGCCTGTTCGCGCATCACCTTCAGCAGGCGCGGATGGCAATGCCCCTGATTGAGCGCCGAATACGCGCTCAGGCAATCGAGATAGCGCCGTCCTTCTTCGTCATAGACCCAGACTCCCGATGCGCGGCTCACCACGATATCGAGCGGATGGTAATTGTGCGCGCCCCACTGGTCCTCGATGGCAATCAGCGTTTCCGACCTGGATTCCGTTCGCGCGCTAGGCATGCCGCTTCTCCTTGTGGGCGGATGCGGCGTTGCCGAGATCGCCGGCAATTTTCGTCGCTTCTTCAATCGCGCGCGCCAGCACCGAACGGATCTTGCCGTCTTCGAGCATCAGCAGCCCGCCGATCGTGCAGCCGGCGGGCGTGGTCACGTCGTCACGCAGTGCGGCGGGATGACGTCCCGTGGCCTGCACCATGCGCGCCGCGCCGATTGCGGTCTGCGCCACCAGCGTGAGCGCCATGTGCCGGGGCAAACCCACGCGAACCCCCGCATCGGCGAACGCTTCCATAATGAGGTACTGAAACGCGGGTCCGCTGCCGCTCAGCGCCGTGATGGCGTTGAAGTAGCCTTCGTCCACCGCGATGCATGTGCCGACCGCCTCGAATATCCTCTGCGCTTTCGCCAGATGATCGGGCGTGGCGTGCGTGCCGCCGCAAACAGCGGTCATTCCTTCGCGAACCACACAGGGCGTGTTCGGCATTGCGCGCACCCACGGATTCTCCGTGCCAAGCATCGATTCCAGTTGCGTGATCGTTGTGCCGGCAAGGATCGAAATCAGCAGCGTGCCGGGTTTCAGACCGGCCGCCTTCAGCGCAGCCGCAACACCGGCAATCTGCCGCGGCTTCACGCAAATCAGGATCAGCCCCGCATCCGGCACGCGGCTCGCAAAGTCGCTTTCGACAGCGATTCCCAGCTCTTCAGCCGCCGATTCGCAGGTCTCTTTCGACCTTGACGACGCCCACGCGCGATCGCGCGGCAGGACTCCCGCATCGAACAGTCCGCGCAGCAGCGTTCGTCCCATCACCCCGGCTCCAATAACGCCAAGGGTGTCATTTCCGGCAATCAGGGCCGGCGATTTCATTGTCAATGTCCCCATGAATACAGATGAAGCGGTCCGCTTCACCGTCACATCTGAAAATAGCACCGTCCGCGCTCTGGTGCGCTACACTCCGAACAAATGCGCTTTCCTCACCGATTCCTCATCTGCACCGCCACAATCGCCGGTATTGCCGCATTTGCCCAAACCAAAGCCGCTCCCACCGTCGCTTCGGCCCGCGCCTGGGTCGATCGCGCCGAAGCCGACCGTCTCAAACTCAGCATCCTTGGCGCGCGCGCCGAGTGGGTAGACGAGACGTACATCACTGACGACACCGACATCCTCACCGCCGCCGAAAATGACCGTCTGATCGCCCGCACCACCGAGCTCGTCGATCAATCGAAAGCTTATTCCAGCCTCAATCTGCCCGCCGACCTGCGGCGCAAAATCCTTCTCCTCAAACTCTCCCTCACCATGCCCGCGCCGCATGACGCAAAGCTGCGCGAAGAGCTCACCCAGACCGCATCCTCGCTGAACGCCAGTTACGGCAAAGGCAAATACTGTCCGGATACCGCCGCCCAGCAGAGCTGCCTCGGCATTGACGATCTCGAAGAACGCATGGCGAAATCGCGCGACCCGAAAGAGCTCACCGCCATGTGGGTCGGCTGGCGCAAGGTCGGCGCTCCGATGAAAGACCGCTACGCCCGCTTCGTCCAACTCTCCAACCAGGGCGCGCGCGAAATCGGATTCGCCGATACCGGGGTTCTCTGGCGTGCCGGATATGACATGACGCCGGAACAATTCTCCGCCGAGATCGAGCGCCTCTGGACCCAGGTCGAGCCCTTATATAAGGAGCTGCACGCTTACGTGCGCCATAAGCTCATCCAGAAATACGGCGCTGATGCCGAACGTGCGGACGGCATGATTCCCGCGCAACTGCTCGGCAACATGTGGGCTCAGGAATGGGGCAATATTTACGACATTGTCGCGCCGCCCTCGGCGCCCGCCACCTACGATATCGGCGATATTCTCCAGCAGCACAAAACTACCGCCCGCCAGATCGTGGAATACGGCGAAAACTTCTTCAAATCTCTCGGCCTTCAAACCCTGCCCGAAACGTTCTGGGAACGCTCGATGATCACCAAACCGCGCGACCGGGAAGTGGTCTGCCATGCCAGCGCATGGGATGTCGATTTCGACCAGGATGTCCGCCTCAAGCTCTGCATCCATGGCACGACGGATGACTTCATCACCGTCCATCACGAACTCGGCCACATTTATTACGACCTCGCCTACAAAAACCAGCCGTTCTTCTTCCGGAACGGGGCCAATGACGGATTCCACGAAGCAATCGGCGACGCCATCGCGCTCTCGGTCACTCCGGAATACCTCAGGCAGATCGGACTGATCCAGCAGATTCCGCCGGCCTCCGCCGATCTTCCGATCCTGCTTCGCACTGCGCTCGATAAGATCGCGTTCCTTCCCTTCGGTCTGCTGATCGATAAGTGGCGCTGGGAAGTCTTCTCCGGCCAGGTGAAGCCCGCCGATTACAACAAAGCGTGGTGGGCCCTCCGCGAAAAGTATCAGGGCGTCGCGCCGCCCGTAGATCGTTCCGAAGCCGATTTCGACCCCGGCGCGAAATACCACATCCCGGCAAACACGCCCTACGCCCGCTACTTCCTCGCGCGCATCTACCAGTTCCAGTTCTACCGGGCGATGTGCCGGGCAGCCGGGTATACAGGGCCGCTGAACCGCTGCTCCTTCTATGGCTCGAAGGCAGCCGGCGACAAGCTCGAAGCGATGCTCGCCGCCGGAGCCTCAAAACCCTGGCAGGAGACCCTCAAAGCCATGACCGGCGAGGACCATATCGACGCCTCGGCGATGATCGAATACTTTCAGCCGCTGCTCACCTGGCTGAAAGAACAGAACGCGTCCGAAAAAACAGGCTGGACGGTCTCGGCAGACCCGATGAAGGCGCACTGAAGAAGGTTTCATGCCACCTTCGCGGACCAGTACTAACGTACCTGTTAACCTTGTCGAAACCCCGGTACCCGTGTGACCATTGAACTATGAAGTTTATCCGCTGGTCCCTCGGAGTGCTGGTGCTTTTGGCGGCCATTCCTTCTTACGCCGATACCGCCTGGTCCCTGGGTGCCGCCGCAGGATATAACGTTTTTGTTTTCAGTAGCTATTCAACCCTGGGTTGGAGTGATATCCAGGGGTCCGCGGCAGTGGGCGGGAGCTTCGCATCCCTGGGCTCGATGGGCTTCGACCAAACCCCTGGCGCCGCCAGCCCTGCGATATCCGGACTGGTCGTCGGTGGCAGCCTGACGTTGGCGGGTGGACAGGTGAATGGCAACGCCTGGGTCGGCGGCGCTACGTCTTCCACCTTGTACGGCACCTTCACGGTGGATGGGAATCTCCACTACGGCAGCGCGCCCTCAGGCAACGTGAATGTCTATGGAACTTCCACCGCTCTGAACGGCAGCTCACTCCCGATCGATTTCGTCTCGGCCGCAACCTCTCTGACTCAGCTCTCGAACGCCTTAACAGGTATGGCGGCAAACGGTACAGTCACCGGCAATTCGTCGAATTACACGCTGACGGCATCCAATTGCACCGTTTGCGTTTTCGACGTGACCGGCGGCAGCCTCAACAGCATCACGATCAACGCTCCGTCCGGCGCAACGGTGGTCGTCGATGTCTCCGGCACCTCGGATTCGTTCAGCAATGGCCAGATCAACTACACGGGGGGTGCGTCGGCGGCCAATACCATCTTTAACTTCGGCGCAGCCACGTCGCTTTCCACCAGCAGCATGGGATTTTACGGTTCCATCCTGGCCCCGCTCGCCACGTTTACCGGCACGAATGGGCAGATCGACGGCGAGCTGATTGCGAAAGCCGTGAGCGGCGAGACCGCGGAATTCGAGAGCGGCGATATCTTCCGGGGCGCGCTCAGCACCACCACCGGCAACTCCAATCTCGCCACACCTGAGCCCGCCACCTGGCTGCTGCTGTTCACTTCAATCACCGGCCTCGCGTTTTTTCAGAGGCGGCGTGCTAAAGTGAAGATGTACACGAAGTAGATCCGCGTTTTTTCCCGCCGTTTCTGTTCTGTATCGCTTCTAAATGACAACTTTTTTTGACTTGATTGCATCACCCGTTCTGCGCCGCAACCTTGCGTCCGCGAACTTCTCGACTCCGACTCCCATCCAGGCGCAGTCCATCCCCGCAGCCATTCAGGGCCGCGACGTGGTTGCCACCGCCCAGACCGGGACCGGAAAAACTCTCGCGTTTTCGCTTCCGATTATCGAAACGCTTTCCCGCGGGCCGCTCGGCTCCAAACCGCAGGCGCTCGTTCTGACGCCGACGCGTGAGCTCGCCATCCAGATTTTTGACGCCTTCTCCGCCATGGCGAAAGGTACCGGCATTCACGCGGTCGCCGTCGTCGGCGGCGTGGGTGAGAACCCGCAGTTGCAGGCGATTCGCCGCGGCGCTCAGGTCCTCATCGCGACGCCCGGAAGGCTGGTCGATTTCCTCCAGCGCAAGCTGGTCTCGCTCGACACCATCAAAATCACGGTGCTCGATGAAGCCGACCGCATGCTCGACATGGGCTTTCTGCCAGACGTGGAGCGCATTCTTCGCGCCACGCCGGCAGCCCGCCAGACGCTGTTCTTCTCAGCGACATTCGATTCCACCGCTTCGGCGCTGGTCGCGAAACATATGAAGAACCCCGAGCGCGTCGCCATTGGCTCCACGACGAAGCCGGCCGACACCATCGAAATGCACGTGTATCAGGTGGAACATGACCGCAAGCTCAGCCTGCTGCAGCACCTGCTGAAAACGCATCAGGGCTCGTCGCTGGTTTTCGCCCGCACCAAGCACGGCGCGGATAAGCTGGCGAAAAAGCTCAACACCGCGGGATTCAAATCCACGGCGATTCACGGCAACCGCTCGCAGAACCAGCGCAACGCCGCGCTCAAGGGATTTCAGGAAGGCCGATTCCGCGTACTCGTCGCCACCGACGTGGCATCGCGCGGCATCCACGTGGATGACATTGCGCATGTCGTGAATTACGATCTGCCACAGGCGCCGGAAGACTTCATTCACCGCGTGGGCCGCACGGGCCGCGCCGGTGCTGCCGGCGTGGCTTCCACTTTTGCGACCAGCGCGGAGCACAAAGACGTGCGCGCGATCGAGCGCGTATTGAAGACATCACTCCAGCGGCGCGAATTGCCGGAAGGTATTCAACGCGAAGAGCGCCCGGCTGCGGCGCCCGTGATCGTCATGCCGTCGCGGAACGCGAAGCCTGCCTTTTCGTTCAAGCCACGCCGCCGGCGCTTCGGCTCGGCCCGCTGACCGGTGATCCTGCTGCATCGCAGCCATCGCGCCAGATCGACTGGATCGAGCTGGCGCTTGCGCCTTATGGCGTGAATGGAGCAGATGAACTGACGTCTCTACCGACCCAGGTGATTCCGGTCAGGGCGCCCTGACCCGCAACCAGTACTTTGCAGTCGGAACCGTCCAGCCGCGCGCTGTAAACGTTGCCGCTGAGATCGGTGTAGAACATTCGCCCGTCTTTCAGATCGAGCGCGATACCGATTCCTTCTTTCAGTCCGCGAACCAGGATTTCCTGTTTGCCTTTGCCCGGATCCATCGGGGCACGGCTCACGCTGTTGCCATCCGGCGGATCGCCGCGGTCGGTCCAGTACATCGTGCGATGTGCGATATCGAGATCGATATCGATTGGCTCCGGCAGATGGTCGAACAACGTTTCAATCTGAGAGCCATCGAGATTAGCGCGGAAGATGCGGCCGTTGCCGCCGCTTCCCTTCTGCGACCAATACATCTTGCCGCCATCGACATCGAGCGCCATCCCCACGCACCAGTTGCGCGCGTCTTTGCGGGCGTCGTCGCCTTTTGCCGTCTCCACCAGCGTTTCGATGTGGGAACCGTCGAGATTGGCTCGCATGATCCGCATGCCTTCACGGTCGGACCAGTAGAGCTTGCCGTGCTTCGCATCGAGCTTGAGTTGTTTCGGCGTCCAGGTTCCGGCTGCGGGAATAATGGTCTTCACATCGCTGCCATCCAGCGCGGAGCTTTCGATGGTGCCGTCGTTGTCGGCGGGACGCCCCATGTTCGTCCAGTAAATGCGCTTCGCCGCGATATCCACAACGATTCCATCCGGACCCGCCTTGCGGTCAGGGACAAGCGTGGTAAGCTCGGTGCCGTCATCGTTTACCGATACGACGCGGCCTCCACTGCCTCGCCCCCCGAGGGTCAGGTAATAGAGGCGGCCGCCCGGAGCACCGAATAAACTCACAGTGAAGACAAGCAGAAGCGCTGCACAGAACATATTGGTGACAGTATATAGAGATTTTTCAGCGAACAGGAGCCACGGCGTCGAGCGCGAAGCCGGCGGTGGAAGCGGCGACGTTTTCGACGGGAATCAGCGCTCCGGGCGCCTGCTTCTGCGCCATCGCTCCAGCTTCCGGCGTCAGGATATAGAAGCGCACGAGAGCGGCGTCTTTGGTGGCGGATGCGCCGGCTTCGGCGAGCGCGCGATCGAGGCGTTCGGCGGCGAGCGCGGCGTCTTTCTCCTCCGGGCCGAAAGCAACCTGCGTACCGGAGAAAGCGAGACGCGTCGCGGATGTGCCGGTTCGGGCCACACCTTCGCAGGCGGCGGCTGTGCGCCAGGGAAGACGGCGCGGTTGCACCAGATTGACCGCGGCGCCGGCGAAGCGAGCCTGCACCATTCGGAGAAGATCCTGACCGTTTTCGAACATGCTGACGTAACAGGTGACCGCGGCCGGCTGTCCGCTGATTTTTCCCGCGAGTTGATCGATGGCTTTCTGGAGCAGCGGCTTAACCGGCGAATCGGGCTTCTCGGCAGTGACCGTTTCCGCAGGAAGAAAAGTCAGGCCCTCCTTGCTGACCTCTTTCTTCGATTGGGAAACCGCCTCCAGCACCACCTGCGCATCGTCCTGCGCCAGCGCCCCCGCCTGGATCACGCTGATCGAGGGCAGCGGCCAGTGTTTGTCGCCCAGGACGTCGGCGACAATCTGCGGGATGCGACGCAGGTCACCGCTTCCCGCGGAAAAGGCACGAATATGGATGATCGGGGAGTTCCCGTTGAGCTTGAGAATGGCTTTGAGGGCTTCGCGGGTCTGCTCGGAGAGTAGTCCTTTGCCCGAAAGCGGCGACACCTGAAAGGTGAGGCGGCCGGTCTCGCCGACTGCGACGAGCGGTGGATCTTCGGGCAGCTTCAGGGTCTGGGATAGCTTATCTTGTTGAGTCTTTTGGGCTAAAAGTACGCCCAAACACGCAAATCCGAAAAAGCATAAACGAACCCATTTTTTCCCCATGTCCCGGCCGATACTCATTCTACTCCAGTAATTGGATGATCTTGCAACAGTCCAATATGGATGGTAAACTTGACTTGTGCAGTTCCGGCCTGAACTCGATAGCTCGTCAGAGACACCAATTTACCGGCAGTTGGGGCAGTACGTCCAGCGGCTGATTGGTAATGGCGAACTACAGGCTGGCGACCGGCTGCCGCCAACGCGCGAATTGGCTGGCCAACTTGGACTGAACCGGACTACCGTGTCGGCTGCTTATGAGTGGCTCGAGTCGGAAGGGCTGATCGAAGGCGCGGTTGGGCGCGGAAGTTTTGTCCGTGGCAGTACCGCTCGGAAACCGGCGGCGATTGAATGGAACCGGATACTGACCCCTTCATTATTCGGGTCCGCTGGTTCGCCGGCGTCGAATGCGATCGACTTCACCAGTTCCCGTCCATCCGAAGATTTGTTTCCTGTCGACGAGTTTCGCGTGTGCGCGGATGAGGTTCTCTCCCATCTGGAACTGCAATCGCTGCTCCAGCTGGGGTCGCCGCTGGGTTACGACCCGCTGCGGTCGTGGCTGCTGGAGCGGGCGCGTACGCAGGGCGTTGCCGGTCCCGATGACGACATCCTGATCACGAACGGTTGCCAGCAGGCGGTCGACATTCTGCGGCGGGCTCTCGCGCGGCCTGGAACGAAGGTTGCGGTGGAAGATCCGGTTTATCCGGGGCTGCGCAATCTCTTTCTCGACGCCGGCGCGGATCTCACGGGAATCCCGGTCACGGGCGACGGCATGGATCTCGCCTCGCTGCGGCGGGCGCTCGATGCGGGAGTCCGCATCGTTGTCGTCACGCCATCATTCCAGAATCCGACCGGCGCTACCATTCCGGCGGCCGCGCGTGCGGCCTTCGTCTCGATGACGCGGGCGGCAGGCGCAGTGGTGATTGAAAACGATATCTACAGCGATCTCATCTACCGCCAGGAAGGGGAAAAGCTGCCGCGTCTGAAATCGCTCGATTCGAACGTGATTTTGCTGGGAAGCTTTTCGAAGATCGCGTTTCCCGGCGTGCGGGTTGGCTGGGTGATTGCACCGAAGCCGGTGATCGCACGGGCCGCCGAGCTGAAGCAACTGACCGATCTGCATACGGATCAGTTGTCGCAGGCGTTTCTGCTGCGGTTCGCCGAATCCGGGCGGCTGGAGAAGCATGAGGCGACGGCGATTGCCGCGGGCCGGGAGAAGCTTCGCGCCGTGGAACAGGCGTGCCAGAGACATCTGGCGGAGTGCCGCTGGCTTTTGCCGGGCGGCGGAATGAATATGTGGATCGATCTTCCCGCCGGGCTCGATGCAGGCGCGCTGCGCGGACTGGCGCGGCAGGCGGGGGTCGATTATCTGCCGGGGCGTTATTTTTCGGTTTCTCGTCCCCTCGATCAAGGGCTGCGGCTGAGCTTTGCGGGGCTGGACCCCGCGCGCATCCGCCGCGGCATCGAGATTCTGGGGGGCGTGGTGGATCAGGCAATGAGTTTGCGTGACGAAGCGTCCAGGCCGACGCTCGCCGTTGTTTAAGAAAACGAATCAGAGGAGAACAATAAGAAAATGCTGCAGAACGAAGAATTCCGGCTCAAAGTCGGCCTGGCTGAAATGCTCAAGGGCGGCGTGATCATGGATGTGGTCAACGCCGAACAGGCCGTGATTGCGGAGAAGGCGGGCGCGTGCGCCGTGATGGCGCTCGAACGCGTGCCCTCCGATATTCGCAAAGAGGGTGGCGTGGCGCGCATGTCCGCGGTCAGCATGATGCGCGAGATCATGGCGTCGGTTTCAATTCCCGTGATGGCGAAGGCGCGCATTGGGCACTTTATGGAAGCGCGCATTCTGGAAGCGATGGGCTGCGACTACATCGACGAAAGCGAAGTGCTGACGCCGGCCGATGAGGAGCACCACATCGACAAGCGCACGTTCAAGGTGCCTTTTGTCTGCGGTGCGCGAAATCTGGGCGAAGCGCTGCGGCGTATTGCGGAAGGCGCGGCGATGATCCGGACGAAGGGCGAAGCCGGTTCGGGCAATATCGTGGAAGCCGTGCGGCACATGCGCACAATCGTGAAAGAGATGAAGCAGCTCACCGTACTCGGCAAGGAAGAGCTGGTGCATGAAGCGAAGCTGCTGCAGGCGCCGCTCGAACTGGTGGAGTGGGTGGCGGAAAACGGCAAGCTGCCGGTACCGAATTTCTCGGCGGGTGGCATTGCGACTCCGGCCGACGCCGCACTCGTGATGCATCTGGGCGCCGAAGCGGTGTTCGTGGGTTCGGGCATCTTCAAGAGCGAAGATCCG
This sequence comes from Bryobacteraceae bacterium, assembly GCA_035546955.1. Lineage (GTDB taxonomy): Bacteria > Acidobacteriota > Terriglobia > Bryobacterales > Bryobacteraceae > BOG-234. The sequence goes on from DASZVV010000354.1 coordinate 16,972, forward strand.
GCCGCGCGCGCCAAGGCGATTGTGATGGCGACGACGTATTACAAAGATCCGCAGAAGCTGCTTGAAGCGAGCGAAGGGCTGGGGACGGCGATGCCGGGCCTCGAGATTTCGAAGCTGCCGGAAAGCGAGCTCATGCAGACTCGCGGGTGGTAACGCGCCATGCCGGAGAAAAAGAAACGCGTCGGAGTCCTCGCGCTGCAGGGGGACTTCGACGCGCACGCCAAAGCCATTGAATCGGCCGGCGGTGAGGCAGTGGAATGCCGCACGGCTCAGGACCTCGGCTCCGTCGACGGGCTCGTGATTCCGGGGGGCGAGAGCACCACGATGCTCAAGATCCTCAACATGATGAATCTGATGGAGCCTCTCTCGGAGTTTGTGCGGACCAAGCCGGTCTTCGGAACCTGCGCGGGGGCGATTCTGCTCGCGAAGGAAGTCGTCAATCCAGCGCAGCAGAGTCTGGACGCGATGGACCTGACGGTGGAGCGAAATGCCTATGGACGGCAGATTGACAGCCGGGTGGCGAACCTTTCTCCGGCCCCGGAATTTCAGACACGGGCGGGCGAAGGCGATGTGGAGGCGGTATTTATCCGGGCTCCCATCATTCGGCGCACCGGACCGGAAGTGAAAGTGCTTGCAGAATATGATGGAGACCCGGTGCTCGTGGAACAAGGCCGGCATCTGGTGGCGACGTTCCACCCGGAACTTACTCAAGATTCGAGGGTACATCGATTATTCCTCAGCAAGCTCTGAAGCGGGTCGTATTTGTCTGTATCGGTAATGTTTGCCGGAGCCCCATGGCGGAGGCTTTCGCGAACTGTTATGGGTCTGACATTCTCTTTGCGGAGAGCCGCGGCATCGCGCCCGTGCCCAAAGTGCCTTCGAACAGCATTGTGGCGATGCTGGAGAAGAATATCGATATTTCGCGGCACGTCTCGAAGAGGTATGACCCTTCGGTAGCGGCGTTGGCGGACTTGGTAGTCAACATGTCTGGCTATCCCCTGCCCGGCGTGCAACCGAAGAAAGTGCTGGTGTGGGAGATTGCCGATCCTTACGGGCGGCAGCTTCAGGCGTTTCAGCAAACGCGCGACACGCTGGAGAACCAGGTGATGAGTCTCATCCTGGAGTTGCGGCGTCAGGCGAAGGCGCAGGGCGCCTAAGGCGCGGTGTGCGTCGGGAATTCGGCCGCGATCATGAGACTATCGCTCGGTATCCTCAAAGGAAATGCGATACTCCGCAATCCGGCAGCACCTGAAGCCTTATTCGATTCTCGGCAGAAGAAGAACCACGGTGAATCACGCTTTTGCTGCCGCAGTAGCTCCATGCGATGCCTACGATGAAACGCTCGTTCGCGAATCAATTTTGCATCTTGAACAAGACCCTGACGCTGACCTGAAATGTGTCTATTGTGCCGCGCCTGCTGAAACATGGGACCACTTGAATGCCACGGTAAGAAAAACCGTTTTCAGTGGTTTTGGGCATCGGTTGGGGAATCTGTTGCCGTGCTGTAAACCCTGCAATTCCAGGAAGGGAAATAAAACATGGCAAACCCATCTACGCTCTCTCAAGCTCGGCGAGGCGGAGTGTTCCCGGCGGGAGAGGCTGATCGGGAACCATATTTCGCAGCGTCTCAAGGAAGACCGCATCGATGACTCACCGGAATATGCCGAACTACTTAAGGTAAGAGCACAGGTTCTGGCCTTGTTTGCGCGAGCTGACGAGTTGGCAACACAAATTCGAAGCAAGTCCACAGCGACAAGCAATACCGCAGAAACTCGGTGGAATCACCGGACGATTTGAATCCAAGCGAACCGAGGCTCGAGCAAGAAGCCCGACTGCATGGCTGAAGCCCAATCCTTATCAACGGATCACTGGCTGCAGAGTCAATCCGTCGCCCACGTTCGCGAAACCGGGGATGGAGACCGGGAGTTTGCCGCTGATTTCGATGTCGCCGAACAGAGCTTTGACAGCAGCGTTTTCCGATGGCGGCACGGTGCTGTACGTCGCGAGGTACGCCGCTACTTCCGGGAAATTGCGCAGCAGATAGGGATT
>DASZVV010000355.1:0-1601 GCA_035546955.1 Bryobacteraceae bacterium
GCGCTCCGCCATCCGCAGCATCCCGCGAATCAGATGGAAGTACGGTTTCGAAGCAGGCGCGGCCACCGGATTCGGAATGGACGCGGACTCCATCGTCCTGCGAAGCCCCTCGATGTCTCCCGCTCCCCACCGTGCGCGGGCCTGCAGATATTGGAAATGCAGCCGCCAGTTGCGCGTGATGTGACCGTATTTCGTTTCGTCCAGCCCGTCGCTCGCCCAGCGGTCCATCCCGGCCCAGTCGCCGCGGCCTGCCATCACGATGGCGAAGTTGGTGCAAAGCGCCGCGGTCACCAGCACAATCTGTCCGCACTCGAGCGCAATCGCAAGCGCGCGTTCCGCTTCGCGCTCGCCCTCATCCAGATCGCCCTGATGAATCAGAATTGCCGATTTCAGCAAACGGTACGCAGAGTGCGCCAGGTCCGCCTGTCCCGTCAGCCGCAATTCCATCGAGCGGAGGAGCTTCTCGATCCGGGCCACATAGCCGAACACGCCTTCCGAAAAAAGGACAAGCTGCACAGCGAGCGGATTATCCGTGCCCACGCCGGCGTTCAGCAGCGCGTATAAATGATCCAGCTGCCGCTCCGCCTCCGGCCAGTCCTTGCGGTAGATTGCTGCCCACGTCGTCGCCGTGTGAATCAGGGCGCGGCTCGCCGGAGGAATGTCGAATGAGAGCGCCTCCTGACTCATCTGGCTGCATTCCTCCAGCCGGTTGGTCATCAGCGCGGCATTCGCCAGTGCAAGAATCGCCTCTCCCTGTCCCCCTGTGTCGCCAATACGCCGGAAGCCCTCAAGCGCCTGCTCGATCCACGGCTGCGCGGCGAAAAATTCGCTCTGCGTCCAGATCGCGTGCCCCAGCAGATAGAGCACTCGCGGATGCCGCAGCCGCACGTCTTCCGGGAGCGCGAATATCCAGCGCCGCAGCGTGATCACAAAACCGCGCCGCGCGTACTCGGGGCCTACCGCTTCAATCTCCGCCGCGGCTTCATCCCAGCTTTCGCCTTCGATCCAGTGCCGCAATCGCCGGTCCGGAGAAACCTCCGCCCGGGCCGCGCGCCGGTGGAGCTCGGTCCACGCTTCCGGGCGCTCACGCCGCAAATGCTCGCGCAGAAAATCGGCGAACAAATCGTGATACCGAAACGTCGTTTCGCTTTCATCCGCCGCCACCACATACAGATTCCGGCGATAGAGATCTTCCAGAATGCGAATCGAATCGCGCCGCCCCGTGAGCGCGTCGCACACCTTCGGGCTGAGTGAAAGCAGAACGGATGTTTCGAGCAGAAACCCGCGCAGCTCCGCGGGTTGCCGGTCGAGCACCTCTTCCGCAAGAAAATCGAAGATTCGGCGGCTGCCCTGCATGCCGCTTTCGAGCAGCGTTGCGCGCCGGGCCGGTAACTGGGCCAGCGTAGTCGCCAGCAGCCGCAGCCCCGCCGCCCAGCCTTCGGTTCGAGTGTGGATCTGGCGCACTTCCTGCGCCGTCAGATTGAGCGACAGGCATTCATTCGCCAGCGCCGATGTTTCTTCTTCCGTGAAGCTCAGCTCATGCAGGCGAATCTCGCCCAGCTCTCCGCGAGCACGCCGCCGCGCCAGAGCCATCGGAGGAT
>DASZVV010000356.1:0-2588 GCA_035546955.1 Bryobacteraceae bacterium
CAATGCCGACCGCATTGCCGACTTTCTCCTTTCAATCGGCATGCATCCGTTCGTTGAATTGTCATTCATGCCTGAGGCGCTGGCTTCCGGCAGCAAGACCGTATTTCACTACAACGCCAACGTTACGCCTCCGTCCGATTACGGGAAATGGGCGGAACTGATCCGCCGGCTGGCCAGTCACTGGGTTGGGCGATATGGCGCCGCGGAAGTCCGCAAATGGCTCTTTGAAGTGTGGAACGAGCCCAATCTTTCGAGTTTCTGGACGGGCACACGCGATGATTATTTTGGCCTCTACCGCGAAACCGCCCGCACGCTCAAAAAGGTGGATTCCGGTCTGCAGGTAGGCGGCCCGGCGACGGCAAAGAATGAGTGGATACCGGAGTTTCTCCATTTCTGCTCCCGGGAAAACGTTCCGGTGGATTTCGTTTCGACTCATCATTATCCAACCGATGCACTCGGGAAGGTTGATACCAATACTCTGGAGCAGCTCGAACATACCCGCCCGGAGGTCATGCGGAAAGACGCCGCCAGAGTCCGGTCGCAGGCCGGTGACCTGCCGCTTTATTACACCGAATGGAATTGCTCGTCCAACCCGCGCGATCCCCTGCACGATGAGCCGTTTGCGGCGGCGTTCGCGGTGAAAATCATCATGGAATCGGCCGGGCTCGCGCAGGGCTACAGCTTCTGGACCTTCAGCGATATCTTCGAAGAGAACTACTTCCCGTCGGTTCCCTTTCATGGCGGATTCGGCTTGCTGAATATCTACGGAATTCCCAAACCGACATACCGCGCATTCCAGCTATTGCACCATTTGGGAACGGAGCGCCTCGAGGTGGAAGGGCGGCACGCTACCGTGAGCGTTTGGGTGGTACGGAAGGAGCACTCCGCCACCGTGCTGGTGACGAATTTCGCCATGCCGCGTCATCCCGTCCAGACCGAAATCGTGGACATTTGCCTGGCAGGCGCGCCATTGCCGCGAACTGCAAGGGTGGAAAGAATCGATCACGATCATGCGAACGCCCGAAGGGAATGGCTGGCGATGGGAAGTCCGGAATATCTCAGCGATCGTGATGTAGAGCAGCTCTCAGCTGCTTCCGCACTTCAGGCCGAGGTGCAGCCATGGACACGGCAAATGGCCGATCTTCATTTCTCCGTCTCGGCCTCGCCGCAAAGCGTCGTATCGGTTACGTTTGATTTTTCATGAAACGCGCTTCGGTTGTATCCAAAGCGGAAATGCCTCCCACCTCGCACCCGGCGGGGTCTGACGCTGAAATGCTCGATGGGCTGCAGCGTGCCACAATCCATTATTTTCTGAAAGAGTTCAACCCGGAGAATGGCCTGATCGCCGATACGAACCGCCCGGGAGCGCCGGCAAGCATCGCCGTCACCGGTCTCGGCATCAGCGTTTATATCGTGGCGGTGGAACGCGGGGTTATTTCGCGATCTGACGCCGTGAACAAGGTGTTGAAGATTCTTCAGTTCTTCGATTCGAGCCGGCAGTCGCCGGATCCGGACGCGACCGGATATAACGGCTTCTACTATCACTTCCTCGATATTCAAACTGGCCGGCGAGCGGACCAGAGCGAGCTGTCCACAATCGACACCGCGATGCTGATCGCCGGAATTCTGCATGCCTCAACCTACTTCGCCGGCGACCAATCCGGCGAACGCAAAATCCGCAAGCTGGCCGCGCAGCTTTACCGCCGCGTCAATTGGCAGTGGGCGCTGAACGGCGCGGCGACTTTGTCTCACGGCTGGAAGCCGGAATCCGGATTCCTCCCCTCGCGCTGGGACTGCGGTTATTCGGAGGCGCTCATTCTCTATATCCTTGCCGCTGGGTCGCCCTCTTTTCCCATCGAGCCGGAAGGATACCGTGAATGGCTCTCCTCTTTTGAAATCAAAACGGCTTATGGACTGAAATATATTTACGCGGGCCCCCTCTTCATTCATCAGCTTTCTCATATGTGGATCGATTTCCGAGGCATCCGCGATGCGATCAATCGAAAGTCCGGAATCGATTACTTCGAAAACAGCAGGCGAGCCACTTATGTGCAGAGACAATATGCGATTGATAACCCGCGGAAATTCGCACAGTATGGCGAATACGCGTGGGGCCTGACCGCGAGCGATGGGCCCGGCCCGGCGCACAGGAAAGTGGATGGCCGGGATCGGACGTTTTACGGATATCTGGCGCGTGGCGCGCCGCTGGGTCCGGATGACGGGACCATCTCCCCCTGGGCGGTAGCGGCATCCATTCCCTTTGCGCCGGAGATTGTTATTGACACTCTGCGGCACGTGATCGAACGCTTCGAACTGCAGGGCCGCACTCCATATGGACTCGACGCCAGCTTCAATCCGACTTTTCCGGAGAAGAAAGCCAATCGTCACGGCTGGGTGTCTCCCTGGATCTTCGGACTGAATCAGGCTCCGATCGTTCTCATGATCGAGAATTTCCAGTCGGCCCTCATCTGGCAGGCGATGCGCCGGTGTCCCCATATCAGAAACGGGCTTCGGCGCCTGGGATTTCGCGGCCCGCAGCTTGAGGCGGCCGAACAGGATTAAATTTCCTGTCAATTGGCGGAAGGAAG
>DASZVV010000357.1:0-28640 GCA_035546955.1 Bryobacteraceae bacterium
CGATTCGGCCGATGTGCGCGAAGTCGATATCCTTCTCGGCAGCGAGCGCGGCTTCTGTGGCGATTTCAATGTTTCTGTTGTCGACGCCTTCGAGCAATACCACGGCCGCCCGGACCGCCGCACTGTAATCGCGGGAACGAAGCTGCAGGCGAGGTTCGGCAGTATCTTTTCGCCAGGCTTTACGAATTGCTTTGCAGTTCATTGCTCTCAGAGAATGAAGCGCGTGTGGAGCATCTGGAGTCCGCGGTTCAGCGGCTGGACCGCCGCGCAGCGGAGTTGCTCAGACGGCGCAATACCCTGCGCGAGGAAGAAATCACGGAAGAAATTCAGGTGATTATGCTGAGCAGCGAAGCATCGGCCTGAACGTTTCGCGCATCGCGCTCTCGCTGCGGTGTTACAATCCCGTACGAAAGCACGTGTCCTCACTAAAACTTACCTTCCGTATTTGGCTTCCGATCGTCCTGCCCCTTGCGCTCTTCGCTCAACAGCCCTCGGCGGACGTCATCTATTACAACGGCCACATCGTTACCATGTGGGACAGCCACCCCGCCGCGGAGGCCGTCGCCATACGGGGCAACCATTTCCTCGCTGTCGGTACGCTCGCCGGGGTTCGCAAAGCTGCCCGGCCTTCCGCGCGGCTGATCGATCTGCACGGACGCACCGTTCTGCCCGGCCTCGAAGACAGCCACACCCATCCCATTACCGCCGCTCTCGCCGAGCAGGATGGACCGCTGCCGGTCCTGAAGTCGATTGCCGATATCCAGAGATACATCCGCAATCGCGTCGATTCGCTTCCTCCGAATCGCGTCATCCTGATCCCGAAAGTCTATTCCTCGCGGCTCACCGATCATCGCTATCCTACCCGCCAGGAACTGGACGCGGCAGCGCCCGATCGCGCCGCCCTTACGGATAACGGTTATAGTTCGGCGCTCAACTCCACGGCTCTCCGCATGATCGGCGTGACGCGCGACACACCGCAGCCGGCCAACGGCAAGATCATTAAAGACAAAAATGGCGATCCGACCGGGCTGATCATCGGCGCGCCGCAATTGCTGAAGCCGTTGCGCACGTCAAAAACCGCTACTCACGACGACATGGTCTGGGCGCTGAAGGCGATGCAGAAAGCGTACAACGCGGTCGGCCTGACCAGTGTGATCGATCGCGCCGAGGGTCCCGCGGCCTTTCGCGTCTATCAGGAATTGCGAAAGAAAAACGAACTCACCGTTCGCAGCTTTGTGACCTATTTGATTACCGGGCAGGGAACGCCGTCCGATGTCCGCAAAGAAATCGAGTCGATTCCGTTCGTCACCGGCATGGGTGACGACTGGTACCGCGTCGGCTCTCTGAAAGTGATCGCCGATGGCGGTATTCTCCTCGGTACGGCGTATCTTCGCGAGCCGTACGGCGAGAACACTGAACTCTACGGCTATCACGATCCCACGTATCGAGGCGTGTTGTCCGTCCCGGCCGAGAACCTGGTCGAGATGGCGAAGACGGCGGATGAGCTTGGATGGCAGATGACTGCGCACGTCACGGGCGGGGGATCGCTCGATCTTCTGCTCGATGCCTACGAAGCTGCCAATCGCGAAAAACCGATCATGGGCCGGCGCTTCACGGTCACGCACGGCAATTTTCCCAATCCGCAGGCGATTGCGCGCGCGAAGAAACTGGGCGTCGCGTTCGATTGCCAACCCGCCTGGCTTCACAAGGATGGCGCCGCGATCAAGGACATCTTTGGCCCTGCGCGCATGAAAAATTTCATCCCGCTGCGCTCATTGTTCGATAACGGCATCGTGGTGGCCGGCGGCTCCGATCACATGGTCGGCTTCGATTCCCGTAACGCGATCAACCCCTATAATCCGTTCTTCGGAATGTGGATGGCGATTACGCGCAAGCTCACGGACGGCACCGTGCTCGGGCCCGATCAGACCATCACCCGCGAACAGGCGCTGCGGATGTGGACGCTTAACGGCGCCTACCTGTCGTTCGAGGAAAAAATCAAGGGATCGATCGAGCCCGGCAAGCTGGCCGACATGGTCGTGATCTCGAAGGACTACCTGAAGTGCCCGGTTGACGAGATCAAAGACATCGACGCGCTCCTGACCGTGGTGGATGGCCGCGTGGTCTACCGTGACCCGCACATGCCGGCCTAGGTGAGCCGCCGCCGCTTCCGATGCATCTGGCGGAAGACGTGGGTTGACCTTGTTGGAGCGGGAGACGGGGATCGAACCCGCGACGTTCAGCTTGGGAAGCTGACATTCTACCGCTGAATTACTCCCGCTCGCGGTCGCTTCCAGAATAACAAAATGCTAAACTGCGCCCAAAGCCATCATCATGAGAAATGCCGCGCTCCTCACCCTCGCCGCGCTCGCGCTCAGCGCGCAGACCGCCGCTGACGGCCCCCGGTTCAACGCCGCTGGCCAGCTCCAGTTGCCGCAAAACTACCGCGAGTGGATCTACCTCAGCTCCGGCCTCGGGATGACTTACGGCCCCGCCGCCTCCGCCGACACACAAAACCCTGCATTCGACAACGTCTTCGTCAATCCCTCCTCCTATCGCGCCTTCATCGAAACCGGTCACTGGCCGGACAAGACAATGTTCGTCCTCGAAGTTCGCAACGCGGCCGAACACGGTTCCATCAACAACGGCGGCCACTTCCAGACTGAGGTCCGTGCCATCGAAGCCGAAGTGAAAGACGAAAAGCGCTTCCCGCGAAAGTGGGCCTGGTTCGGCTTCGGCAAAGGCGAAACCGCCACGATGAATCCCGCCACCTCCAGTTGCAACCAGTGCCACGAAACGAACGCCGCGGTCGAAACTACTTTCGTTCAGTTCTACCCGACTCTGCTCGAAGTCGCGAAGCAGAAGGGCACTCTCAACTCGGCTTATCTCCAGAAGTCCGCCGAAACCTTACCCGCCGGTCACTGACGCACCCTGGTGATACCGTAAAGCCGATGAGTATCTCACGGCGATCGTTTATCAGAGCCAGCGGAGCAGCCGGAGCCGCTGCCCTCGGATGTCCCACCCGTGCTGTCGCGCAGTCCACCGGCCGCAGGCCGAATCTGCTCTTTATCCTTGCCGATGATCATGCCGGCTACGTGCTGGGCGCCGATGGCAACAAACAGGCGGTCACCCCGAACCTGGACCACCTCGCCTCGCAGGGAACAAGATTCGCGGCGAACTATTGCTGCTCCCCGGTCTGTACGCCGTCGCGGCAATGCATCTTCACCGGTCAGTATCCGCATTCCGCGGGCGTCACGGTTCTGAGCACACCTTTAGCCGATGACAAGCCCACCCTTGCAAAGCAACTATCAGCCGCTGGCTACAAGACGGCGATTTTCGGCAAGATGCACTTCAACAAGCCCGGATCGCCCGGCCTTCACGGCTTTGATCATGCCTGGACAGAGGATGTCATCAACGGTACCTGGGCCAGAGAGATCGGACCCCTCTCGCCGCCCCCGCCGGGAATCCGCACAACCGCGAACGCCGCGCCAGCACCAGCCGGGAATGCGGCCGCGCCGGCCCTACCCGTCTGGCAGGAGGCCGCGCGTCGTACATGGAATTCGGCAGATCTCCCGTTTCCGCAAATGGACGCGAAAATGAGAAGCACATGGCAGGTCGAGAAAGCATTCGAGTGGGCCAGCGAAAACAAGGATGGCCCGTTCGCGATGTGGCTGAGTTTCATGGAGCCGCATCAGCCTTTTGTCTACCCCATCGAAGATCGCGCCGAATTCACGCCGAAAGATTTTCCCTTGCCGCAACTCGGTCCGGATGACCCCGCGCAGGTGCCCATCTGCTTCGGCGCTTACACGCCGGAAGAAAAGCAGAACATCATCGCCGCCTATTACACGTCGGTATCTTTCCTGGACCGCAATGTCGGAAGGGCGCTCGCAAAGCTGAAGGAATTGGGGCTGGAAGACAACACGCTGGTCGTCTATATGGCTGACCACGGCTACAGCCTCGGCCAGCACGGCCGTTTTGAGAAACACACCTGCTTTGAGCCCGCATTGCGTGTGCCGTTGATGATGCGCTTTCCCGGCAGAATCGCCAAACGCGTCGTTACGGACTTCACGGAGTCTGTCGACGTCCCGCACACCATTCTGGATTTTCTCGGCGTTCCGCCTTTTGACGTACAGCACGGGCAGAGCCTGAAGCCTTACCTCGAAGGGAGCCGGGTCGCAAAACCGCGCCAGAATATCTTCAGCGAGTATCTGGAGAACGAGGAAGCGTGCATTCGCACCAGAGAGTGGAAGTTTGTGCAGTGCAGCGGCAGGCGCGCCCGCACGGATGGCTACGCTGTTGCGGGAAACAATACGCCCGGCAGATACTACCGGCTCTTCAACCTGAAAGCCGATCCCTCCGAATTTCACAACGTCGCGGATCAACACCCGGATGTCGTAAAAGAAATGTCGGCCGTCATGCTGGCTCGCTTTCGAGCAACACATCCGGACGCCCGGCAGGAACCTCCGGAAATGGCGATGGCCGACGCGATCGATTGGTATCTCAGGCCGCGCGATACGCCGCCGCATCCAGCCGGAACGGTCATTTTCGGCGAACCCCAGACCGCGAGGGCGCCGGCCGCGCACTGACACACGGTGCTAGCATCGGGGCATGGCACTCGCTGATCTCGGCCGCGCACTCACCGGGCAGGCGCTCGACACTGCGAAGAGCAGCATGCTCGATGCCCTTCAGGGCGCTCCGGCAAAACCCGCGTCCACCCCAGCCCCGGCTGCGGCACCGGCTCCCCCGTCCACTGCGGACAACACCGGCGCCGTGATCGTCGGCCAGCTTCAGGCCATGCAGAAGTCGCTCAAGGACGATCAGGAACTCGTGGTGCAGCTCCGCGCCGGCGACGACATGATGCGCGTCACCGAAATTTTCATTCCCTCTCCGCAGGTCCTTGTTCTCACCGGCGCCGATAGCCAGCGCCGCCTCACCCGCATTGTCAGCGCCGCCGCTACTCTTCAGTTGATCTGCAAAGTATTGCCTGTCACCCCGGGCGCTCAGCCCCTCCGCCTCCGCATTCTCACTCCCGCTCCGCCGGCGCCCAAAAAATAATTTTCGCGGTGTCGATTTCGGGCGATCCCATTCGATTATCCGGTGGAGACCCAAACATGCAATATCTTCTCTTGATCTACAACTCACCTGAAAACATGGCAGCCAGCCGCGGCGATACGAAATTGATGCAGGAGTACGGCGACTTCACCCGCAGCATTATCGCCTCGGGCAACTATAAAGGAGGTAATCCTCTGCAGCCTGTCACAACCGCGACATCCGTGCGCGTGCGTGACGGCAAAACGCTGCTGACCGATGGCCCCTTCGCCGAGACGGCCGAGCATCTCGGGGGCTATTACCTGGTCGAAGCCGCCAACCTCGATGAAGCAACCGGCATCGCCGCCCGCATTCCCGGTGCGCGGAACGGCACGATCGAGGTTCGCCCGATCATGTCCATCCCTTCGCCCGCCTGATTGTGGCGACGTTCTCCGAAAAGTTCGAACGGATCTATGCCGATGAGCGTGACCGCATTCTGGCCACGCTCATCGGTATGCTGCGTGATTTCGACCTGGCCGAAGACACCATGCAGGAAGCCTTTACCGCTGCCCTCATCCAATGGCGCGAGGCCGGCATACCGAAGAGTCCGCGCGCATGGATCGTCAGTGCCGCGCGTCACAAAGCGCTCGATCGCCTCCGCCGCGATGCCTCATTCCGCGAAAAATTCCCGGAGTTGCAGCGCAGCGTCGAGCAGAGCGTTCAATCGGATACCGATGAAAGCTTTCCCGATGACCGCCTCCGCCTGATCTTCACCTGTTGTCATCCCGCGCTCGCTCCGGAGGCGCAGATTGCCCTCACTCTTCGCACCCTCTGTGGCTTGACTACGGATGAAATAGCGCGCGCATTCCTCGTCGCGCCCCCGGCAATGGCACAGCGCCTCGTCCGCGTCAAACGAAAAATTCTGGAAGCTGGAATCCCGTATTCCGTCCCGCCCGACGACGAACTGCCCGCGCGCCTCGACTCGGTACTCATCGCGATCTACCTCATCTTCACCGCGGGGTATACCGCAACCGCCGGCGAGGCACTCCTGAAGAAAGATCTCTGCACCGAAGCGATCCGCCTCGGGCGCCTCGTTACCGCGCTCCTGCCGCAACACGGCGAAACCGCGGCGTTGCTCGCCCTCATGCTCTTCCACGATTCCCGCCGCAACACCCGCACCGACGCCGAAGGTGACATCGTGCTTCTGGAAGATCAGAATCGCGAGCTCTGGAATCGCTTCGCCATCAATGAGGGCGCCGCATTGCTGGCCGATGCGCTGCGGCACGGCGCAGGCGGCACACGGTACGGCATTGAAGCCCGGATTGCATCGATCCACGCCACGGCGCTTCGTCCCCAGGACACAAATTGGGCACGCATCGCGCAGCTCTATGCCGCTCTGATGCGCGTCGCTCCTTCACTTGTCGTCGAATTAAACGAAGCGGTCGCGATTGCCATGGTGGAGGGTCCCGAGGCGGGACTTGGCCGTCTGGCTGAACTGGAAAAATCCGGACGCCTCGAAAACTACCACCTGCTTCCCTCCGCGCAGGCCCGGCTCCTCGAACAGCTCGGCAGAAGAAATGAAGCGGCCGCCCGCTACCGCCGCGCTCTCGGTCTCGCGCGCAACGAGCCTGAACGGCGTTTCCTCGCCGCTCGCCTCGCAAGTCTTGCGCTCAGTTCTCCGCCGGATTCGGATTGACCGTGTCGATCACCAGAAACTCCACCGGACCTTTCGCCGCCACAATCTTCAATCCGAGCTGGTGCTGGTTCACACCGTTAAACCAGAACGGTAAACGCCGTCTCGGTCCGCTGCACCGGCCGGTACAGCGTGTCGCGTTCCACCGGCGTCCTGCCCGCAAGCCGAATCAGCCGCAGCAATTCGGTCCGCCGCAGCGACTGCGCCACCGTCGAACCCGCGTCGTGGTAAATCTTCTCTTCCACCACCGTGCCGTCGATGTCATCCGCGCCGAACCGCAGCGCAATCTGCGCGATTGCCGGTGTCAGCATCACCCAGTACGCCTTGACGTGTGGAATGTTGTCGAGCATCAGCCGCGCCACCGCAATGTTCTTCAGATCGTCGAATCCCGTGGTCTTCGGCACGTGCGAGAGCGCCGTATTATCCGGATGAAAGGCCAGCGGGATGAACGTCACGAACCCATGCGTCTCATCCTGCAGCGCCCGCAGCTTCACCAGATGATCCACGCGATCCTCTTCGTTCTCGATATGGCCGTAGAGCATTGTGCAGTTGGAATGCACGCCGAGTGAATGAGCCGTGCGCGCGGTATCCAGCCATTCGTCGCCCGTGAGCTTGTGATCGCAGATGATGCGCCGCACGCGCTCGCTGAAAACCTCCGCGCCGCCGCCGGGCATCGAATCCATCCCCGCGTCGCGGAGCTTCAGCAGTACATCGCGCACACTCATCTTCTCGCGCCGCGCGAAATACCCGATCTCCACCATCGTGAACGCCTTCAGGTGGATCTCCGGATACCGCTCCTTCAGCCCGCGCAGCATCTGGCAGAACCAGTCGAGACTCAGCTCCGGATGCAGCCCGCCCACAATGTGGAATTCCGTGATGGCTTCCTTCCAGCCGTGCCCCGCCGTCTCCCAAACCTGCTCCAGAGACATTGTGTACGACTTCGGATCGCGCTTCTGCTTGCCGAACGCGCACAGGCGGCAACTGGCCACGCATACATCCGTTGGATTGATATGCCGGTTGACGTTGAAGTACGTTACGTCGCCATGCATCCGCTCGCGCACCAGATTCGCCATCTGGCCGAGCGCCAGCACATCGCTCGAACGGAAGAGCGCAAGGCCGTCTTCATAGGTCAGCCTCTCTCCCGCTTCCACTCTCTCGCGGATCGGCAGCAAACGGCGGTCTTCAAAGGTGGTGGTCATGCGGAATTTCAGAGCGGGCGGCGGATGAAAAAGATATCGGCAGCCCAAAACACGAAGAATAGCACGCTGACCCAGCCATTCATGGTGAAAAATGCCGCATTCACCCGTGAGAGGTCGGTCGGCTTCACCAACCCATGCTCATAGATCAGCAGTGCCGTGACCGCCGCCACCCCCACCAGCGCCAGCGGCCCGAGATGCAGCTGATACACCAGCGCCAGCAAACTTACGATCATCGCCACGTGCAGCAGCCGCGCAATCATCAGCGCCCGCGCGATTCCGCACACTTTTGGGATGCTGAACAGCTCCGATTCGCTGTCGAAATCGAAATCCTGGCACGAATAAATAATGTCGAAACCCGCCGTCCAGGCGGTCACCGCCGCCGTCAGCCACAAAATGCGCGGATCGAGCGACCCCCGCACCGCAATCCAGGCCGCCGCCGGTGCGATTCCCAGTGCGAACCCCAGCACCACATGCGAAAAGTGCGTGAATCGTTTCGTGAACGAATAAGAAAGCACCACGGCGAGTGCCACCGGCGCCAGATGGAAGCAAAGCGGATTCAGTTCCCACGCCGCGAACAAAAAAACCAGACTGGAGACGATAGTGAATCCCCAGCCGAACTGCTTCGAAAGCAGCCCCGCCGGAATGTGACGCATCTTCGTCCGCGGATTCCGTCCGTCGATCTCCGCGTCCACCAGCCGGTTGAACGCCATCGCCGCCGACCGCGCCCCCACCATCGCCACCACAATCCAAAGCACGATCCGCCACTTGCCCGGCGAATCGAAACCGCTCTCGCGGAATGCCAGCAGCGCGCCCGTCAGGGCGAACGGCAGCGCGAAAACGGAATGCTCGAACCGGATCATTTCGAGCGTCAGTCTGAGGCGTTTCAGAAACATGCGGCGGGAATCTTCAGTTTATCGCCGCCGCCTCTGCTATGTTGGCAACGTGAGTGAAGAACAGCTTCGTGCGCTGCTCCAGAACGTCCGCGAAGGCGCCACCGGCGTCGACGAGGCCATCGATCGCATGCGGCATCTCCCCTTCGAAGACCTCGGTTTCGCCAAGGTCGATCACCATCGGGCGCTCCGCCACGGCATGCCGGAAGTCATCTTCGGGCTCAATAAAACGCCGGATCAGATCATTGCGATAGCCGGCGCGCTGCTCGCACGCTCGGAAAACATCCTCATCACCCGAGCCACGCCCGAAGCCGCTCGTCTCGTGCTCGAAGCCTTCCCGCATGGCGAGCATTTTCCCGTCTCCGGCGCGATTCGCTTCTGGCGGAACCGCAACGTCACCGGCAAAGGACGCATCGCCGTTGTCTGTGCCGGCACCAGCGACATCTTCGTCGCGGAAGAGGCCCGGGTAACCGCCGAAACCATGGGCAACGAAGTCGAAGCGATTCACGACGTCGGCGTGGCCGGCATCCATCGCCTCATGCACCACCGCGAACGATTGCAGCAGGCCCGCGTCGTGATCGTCTGCGCCGGTATGGAGGGCGCGCTTCCCAGCGCTGTTGGCGGCCTGGTTTCCGCGCCTGTCATTGCTGTCCCAACCAGCGTGGGCTACGGCGCGAGCTTTCACGGAGTCGCAGCTCTGCTGGGAATGCTGAATAGCTGCGCCAGTAATGTGACAGTCGTCAATATCGATAACGGTTTCGGCGCGGGCTATGTCGCCAGCCTGATCAACAGGCTCTAACTTTCTTTCCGCTTCCAGCCCGTCTTCACCACCTGCCGCGCGCGGCCCAGCGCCAGCGAGCCCGCCGGCACCTTCTCCGTGATTACGCTCCCCGCTGCGATGTAAGATCCGCCCTCCACTTCAATCGGCGCCACGAGCGTTGAATTGCTCCCCACAAATGCCCCGTCGCCGATCTTCGTCTTGTGCTTCTTCTTCCCGTCGTAATTGCAGGTAATCGTCCCGGCCCCGATGTTCACCCCGGAGCCAATCTCCGAATCCCCCAGATACGCCAGGTGCATCGACTTCGACTTTGCCCCTATCCGTGTGTTCTTCAGCTCCACGAAATTCCCCACGTGCGCCTCGTCGCCCAGCTCCGCGCCCAGCCGCAACCGCGCATAAGGCCCCGCGTGCGCATTCACTCCCAGCTTCGATCCCGAAACCATCGAGAACGCGAACACCTCCGCGCCATCCTCAATCACCGCATCATGCAGAATCGCGCACGCGCCGATCCGGCAGTCCTCGCCGATGACTGTCTGTCCGCTGATCCACGCAAACGGCCCAATGATCGTATCCATCCCGATCTTCACATCCAGATCGATCGTCACGGTCTCCGGCTTTTCGATCGTCACGCCCGAAATCATCAGCTCGCGCGTCTTCCGCGCCCGCAGAATGCGGTCCGCATCCGCAAGCTGAACGCGGTCGTTAATCCCCAGCAATTCGCCCGGATCCGCAATCTTTGTCGCCCCCACCCGCAGCCCTGTACGATTCAGAATCTCGATCATGTCGGTCAGATAATACTCGCGCGCCGGATTGTCCGCGCCAATCATCCGCACATGCCGCCAGAACTCGTTCGCGTCGAAGCAGTAGATCCCCGAATTAATTTCCCTGACCGTCCTCTGCGCCGGCGTGGCGGCTTTCTCCTCCACAATCGCCGTCACCGCGCCATTGTGATCGCGGATGATCCTCCCGTAGCCCGTTGAATCCGGAACATCCGCGGTCAGAACCACCGCTGCTGCCTGGCTGTCCCGCTGCTTCTCCACGAGCGCCTCGAGCGTCTCCGCGCGAATGAGCGGGCAATCCCCTACCGTCACCACGATCCGCCCGCCCAGCCCGGAAAGCACCGGTTCCCCGCACAGCATCGCGTGCCCGGTTCCCAGTTGCTCTTTCTGTTCGAACGTTTTGACGCCCGCGGCTTCCGCTACTTCGCGCACGGCCTCAGCCTGGTGTCCTACCACAACGAAAATTCTTTCCGGCGGCGCGACGCCTTTCGCCGCGGCAATGGCATGCTCCACCAGCGCGCGGCCTCCCGCACGATGCAGCACCTTCGCCATTCGCGATTTCATGCGGGTCCCTTGTCCCGCGGCAAGAATTACGACGCTAACGTCATTCGGCATCACCTACCAGTCTGCCGCATCGCCGCTTTTGGAGCGCGCGCCGGCTTTGCCCCAACGCCGCCCCGCCGCCTTGCCCGTCCGCGCTCGGCCAGCATCATCGCCACATTCGCCAGCGCCGCCGCGTCATGCCGCGCCTTCAGCCGCCGCCCTTTGTCCACCCGGAATTCGGTGAGCAGCGGCGCTTCCACTACGTCGATCCCCATCGCCCGGATCGCCGCGCTGTCATATTCCACCGGAGCCGCTGCCTGCGCCGCGTACCGCCGCTTCACGCTCGCGGAAAAGTGCGAGCTGTTCACCACCGCGCAATCGATCAGCCCCGCCCCGCCGTGTTTCATCAGCTCCGCCAGATGGTCCTGCGCCGTGAAATCCGTCGTCTCACCAGGCTGCGACATCAGGTTCATAAAGCAGGCCTTGAGCGCCTTCGATTGCCGGATCGCCTCCGGAATTCCGCTCACCAGCAGATTCGGAATCAGACTGGTGTAAAGCGACCCCGGGCCGATGGTGATCAGGTCCGCGTTCGCAATGGCATCGAGCGTTTCCGGCATCGGCTTCGCGCCCCTCGGCTTCAGCCGCAACGTTTTGATTCGCCGGTTGCTGCGCCCGATGCGCGTTTCTCCGCGCACAATCTTTCCATCCTCCAGCACCGCCCACAATGAGACGTTTGAAGTCGTCGCCGGAAAAATCCGCCCGGCAATATTCAGCACCTCGGCCGATTGCCGCACCGCATCCGGAAAATCGCCTGTAATGTGCGTGAGCGCCGTCAGAAAAAGATTGCCGAAGCTGTGGTCTTTGAGCCCGCGTCCTGAGGAAAACCGGTACTGGAAAAGGCGCGAGAGAAGTGCGCCGTCTTCCGCCAGTGCCACCATGCAGTTCCGGATGTCGCCCGGTGGCAGAACATCGAATTCGCGCCGCAGCCGCCCCGAACTGCCCCCGTCATCGGTAACGGTCACGACCGCCGTGATGTCCAGCCACGCATCGCCCTTGAATCGTGGATGTGCGTATTGCTTCAGCCCGTTCAGCACGGCTGAAAGTCCGGTGCCGCCGCCGATCGAGACAATCCTCAGTGCTTCACTCATGCTCGGCGGCTCGCGCGGGGCCGGGCTTCTCCCTGGGCGTCACTGGCCGTCCATGCCGTCAGTTGCCAGGAGCGCCCGCAAATCCGGCATCTGCTGCGCGAGAAGCATGAACTCAGGATCCTGCCGGGCCAGCACTTTATTTTTCGGCTCAAGCGCGATGGCACGTTTCAGATTGTCGCAGGCGCCGTGTCCGTCCCCGGCCATCCCGCAGCACAGCGCGAGCGTGAACAGGATGTGCTCGCCCTTCGGCGCAAGCGCGAGTGCGTGCTCCAGATGTTTACGCGCCGTTTCCATATCACGCGCGTTCAGCCGTTCCACGCCGTAATTGAAATGATCTTCCGCGGTCTTAAGTTCGAGCGCCGGCCCAGTCGTTCTTCGCTCACAGATCTGAGCGTACGAGCGGGCCTTATCCGCAATGTGCGCCGCCGGTCCCGCCGCGGCCTCCCGGAAGCGGGTATGCGCCGCGCTGAACTTCTTCAGCGAAAACTCCCGCACGCCGTCCTCCCACGCTTTCATCTGCGCCTGCAGCGCCGCTCGCGCCTGCGCGGCCGCCGCCTCCAGAGCTGATGCGGCCCTCATTTCCGCTGCCGATTTCACCGGAGCAGCCAGTTTCGCCGGAGCTACGGTCCGGGCCGGTACCGGGGCTTTCGCGGCCTTCTTCGCCGGCGCGGCAGTCGTTTTCTTCGTGGTTGGCATAGTAGGGACGATCCGCACACTCCGCGGTCACATACCGTGGATTTATAGCAGACCGCGTTTCAGGATGCAACCTGCGCGTCGTCCGCTTTTACTTATACTTGTGGGTAGCTCTGGAAATGAAGTACCTGATCGCCCTTACTCTCCTGTCTTCCGTCATCTCCGCACAAACCTTCCGTTCCACTACCACGATGATTCGGGCCGAAACCCTCGTCGAAGAGAACGGCCACGTCGTCAACGGTCTTCAGGCCTCGGATTTCGCTATCCAGGATGAGGGCCAGCCCCGTACGGTCGATGGTTTTGGCGCCGAATCCGGCTCCATCCGCCTGATTCTTCTTCTGGATGCCAGCGGAAGCATGGAGACCGCCGTCCGCCAGCTTCGCGAATCCGGCCTCGCTGCCATGTCAGTTCTCCACCCCGATGACGCCGTCGCCTTCATGACGTTCGACAGCAAGGCAACCCTTCGCGTCCCCTTCACCACGGATCGCAGCGCCGTGATCGCCGGCGTTTCGAAAATCCTCGGCAAGCCATTGGGCGGCTCCACCGATATCTATAAATCCCTCTCGGGCGCGGCAAAATATTTCGGAAAAGATACCTCGGCTCCTAACGTTATCCTGATCCTCACCGACAATGCCGCGCGGGCCAACACCACGGAGGCCGCCGCGCTCCACGATCTCTGGGCTGCCTCCGCGGCGGTCGACGCCCTCGTCGTTTCTTCCGCTCCGCTCTGGGACGAAAAAGTTTCGCAGTCGCTCGTCGGAACCAAAATTCAGGACGTCCGCCGCATCACCAGCCAGACCGGTGGCGTCGTCCGCCAGACGCCGGACGTTCAGTCGGCCCTTCGCGACATGCTCGAAGACAGCCGCACCCGCTATACGCTCTTCTTTAAGCAAACCGATTCCCCGCCGGGCACCCTGCACCACATCAGCGTCACTCTTTCGGACGCCGCCCGCGCGCGCCATCCGAACGCCGTCGTTCGGTCGCGCACTGCGTACTACTCTGAATAGTAGTTACATGAAGTTGGCGCTCCTGATCGCGCTGGGCTGCTCCGCGGCTCTGGCGCAGAGCTTCCCGGCCGCACCGGCCTTCCCCACGGCCGCCGAGCTCGATTCCACCATCAGCCAGTCCGTGCGCGAAGATAAAATCCCCGGCGCGGTTCTCCTCATCGGACACGACGGCGCTGTCGTCTACCGCAAAGCCTACGGCGAGCGCGCGCTCGTGCCCGTCCGCGAAGCGATGACCGTGGACACCATCTTTGACATCGCATCGCTTACCAAGATCGTCGCCACCACCAGCGCTCTCATGAAGCTCTACGACGAAGGCCGCTTCTCTCCCGACGACCTCGTCACGAAGTACCTCCCCGAATTCCAGGGTGGTCACAGCCCCATCACCATTCGCGATCTGATGACGCACTATTCCGGCCTGCGTCCCGATCTCGAACTGAAACCCGCCTGGAGCGGTTACGAAACCGGCATCCACCGCGCCCTGACTGACAAGCCTGCCGGTCCGCCGGAAGTGAAATTCGTCTACAGCGACATCAATTTCGAATTGCTCGGCGAAATCGTCCATCGCCTCAGCGGCATGCCCGAAAACGATTACGTCCGGAAAATCCTCTTCGAGCCGCTCGGAATGAAGGACACCGGCTATCTCCCCTCGCCTTCGCTCCGCCCCCGCATCGCTCCCACCGAAATGCAGGATGACGGCGCCGTCCTTCGGGGCGTCGTTCATGACCCCACCGCGCGCTATATGGGCGGAGTCGCCGGTCACGCCGGCGTCTTCTCCACGGCGGACGATCTCGCAAAATTCTGCCAGATGATTCTCGATGACGGCGCCGGTTTATTTCATCCGGAAACCGTTAAGCTGTTCACCTCAGCTGCTTCCCCCAAAGGACAAGCCAATATTCGCGGCCTCGGATGGGATATCGACTCCGTTTATTCCGGGAATCGCGGGAATCTGTTTCCGGTCGGTCATTCCTTTGGCCACACCGGCTTCACCGGCACTTCCATCTGGATCGATCCGCAATCAAAAACCTACGTTATCCTGCTCGCCAACTCTGTCCATCCTCACGTGCGCCCCGCCATCACCCCCCTGCGCCGCATCGTCGCCACTCTGGCCGCGGAAGGGGTCGGCTACAGTGGAGTACTGACCGGCCTCGACATTCTCGAAGCCTCGAATTTCAAAGAGCTGCGGGGGCGGAAAATCGGCCTCATTACCAATCAAACCGGCATGGACCGCAACGGCAAGCGCAATGTCGATCTTATGGTGGAGGCCGGATTAAACGTAGTAGCGCTCTTTTCGCCGGAACACGGTTTCGCGGGCGTCGAAGATCGCCCCGGCATCGAAAACACCACCGATCCGAAAACCGGCCTCCGCATTTGGAGTCTCTATGGTTCAACCAATCGCCCCACTCCCGCCATGCTCGCGGGAATTGACACCCTGGTTTTTGATATTCAGGATGTCGGCGTTCGCTTTTATACCTATGAATCCACCATGCTTTACGCCATGGAGGAAGCCGCGAAAGCGAAAATTCGTTTCGTCGTCCTCGATCGCCCGAATCCAATCACCGGAAACCGTGTCGAAGGGCCCATGCTCGATAAGGACCAGCTCTCCTTCGTCGGCGCATTTCCGCTCCCGCTTCGCCACGGCATGACCATCGGTGAACTCGCCCGGCTGGAAAACAGCGAATTGGATCTCGGCGCCGATCTCCAGATCGTCCAGATGACCGGCTGGAAACGAGATCAGTGGTTCGATTTCACTGCCCTCCCATGGGTCAATCCCTCGCCCAATATCCGGAACCTCAACGAGGCTATTCTTTATCCCGCCCTCGCCATGCTTGAGTATTCCCCGAATTATTCCGTCGGCCGCGGCACTTCCGCGCCTTTCGAGCAGATTGGCGCGGATTGGATCGATGGCGCCGCGCTCGCCGCCGAAATGAACGCCCGCGCCATCCCGGGCGTCCGGTTCCATCCTGTCCAGTTCACCCCGGCTTCTTCAAATTTCAGCGGAAAGACCATTCAGGGAATTGGTTTCGAGTTGACCGATCGTGATCGCTTTTCCGCCACCACGCTCGGTACCGAGCTCGCTTTGGCTCTCGGAAAGCTTTACCCTGGCCGGATAAAATGGGACGCCAGCCTCCGCCTGATCGGCAACCGCCGCACCATGTCCGCCTTCGAGTCTTCCGCTTCGGAAGCCGATACCATGACTGCCGCTCAATCCGGCATTGCCGCTTTTCAGCAGCTTCGCGCCAAATACCTGCTTTACCGTTAAATCGGCACAAAAAAAGGGGGGCGCCCGCGTGGGCACCCCCTCTTTGAATCCCGTTACTTCCGTTTTTGAAATCAGGCCACAGCGGACGTGGTTTTCTGAGTCCGATTTTTGCTTCCCGCCGGACGGCCGCGCTTCTTCGCCTCAACCATCCAGGCTGGCGGACGGCCCCGGCGCTTACCGCGCCCGCGCGCGAGCCGTTCCAGACTCATAATCGCTTCTTCCAGCTGTTCTCGTTCCTGCCGGAGTTCCGCCAGAATTTTCGAGACATCCATATCAACCTCCAGGGTCAGATCTGTGTTCTCTATTCACTGATTCCTTACCCGAGCAGTTCCGGATTCGGAACAGGAACGAGCAAATCAATAGAACCCACAATTAATTTTGTAACCCACTAGATGCGGCGAACGCAAGCATACGTTCCGATTTCAGAACGGAATTTACATTAAGCCAGGCCCAGTACCGCCGTGGCCAGGTCCCGAACGCCGGGAGCGCCAGTAGTAATAGAACGGTAATCCAAGTAAAATCAATGCAATTCCCGCCAGAGATTGCACGGGTCTTTCACGCAGAGTACTGAATTCCAATGCAGCCGCACCAACCAGGAAAAGTACCGGGATCACCGGATATCCAAGAGTTTTATAAGGGCGAACTAAATCCGGCCGCTTCTTTCGGAGCACAAAAACCGAGGCCGCAGCCATAGCATACAGTATCCAGCTCCCGAAAATCACGAAATTAAACAAGTCATCGTATTTTCCCGAGAGCACCAGCAACGCCGCCCAGCCCGACATCATCAGGATGGAAACGCCCGGCGTCCGGAAAACAGGATGCACACGGGCTGCCGCGCGGAAAAAAAGTCCGTCTCTCGCCGCCGCATAAGGCACCCGCGCTCCGCTCAGAATTGACCCATTGAGCGCCGCGAAAATGGAAATCATGGCCGCCACCGAAACGAGCCCGGCACCCCATGAACCCTGAATTCTCTGCATCATCTCAGCTGCCACCAGCTTGTTGGCGCCCACTTCAGCCGGCGAGAGCACACGGAAATACGCCCAGTTTGCCAGCATGTAGATGGCAATCACGCTCGAAGTCCCGAGAATCAGCGCAATCGGCAGATTCCTCCCGGGATTTTTGATTTCCGATGCCACCATTCCCACGTTGTTCCATCCGTCATAAGCCCAGAGCGCCGCCACCAGCGCTGCCACAAAACCGCTCGCGAGCGGCGGAATGCCTGACCCTGCGATATTTCCGCCCGGCGGCGGGGTTCCGCGGTAGAAGATTCCCGCCACAATGACGAATGCGATCAGCACCAGTTTGACCCCCGTCATCGCCACCTGCACGCCCCCTCCGAACCGCACCCCGAAGTAATTCACCAGGCCCAGCGTCAGAATCAGGAATAACGCGAAAACCTGCCCATATTTAATGGGCAGCGGCCCCAGCGTTACCCAGACCTTCTCAAACTGAGGCACAAAGTGGGCTGTGTATTCGAAAAACGCGGTAGCCAGCGTCGCCACCGATCCGCTCTTCCCGATCCACATCTGCACCCAGCTGTAAAGGAATCCCCAGACCGGCCCCCACGCTTCCGTTAAATAAACGTACTCCCCGCCCGCGCCGGGCATTGCGGCTGCCAGCTCCGCATACGTCAGCGCGCCCGCCAGCGAGAGCGCGCCCCCCACCACCCAGACCAGAAAAACCAGCGGAATTGTGCCAACGCTGTTGATCATGGTCTGCGGCACCCGGAAAATGCCGCTGCCGATCACCGTCCCAATCACGATTGACAATGCGGCCGTTGTCCCCAGTTCTCTCTTTAGCTCGGTGGTTTCGCTCATACCCCTCTGTTTCTGCCCTCCGGGAGTGCGAATGACGCGATGTAGCCCGCCGTGAACGTCGTGCCCGCCCCAATCGCAACCCACCAGGTGAACGGAATCGCCGTCCCGAATTTGACATAAAGCATCGCCGCCATTCCCGTAACCGCGCCCGCAATCGCCGCATTTTCGCGTGGCGCTTTGGTCAGTACCCCAAAAAGGAACAACCCGAGCAGAATTCCCAGCGTGATCGAGGCGATTCCCAGCCCACTTTCCAGAACCGAGCCCCATTGGCTGGCAAACAGCGCGATCGTCCCCAGCACCACGCCCCAGAACACTGTGGAAACGCGTGCAAGTTTCAGATAATGCGATGCCTCCCGCTTCTTCTTCGAAAGGGGCTCGTAAAAATCGACCACCGTCGCCGACGCCAGCGAATTCAGCGCGGCCGATAAGTTCGCCATCGCCGCCGCCACAATCGCCGCCATCGCCAGCCCCGCAATCCCCGTGGGCAGTGACTCCCAGATGAATGACGGATAAAGCCGGTCCGCCTCCGCCGGTGCCGGAGCGCCCGCCCGGTAAACCCAGAGCAGCATCCCGATCGTCAGAAATAAGGTGAACTGAACGAAAATCACAACCCAGCTCGAAAGCAGCGCTGCGCGGCTCTGCGATTGGGTTTTCGCGCTCAGCAGCCGCTGCACCACCAACTGATCCGTTCCATGACTCGCAGTCGTCAGAAAACAGCCGCCGATGACTCCGGCCCAGATCGTATACGGTTTCGTCCACGACCATTGGAAATCGAAAACCTGCAGCTTGCCCGCATGCGATGCCACGTCGAGTGCGTGCGAAAGGCCACCCGGAATTTTGCCGCTCAACACGAAGAGGCTGATCGCAGCCCCCACCACATACATGCACATCTGGATTACGTCCGTCCAGATCACCGCCGTCATGCCGCCCTCGAAAGTGTAGAAAAGCGTCAAGGCGAGGATCACGACAATCGACATCAGCCCGCCGGTCTTCAGAATGATCGAAATGACAATCGAAATCGCGAAAACCCGCACCCCTTCCGCCAGCGCACGCGTGATCAGAAAAATTCCGGAAGCCACTTTCCGCACGTGTGGACCGAATCTTCGCTGCATCAGCTCGTAGGCTGTGAACATCTGGCCTTCGAAATAGCGAGGTAGAAAGATCGTCGAAATCACGATTCGCGCCAGCAGATATCCGAAAACGATCTGAAGAAAAACGTAGCTTCCCGCGTACGCGAGTGGCGGTGTCCCGATAATGGTCAGCGTGCTGGTCTCGGCCGAGACGATTGAGAGCGCTATGGCCCACCACGGCGCCGTTTTCCCGCCGAGGAAATAATCCTTCAGCGTCGTCTGCCGCTCACGGAATTGTGCGCCGAACCACGTCACTCCGGCAAGATAAGCGGCAATGATGGCGAGATCGACCGGACGCACCTGCGCGATTGTAACAGGAGCCGCGGCGATAATGGCCAGGGAGCCCGTTCCGCATTTGAAGCCCAAAATCAAGGTTGCCTTTGCATCCGGCACGGACGAACTCAATGAACGGCTCATCGAGCGGATGCGCGGCACCTTCCCGGACCTTCCTCTTTACGTTGTTTCGGAGTTCCCGCCTGCCGGCAAAGACGTTCGCTGGATCCGCTACCGCGGCGGATTTTTCGAAAACCTCGCCCGTTGCCGTGCCGCCTTCCGGGAAAAATCCATCCGGCTGGCAGGCGTTCTGCTGGTCCCCAATGTCCCTTTCCGCCGGATGCGGTTGCTGGCGCTTGTTCTCTCGCCTTTCTATTTCCTGGCTGTCAATGAGAATCTGAACGACTTTATGCTGCGTCCCGGCAGTCTGCCGGCGATCCTGAAGCACGTTTTCTGGCGAATGAGCAATTTCGTTCGCTGGCATCTGAGCGGGGACCGCCCTGCCGTCGCATCCTCAGCTTCCGCTGCTCCTCCTCCGGACGAAGCTGTGGTCTATCCAGGTAAGCCCGCAGCCGGGAAGCCGCGTGCCCTCATCGCCAGCGCCTATGTGCCCTTTCCGCTTTCGCACGGAGGCGCTGTCCGCATCCACAACCTCACCCTGCGCGCCGCGGAACACTGGGATCAGGTTCTGCTCTGCTTCACCGAAACCGGCGAGCCGCCAGCCCGCGAACTGCTCGACCGTTTTGTCGAAATCGTTTTCGTCCGCCGCGCCGGCTCGCATCTCACCGCCGATCGCGGACGCCCCGAGGTCGTCGCCCAGTTCGACTCTCTCGTATTCCGCAACTCACTTCGCGAATCCATTCGTAAGTGGAAACCCGCCGTGACCCAGTTGGAATTCACCCACATGGCGCAGTACGCGTCCGATTGCGCGCCCGTGCCCACCATCCTTGTTGAACACGACATCACCTTCGATCTCTACCGCCAGATGGCCGAAAAAGATTCCGACTGGGACCTGCATCGCCAGCTGAAACGCTGGGAGCGCTTCGAGACCGCCGCCTGGCGCGACGTCTCCTGCGTTGTCGCTATGTCGCCGAAGGATCAGGGCATGATACACGGCTGCCGCTCCGTTATCCTTCCCAACGGCGTCGATCTCGATCGTTTCACTGTCTCCCCCAATACCCCCGAACCGCGCCGCCTGCTCTTCATCGGCTCTTTCTCCCACCTGCCGAATATAATGGCCCTCCGCTTCTTTCTTGAACAGGCGTGGCCCGCGCTGCAAAACACCAGACTCCATATCATCGCGGGTGCGAATCACGCATACTTTCTGGATTTTCACCGCCAGCAGGTGAGTCTCAACCTCAACCAGCCCGGCATCGAAATCGAAGGTTTTGTTCCGGATGTCCGTTCTGCCTATGCCCGCGCCCAGGTCGTAATCGCGCCGCTCGTCGCCTCCGCCGGTACGAATCTCAAAGTCCTGGAAGCCATGGCCTGTGGACGTCCCGTCGTCAGCACGCCCGCCGGCGTGAATGGACTCGAACTGACGCCGGGCACCGATTTCGTTCTTGTCCACACGGGCGCCGAGATGGCGGACGCCATTGAACGGCTCTTCCAGTCCCCGGAAGCGTGCGCGGCCCTTGCGGCCGCTGCCCGCAGGCGAGTTGAGCACTCCTACGGTTGGGACGCGATCGCACGCCGGCAGGACGAGCTCTATCGCGAGTTGGCGCGGAATTGATCGATCCCGATCGCTCGCAGAAATGGCAATTGCTGCGGCTCCGCCGTCCAGTGTGCGATGGCGCCCTCATCCTCCCGAACTTCCGCCCGAATCCGAACGTTCTGGATTTCGAAATCACCCTCATTCCGAAATCGCCCGCTTCGCAGATAATGCGCCAGGGGATTCCAGTTCCGCTCCAGCACCTCCGGATACTGCCGCCGGTACGCATCACAGCTAAACAAAGGATGCGGGCTTGCTGCCCATGCTCCCGCTTCGAGAAAGTGCTCCAGCGGATTCACGCCCTCGCTCAGTCCGGCCGTCATCCGGTAATACCGGGGATCGAAAAGCGGATGCGGCGAGCGATCCTCCGCCGCCCCATGCGCCACATAGTGCCGCACCGGATCGATCCCTGCCGCTCGCACATCGGGATTCCGCTCCAGATAAAACGCGGAATCGAAGACAGTCCGCAATCTTCGCCGCGTGAATCGCTCAAACACCCCATGGGGCAGGGCTCCTGCTGGTTTTCCAAAGACGCCGCCTGGCTTCTGCCCGGCGTCTTCAATTTCACTGAACCGCCGCAGGACTTCCACCCGGCCCGCTGCAACCAGACGCCGGTCAAGCTCAGTCATTCTCATCAACTGTTCGAAAACGGAAGGATCACATTCAGCCTTCATCTCGGCGATTCGGCTCTCCAAAGTCCCTTCCATTCCTTTCGACACATTCACCGGGCCCCGGTTCACATCCAGTTCCGGAAACGCCTGCCTCAATCTGGCTGCGCCCGCCGAAATACTCTGTCCGAAACAATCCACCACACCCGGAAATGAGGCCGCCCGCAATCGCCGTATCGCCAAAGCCAGATCGCGCTCCCCCGGTTCGTCCGAATCGCCGCCGCACGCCAGTAAATTTACCTGGTTGTTCCGTACGAACAGCCCCTGCTCGCGAATCATCCGGGCGGTGAATTCGCCCAGCCCGCATTCGTTCGCCAGTGTGCTGATCGGATTCGAAGCATCCGGCCGCTGCCGGAAGTAATCGTAAAAGGAGCGCAGCCGGTCAAGCGGGTCGCGCACAAAGCAGATGTCGAAAAACAGATATCCCGCGGCTCGCGGCATCGGATAGCGGATCTGGTGGCTCGTAACGGCCTGCACCCCTGGCCCGTCATATATATGCAGCAGTAAATCGTGATCCGTTACGATGCCACGGGCATTCGCGGTCTCCATCCGCCGGAACCCTCCGCGAAAACTGTGATCGAGCATCTCCTCTACCGTCGATCCGGCGTTTTTGAAAAGATGGTAGTGGAGAATGATCAGCCGCATCGCTTTCGGACGGGAGCGCGACTGCCGCATCCAGGCGATAGTACCACGCCTGGAAAATAAGCAATAATGGGAACTGAGACGCGGCAGCCTGTGTCAAATTGTTCCCGCCCTGGGGAACCCCGGAACGTTCGCTGGCGTCTTTACATCGCGGTACAGGGATTGCTATACACTGGCAGTGTTTTGATATACTCCGCTATTGCCCTCAGCGGACGTCCCAGGGGGCAATCGGTACACGGCGGTGAGGGACCGTTACATCGGGAGGCAAGGAAAGTGTTGAATCGATTGACGAGATTGGTGGCTGGGATCGTGATCGCCGGTTCACTGACGGTGCTGGTTTGGGGCCAGGCTCCGGCACAGCCTCAGTGGAAAGATCAGGGCGAATCTGACATCGGTCTCGCCGCAAACAATGAGAAAGACCCAGCCAAGCAGTTGGAGCTCCTTAAAAAATGGGAGCAACAGTATCCGGACTCAGCTTTGAAGAGTCAGCGCGAACTCATGGTCGCGCAGGCCCAGCTCAAGATTCTGCAGTCGGCCTATTCGAAGACCGACCCCGCGGTGCTTGCTGCCGGCCAGAAAGCTGGTCAGGATCTCGAATCGCATTTTAAGGAATATTTCGCCGACGGGAATAAACCTCCGAACGTCACCGCGGATGCGTGGGCGAAGGCTCGCACCGGTACTGAGTCTCAGGTCCACCTGATCATGGCTTATATCGCCGGCGCCCAGAAGAATGATCAGGGCGCAGAAGACGAGCTCAAGAAACTCCTGCAGGTCGACCCGAACCAGGCGATCGCTTCCTATCAGCTCGGCGTCACCATTCTTCATGAGATGTCGGTCAGCAAGGATTTGAGCCGCTACTCGGAAGCCCTCTATGATCTCGCGAGATCGCTCGAGGTGACCGGGCCCACGGCACTGCAGCCCGCCGTCAAAACCCAGGCGGACGCCTCACTGAAGAAACAGTACTCGAATTATCACGGCAGCGCGGAAGGGCTCGATCAGTTGATCCAGCAGACCGCTTCCGCCGCCCTGCCGCCGGCTGATTTCCATCTCAAGAGCATCAACGATATTGAGGCCGAAAAAGCGAAGGACCATGCGGCGTGGGCCGCTCAGCACCCGGATCTCGATTTCTGGGAAAACATCAAGAACGCTCTCATGATGCAGGGTGACGCTTACTTCGCCAACCTGAAGGATGTCGGTTTCCCGCCGGCACAGAGCGACAGCTACAAGGGACCCGATATGTTCACGGGCAAGGTTGTCTCTCAACCCGATGCCAAGTCGATTCTGGTCAACGTGGATAACGCGCCTGCCGGCGACTGCCTGCTGAAGTTTGACGACAACATCAAGGGCACGATCCCCGAAGGCACTGAGCTCAAGTTCAAGGGCGTGGTGGAAGCATATACAAAGGATCCCAACTACGTTCTGACCATCAACGTTCAGGAGCCCAAGACCGATCTCGTCGGCCTGCCGGACGATGTCAAATTCGTTCCGGATACGGCTGCGGGAAGCAAAGGCCGCGGCGCCAAGGCTGGAACCAAGGCTGCCCCCAAGGGCGGCGCAAAGACGAAGAAGTAATTTATCTGGTTGAATTTACTCAAAACCGGGCGCACCCAAATGGGCGCGCCCGGTTTTGTTTTGTGCGGTTGATAAAATAGGAGTGAAGTATGCCGATCTACGAGTATCGTTGCCATTCCTGTGGTAAGAAATTCGAGGCGATGCAGAAGTTCTCCGACGAACCGCTCACCGTCCATCCGGAGTGCGGTGGAGGACCTGTGGACCGCCTGTTATCGGTCCCCGCGCTCCAGTTTAAAGGTTCCGGCTGGTATGTGAATGATTACGCGAAGGGAAATTCGAGTAAGCCGGGCGAATCGAAGACCGACGCGAAGAGCGATTCTTCAAAATCCGACTCGGCCAGTTCGAAGACGGAATCCACCTCTTCGTCAGCGCCGGCGGCATCCTCGTCCACACCCGCGGCATCAGCACCGCCCAGCACCAAATAGAGCGCGAATTCAGCTGCTGACTGCGCGGTGAATCCGCGCAAAATCATATCGTTCGGAAATCGCGCCGTGCGGTGAGTACTCTAACGTGCTTGAAGCGGCCCGTCCCCTCGGCGGGCGCAACATCCTTCCGCCAGCGCGATAAACTGGAACAATCTGGTTAGTATCCGCGTTTCTCCCCATGTTGCCTGACCAACATCGCAGTTTGTGTCTCTTGATTGGCCTTGCCCTTCTGGCTGCCGGCTGCAGCAAGCAGGCCGCGCCCGCGGGCGGAGGCGCGCCTGGCGGCGGAATGCCGCCCGTCCCGGTCACCACAGCTACTGCCGCGTCCGAAACCGTGCCACTCGAAGTGGATATCGTCGGCACGATTGATGCCTCGTCGCGCGTCGAGATCAAATCCCAGGTCGCCGGCCAGATCATGAAGGTCAGCTTCACCGAAGGCCAGGACGTACAACAGGGCCAGCTTCTTTTCGAAATCGACAAACGTCCTTATCAGGACGCTCTTGCGCAGGCGGAAGCCGCGCTCGAACGCGGCGCCGCTTTCCGTGAATCACTTTGGGCAGCTTCCCGCGACGACCGTTTCGTTCAATCTGAAGCCCGGCTATTCACTCGGGCAGGCAACCACCGACGTCCAGAACGCGTTTCAGAAGATCCGCATGCCGAACACGATCACCAGCAGTTTCCAGGGGACCGTGAAGGAATTTGAGGAGTCGTTCCGCAATTTGACAGTGCTGCTGATTGTCGCCGTAGTCGTGATTTACATCGTGCTGGGCATCCTCTATGAGAGCTTCATTCACCCGATCACGATTCTTTCGGGCCTGCCCTCCGCCTTGTTCGGAGCGCTCGCGACCCTGTTGCTGTTCCACCGCCAGCTCGATCTCTACGCGTTGGTCGGCGTAATCATGCTGTTCGGTGTGGTGAAAAAGAACGCCATCATGATGATTGACTTTGCCATCCAGGAGCGCCGTCGCGGTGCCACAGCGCACGACGCCATTTACAAAGGCTGTCTCCTCCGGTTCCGCCCGATCATGATGACGACCGTTGCGGCGCTGATCGGCACACTGCCGATCGCCCTCGGCTACGGCGAAGGCGGTGACGCCCGCCAGGCGCTCGGCCTGGCTGTGGTCGGCGGCCTCGTCGTGTCGCAGTTCCTGACCCTCTACATCACCCCGGCTATCTACATCTATATGGAAAAGCTCCAGCCAAGGCTGCCGATCGACGTGCAGACAGGCGAAGTGGTTCACTCCGTCTGAGCGGACGAGCCCTTCATCTGAACGACTTCGTCTTTCGTCGTCAGGACGTCGTGATTGAGGTTCAGCAGGACCTTCTTCGGCGGCGAGGACAACCTGACCTGAAAGCTCCGCGTCGTGTTTCCCCGCATCGCCGCGAAACCGATTCTCTCCTTCCGCCCCGCGAACTCGCCGAAGATCGGTATCAGCATCTCAAAATCCGGTGAAACACCGCTCTGCGTCAGCTTGCCTTCGAGCAGAGTGCCGCCATTCGCGTCTGGTTTGAGAGAGTACTCCAGCCGGTAGGCAGGCACATCCGTCGTGTAGAGCCACTCCCGGGGAGGTCTTCATGCTTTTGCCCTGAATGAAAGCCCGGAATGATCCCGTCTCGCTGGTGTAGATTTCCGCGAGCACCTCGGCGTCGTAATTCGGTATATCCTGGTAATTCAGAAGCTGCTCGAGTTGAGTGAGCTGATGTGACCGGGATCATCAGCAGGGTCGAATACTTCATCGGCACACCCGGCAGTGTGTTCCGCTGCACGCGCTGAGTCTGCAGGATCTAAATTGATGCGCCGGAATGCCTGCTCTTCCGCGACTTCGTCCGCGCCCATCATCGCGTGGAGGTGCTTCGCGGCCAGATCGAACGCCGGCCGGAAAATGAATGTTCCCGCGTCATCGTGAAGTTCTCCACGTGATCCGCCCGCATCAGCTTTCCGTTGCGCAGCGCGATGTAGTTGGGATCGGAATTGGCCAGCGGTGACCGCCCCCCGCTCAGAGGCCGTCCAAAACGGCGCGGCCCTAACGGTCAGCGTGGCGGCGGCGAGAAATGCCCGGATATAACACAGCGAAAAACCCGCGGAGGGCCGTTTCCCACGCCATCGCAGGCCAATCATATCGCGTCTGAGGCGAAAAATTGCGCGGCTAATTGCCGCCTTCCTGGGCGGCCCAGTGCAGATAGCGCCAGAGATCGCGGCGGTGCTCCCAGACAAAACGGAGGAAGATTTTCCGTGTAATGCTGTCGGCATGAATGCCGGACCAGGTTTCGATACGCCACCGGAGATAGGGACTGTTCCACGGATCGAGCCAATAGCCTTTGGCCAGCCGCAGCGCGACGTCGATTTCGCCTGTCATTCGGAATGTTTGCTGGAACTGGGCCGCCGTGAATCGGTCGCGTAGTAGCCCGCGCGAGTGCGCGCCACCGGGTTGCCCGGCGCCTTCACCAGGACCTTGATCGACCGGTACGTGCCATCCAGCTTGTCATTCACCGGCGCGTACCAGATCGAATACTGATTGCGAATATCGTGGGCCACTTCATGCGCAATGGGCTCCACTTCGCTGACTTCTTTCGGCAGGAAAAGCAGGCCGCCGGTCGCATCCACCAGCGTCTTCAGGGCCTTTTTCGCTTTATTGGCTTCCGACTTATCCTCGTCGTTCAGCAGGCCGATGGCGTAGATCAGCGTTCCATCCTGCTGGGCGAGCTTCGTGAGACTGTCGAGCGTCACCATGCTGGCGTTATCGTTGCCGTCGGTGATCACCACGATCACTTTCTTATCGTGCTTCGCTTTATCGTGCAGGTGATCGATCGAAACGCGGATCGCATCGCGCATCGCGGTCCCGCCTTTCGCGTCGATGCGCGCGAGGCCCTTCTGCAGCACCGAAATATCGCTGGTGAAATCCTGATCGAGATAGGGCTCGTCGTTAAAATTCACCACGAAAGTTTCATCGTCTGGATTGGAATCCTTCACGAGCGTGAGCGCCGCGGCTTCCACACCGGCGCGCTTCGAGCGCATGCTGCCGCTGTTATCGATCACGAGCCCCATCGAGACCGGCACATCCTCATGCTTGAAGATTTTGATCGGCTGCGGAACGCCGTTCTCGAGCACGGTGAACGCACTCTCCGTCAGGTTGTTGACCAGATGATCATTTTTGTCGGTGACCGTGACGTTCAGCGGCACATACCGCGCATCAGAGGAAAAAATCGCCACTCCCTGATCGGGCGTCGCGGGCGCTTGTCCGGACGGAGTCTGTGCGGGAGGAGTCTGGGCAATCGCAAACGCGGCGACCAGCCCGAGGCTGAGAAAAGTTCTAATTGGTAGGTGCAAACCGGCCGGTTCTCCAATACGCGTGAAGGGTAGGAAGCCCTCTTGGCTGATTAATTTTGACAAGGATCTTACGATACTTCCCATCGCGCGCCTCATTACTCGGACTGTAGCCGACCACGTATTGGTTGCGCAGCTCGATTCCGATCTTCGCGGCCACGTCAGGAAGGTCCTCCAGCCGGTCCACCACGAAATGCCGGCCGCCTGTCGGCTCCGCCAGATCCCTGAGCATTTCAGGACCCGAAAGCTCTTCCGGCGTCCGTCCGCGGGCCGCTCCCTGTTCATAAATCCCGATACCGTAGATCTGAACATCCGCCTCGCGCACCAGATTGCGGACCTCCGTTGCGGTGTAGCGGCTGCTGTTATCACCGCCATCCGATATGACAATCAGGGCCTTTCGGGGGTTACGCGCTTTTTTCATCGTTTGCAAGGCCAGATAAACACCGTCGAGGAGCGCCGTGCGTCCTTTGGATTGCGTAAAGGTCAGACGGTTCTGGATTTCTTCCAGATTGTGCGTCATCGGCACCACGAGCTGCGGCCGGTCGTTGAACTCAACGAGAAACGCCTCGTCTTCCGGATTTGCGGTTTTGAAAAACTCCGCTACGGAAAGACGCGAGCGCTCCAGCTTCGCTCCCATGCTGGCGCTCGTATCGAAAACAATCCCGACGGAGAGCGGCGCGTCTTCACTTCCGAAAGAGACGATCTGCTGCTTCACTTTGTCTTCATAAACTTCGAACGCATCCTGATCGAGGCCGGTAACAAAGTGGTTCATCGGATCGGTAACGGTTACCGGAACCAGCACGACATCCACGTCGGAACGAATCACGGCCCGCGGTCCCGCGGCTTCCGGCGCGGCGGGTTCCGGGGGGGCCACCGGCACAATACTCACCCGCGCGCTACTGCTGGAATTCCCGGCGGCGCTGCCGGATGTTGCGGGAGTGGTTACGGTCAGGGGTGAGAGCCCGATCTGGCGCGCCGTGTCGGTCGGCGAGGGGCCTGGTGGCGGATCCCCCGCGAATCCCCCGATGGCTGCGGCAGCGAGTAAAAACAGTACGCTAC
>DASZVV010000358.1:0-5142 GCA_035546955.1 Bryobacteraceae bacterium
CGGCACCTCGAAGCGGTCGCCACATCGTCCGCCATGCGCGCCGCGTGGAATGAAGTAGAACCCGAAACCAGCGAATTCTTCTCCCGAATTCCCCTCCATGAGGGCCTCTGGAAGCAATTGCGCCGATATGCCGATACTGAAGACGCAAAATCGCTTACCGGGACTAAGAGACGTTTTCTGGCCAAAACTCTTGATTCCTTCCGACGCAGCGGCGCCGAGCTCGACGCGGCCGGCAAGAATCGCCTCGCCGAAATCGATGTGGAATTGTCGAAATCCACGACAAAATTCGCTGAAAATGTTCTGGATTCGACCAATGCATTTGAACTTTTAATTACAGACGAATCGAAATTGACCGGGCTGCCTCCGAGCGCTCTTGCGGCAGCCCGGCAAAGCGCCGAGTCCAAGGGGCAGCAGGGCTGGCGGTTCACCCTCCAGGCGCCCAGCTATATTGCCGCCATCACCTACCTGGCGGATGCCGGCATCCGCGAACAGCTCTATCGCGCGCATATCGCGCGGGCAACTGCCGGCGAGCGCGACAATCGGCCGCTGATCGGCCGGATTCTCGAACTGCGCCGCGCAAAAGCCACGCTGCTCGGCTTCGGCGACTTTGCCGATTTCGTGATCTATGACCGCATGGCGCACACCGGCGCCCGGGCTCAGGAATTCCTGGGTGATCTGAAGGTCCGGACCGAACCCGCTTTCGAGCGTGAGAACGCCGCGCTCGAAGCTTTCGCCGGCCGCCCCCTCGATCCCTGGGACATCGGCTATTACGCCGAACTCCAGCGCCGCAAACTCTACGATTTTGACGAAGAACAGCTCCGTCCTTATTTTCCCGCCGAGCGCGTGGTGGACGG
Organism: Bryobacteraceae bacterium; assembly: GCA_035546955.1. Classification (GTDB taxonomy): domain Bacteria; phylum Acidobacteriota; class Terriglobia; order Bryobacterales; family Bryobacteraceae; genus BOG-234. The sequence continues at coordinate 855 of DASZVV010000358.1, forward strand.
CATGTTCGGAATCGTCGAAAAGCTCTATGGCATCCAGGTCAAACGGCGCGACGGCGTTCCCGTGTGGCATCCGGACGTCCGCTATTACGAAGTGCGGGATTCCGACGGTCTGATGCTCGGCGCTTTCTACGCCGACTGGTTTCCGCGTGAAACCAAGCGCGACGGAGCCTGGATGGATGGCTTCATCACCGGCGTGGATGCGCCCGGTCGCTTCGAGCCGCATGTCGGCTGCGTCTGCGGCAATCTCACGCCGCCGCTCGGCGATAAACCGGCCCTTCTCACTCACCGCGAAGTCGAGACCATCTTCCATGAGTTCGGTCACCTGCTCCACCACGTTTTGAGCCGGGTGGAAGTCAAGAGTCTCGCGGGCACTTCGGTCGCCTGGGATTTTGTCGAGTTGCCAAGCCAGATCATGGAAAACTGGTGCTGGGAGCGCGAAGCGCTCGACATGTTCGCGCGCCATTACCAGACCGGCCAATCGATTCCCGAAGATCTGTTTCGCAAGATGGTGGCTGCTCGCACGTACCGCAGCGCCAACGGCCAGATGCGCCAGCTTGGCTTTGGGTTTGTGGATCTGAAGCTGCACCGCGAATACGACCCCGCGCGCGACGGCGATGTCTGCCGCTACGCCCGTGCCATCCTGCAGCAGTTCACTCCGGCGCCCCTGCCGGAGGACTATTCGATGATTGCCGCTTTCACACATCTCTTCGCCAGTCCCGTGGGCTACGGCGCGGGCTATTACTCGTACAAATGGGCGGAAGTGCTTGATGCCGATGCCTTCTCCCGTTTTCGCGTGGAAGGGATCTTCAGCCGCGAAGCGGGCGGCGCTTTCCGCGAGACGATTCTTTCAAAGGGCGATAGTGACGATCCCGCCGAGCTTTATCGCCGCTTCATGGGACGAGATCCGGATCCCAACGCGCTGCTGGTGCGCAATGGCCTGCTGCCGGCCGCTTCCTGATCCGCTGCTATCCTGAGGTTGCGATGTTTCTGAAAATCCTGTCGCACCCGATTTTCGCGAATCTGAATTTCCACATGCCCATGGTTGTGGATCTTTCGCATCCCCTGATCATGCTGACGGGCGATAACGGATCGGGCAAGTCCACACTGCTGCATTCGATTCAATACGCGCTGAAGGGCGAACGCGCCGAAGGCTACGTTTATCGGCTCGACCGTGGCGATGTCAAACCCGGCAGTGTCTTTCTGTTCGATGCCGAGCAGCATAATCCGCGTATGCAGCTGGAAGTCTTCCGCGATCAGCCGGAAATGCTCGAGTTTCTTCAGCTCGCCAGCCACGGCCAGGTGATGCTGGCCATGTTCCGGACGAATTTCCCGTCGCTCGAATCCGGCACCACGCTGCTGCTCGACGAGCCCGAGATGGCGCTTTCGGTTTCCAACCAGCGCCGGATCCTCAAAATGCTGCATGAGCTCGTGGATCAGCGCGGTTTCCGCATCATCTGCGCGACGCACTCCCCGGTCCTCATCGAAGACCCCTCCACCTACGTCATCAACCTCGATAACCACGTCAACCGCAACGTGCCGCTCGAATCATTCGGGGTCGAGGGCGCCAGCACGATCCAGTAAGACTGCTACGATACAGGGACGATGATTCGGGAGGCAGGCGTGGTAACGGTGGATTCAGCAAGGCCGGAGACAGCCAACTTAAATCCCGGAAAAGCAGTGGACGTATACTTCTCCGCAGACGTGGAGACCGACGGACCAATCCCCGGCCCATACTCGATGCTTTCCTTTGCTCTGGTCTACGCAGGAGCATTTGACGGTGAGCAGTTTGTCAGACCGGGCAGAGAGCGCATTGTTTTTTACCGTGAACTGAAACCGATATCAGACGGCTTCGAGCCCGAAGCGTTGCGCGTTAATAGGCTCGACAGGGAAAGATTGCAGAGGGAGGGCGTCTCTCCGGGGGACGCCATGACGGACGCAGCGCATTGGATCAGACAGCACGCTGGTGCCGGCCGGCCAGTGCTCGTCGCATACCCGTTGAGCTTTGATTGGTCGTGGCTCTACTGGTATTTCGTGAGATTTTCGTCCACAGGATCTCCGTTCGACTACTCGCGATGTTTCGATATTAAGACGGCGGTTGCGGTCAAGGCGCACATCCCGATCTCCAGCGCAGGCAGATCGCGATTGATTCCCTCATTAAAAAGTAGTCGCGGCCATAGCCATCATGCCGTTGAGGATGCGATCGAACAGGCCGATATCTTCGCGAATGTCTTCGAATGGCGAGGCCCAAATGGGTGATCTTTTGGCGCGGCGCCGAAAGGAGACAATATCCCGGCTGGAAGAAATGCGAGGGCGCCTGGCGGCGGCGGAGAAACTGGTTGCGGGTAAGGCATGTGTTTACGCGACCGGGTCATTCGGCCGCGGTGAAGCGAGCAGGTTCAGTGATCTGGATTTGTTCATCGTCGGCCGCTCAGAACAGGTAGCCGGGAAGCGGTTGCTCTCCCGCCTCGATGAGATTTGTGTGAAGGCCGATCTGGTCGAGGTGACGAGGGCGCTGGAAATCCCGGAGTTCTCCGGAGACGGAGAGTATCTGGAACACTACACGGTCGATGAGCTTGTGAAAGCGCTCGGGACAGCCGAGGATGATTCCAGTAACGCGTTTACTGCACGCCTTCTCCTTCTGCTTGAGAGCCAACCTCTCGTTGGAGCGGAAAACTACAGATCACTGACATCGGAAGTCATTGCTGCTTACTGGCGCGATTTCGCGAGCCACAAAAACGAGTTCATGCCAGCCTATCTGGCCAATGACATCCTGCGATTGTGGCGGACCTTCTGCGTCAACTATGAGGCCAGAACAGCTTCCGATCCGCCAATCAAAAAAGCCAAGCGAAAACTAAAGAATTACAAGCTCAAACATAGCAGACTGTTGACGTGTTATTCAGCGTTGTTGTACCTGCTCGCAACCCATTGCCGAAATAACACTGTTCGCCCGGAAGATGCGGTCGCGATGATTCAACTAACCCCGACAGGCCGACTGGAGTGGCTGGCGGAGCAGGAAGGTCTACCTGCGGTTAGGGAACTAATTGCGACGATTCTGGACAGTTATGAACGCTTCCTGCTGCAGACCGAAATGTCGGAAGCCGAACTCATCGATCAGTTCATGGATAGAGAATTCGCTAGAAAGTTCATGACGTCCGCTCCTGAATTTGGCGACCTGATTTACTCTTTGCTACTGAAGATCGGCGATAATGGCCGTTTCTTCCGCCTTTTGGTGGTATAGGGGCGTTTCGACGTCGTCTCACCGCGCATTGAGGAGAACCACGTAAATCGCAATGTGCCGCTCGAATCATTCGGGGTCGAGGGCGCCAGCACGATCCAGTAAGGTCCGAACACTTCCTAATAGGCCCGTCTAACGCTTTCGGCTTGCGCCTTTTTCATTGCGATACGATATTGTTCGGTTCGGGAACAATTTCGGGAGGATAGAAGCGCTCATGGCACGATTCAATCGGCGATCGTTTATGAAGGCGGCGGGACCCGCGGGTCTGCTGCCGGCATTACCTCATTCGCTCTTCGCTCAGGCCGCCGGCGCGGCGGGGCCGCGCGTGATCGAGGAAGTCGTTCCTCCCTCGCCGGATGCGAACGCGAAGCCCAAATACTCCATCAAATTCGCCGTCATCGGGGTGGATCACAACCACATCCTTGGCATCACCGCCGCCATGCAGCGCGGCGGTGGCCAACTCGTTTCCGTCTTCTCACCCAACCCGCAATACCCAAAGACCCTTGCCGATTTCAAAGCGCGCTTCGGCGACGTCAAAGTAGCTCGCAGCGAAGACGAAATTCTGAACGATCCCGAAATCAAGCTCGTCTGTGCCGCCCCCATTCCGGATCAACGCGCGGCGCTCGGTATCCGCGTAATGAAGCACGGCAAGGACTATCTGGTCGATAAGCCCGGTATCATCACTCTCGCCGAGCTCGCCGAGGTTCGCAAGACGATTAAAGAGACCAACCGCATCTACGGCATTCTTTTCTCTGAGCGGCTCGAAGTGAAAGCAGCGGTCAAAGCCGGCGAACTCGTCAAAGCCGGTGCGATCGGCAGGGTCGTACAGACCATCAACATCGCGCCCCATCAGGTCATTCAACCTGCCGGCGACAATGGCGGCGGTAGCCAACGGCCGGGCTGGTTCTGGGAAGATATCCAATATGGCGGGATCCTGTGCGATATCGGCTCACACCAGATCGACCAGTTCCTGTTTTACACCGGCTCGACCAAAGCTGAGATCGTTGCGGCACAGGTCGCCAATATCCGCCATCCCGATCATCCGCATTTTCA
>DASZVV010000359.1:0-11479 GCA_035546955.1 Bryobacteraceae bacterium
CGCGCGGCATGCCCGGCAATGAGAGGTGCTCGCGGACTTTCGCGCGCGCGGCCGTGATGGCAGAGACTACGTCCGGCATGCGCTCGAATTTCGTCAGGTTCCGAATCTGCCGGTAAGCCGGGTGATATCGATACTGCCTGCGGCCGCGCGCATCGTAGCCAATAGCCTGCAGGTGCCCAAGCGGGTCGCGGCAGATCCAGACGTTCGTCCAGGCCGGCGGAAGAACAAGAGAGCGAATGCGCGCCAGCGTCTCCGCATCCCGCACCGGCTTGCCGTCGGCGAGATAGACGAACCCCTTTCCGTGCTTTTGCCGTATGATTCCGGCGCACTCGTGGCCGCCGTAACGCAAGCCGGCCGCTGCGGCGGACTTTTCAGGATCAAGAGGTAACTGATGTTTTCGGGACATTTCGTACCGCGGAACTCCGCCCGGGCTCCGTTTCGCAATTCCGCGGCCAAAGTTTGGCCCGTCCGCTGCTATGCTGAAAGCGATGAGCCCTCAGGCTGGTTCGCCACATAAGGTTTTCTGCGTCAAGTTGAAGCGCGAGATGGAAGGACTGTCGGAAGTGCCGTTCGAAGGGCACCCGCTGGGACAGCGGATTTACGACAATGTTTCCAAACAGGCATGGGGGATGTGGGTAGAGCACATGAAGATGCTCATGAATGAGTATCGGCTCAACCTCGGCACCCAGCAGGCTCAGGAGTTTCTGCTCCAGCAGATGGAGCAGTATTTCTTCGGCGAAGGCTCGGCGCCGCCGCCGGAATACGTGGCGGCCCCGCCACAGAGCTGAACGTAGACCAGACAAAAATCGAATCGAACGAGCTCGATTTCAAACCAGGAAGAGGCACATGAGCGATCGGCGCGCGCTGATTATCGGTGCGGGGCCTGCGGGCCTGACAGCGGCTTTTGAGCTTTTGAAGCGGACGGCTATTCATCCCATCGTGCTCGAAAAGAGCACGGAGATGGGAGGCATTTCCCGCACGGTGCGCTACAAGGGCAACCGCATGGATATCGGCGGCCACCGGTTCTTCTCGAAATCCGACCGCGTCATGCAGTGGTGGATGGACGTGATGCCGGTGGAGAGTTCGAACGGAACCTCCCACACGATTACGTATCAGCGGCAGAGCAGGGATGTACAGGCTGCGGGAGCGCCGGGCGATGGCGACCGGATGATGCTGGTCCGCAACCGGAAATCGAGGATTTATTTTCTCCGGCAGTTTTTCGATTACCCCATCCGGCTGAGCGCCGCGACACTGAAGCAGCTGGGGGCTGCGCGTTCGGTCAAAATCGGCATCAGCTACCTGGGCAGCACGATGAATCAGATACGCCCGGAGCGCAGTCTGGAGGATTTTCTGATCAACCGCTTTGGACGTGAGCTTTATCTGACGTTCTTCAAGTCATACACCGAGAAGGTGTGGGGTGTTTCGTGCGACCAGATCAGCGCGGAATGGGGCGCTCAGCGGATCAAGGGACTTTCAATCGTCAGCGCGATCCGCCACTTTTTGAAAAGCGCCACGGCGAAAAAGAGCCAGGGCGGCGATATTGCGCAGAAGGGCACGGAGACTTCGCTGATTGAAAAATTTCTTTATCCGAAATACGGCCCGGGGCAGCTTTGGGAATACGTTGCCGAAGATGTGAAGTGGAAAGGCGGCGAGGTTCTGACCGGCCGCAATGTGGTGGGGCTGCGGACGGACGGTAAGAAAGTGATCGCGGCCGAAGTGGAAGACGCCACCACCGGGCTGCGTGAGACGGTGGAAGCCGATTACTTCTTTTCGACCATGCCGGTGCAGGAGTTGATCCGCGCGCTCGATACGCCGGTGCCGGGAAATGTGCGGGAAGTGAGCGACGGCCTTATCTACCGCGACTTTATCACCGTGGGTCTGCTGCTGGATAAGCTGAAGATCCACGACAAGACCGAGGCCGGTGCGCGCCTGCTTTCAGACAACTGGATCTATATCCAGGAGCCCGATGTTCTCGTGGGCCGCATGCAGATCTTCAATAACTGGAGTCCGCATCTGGTGGCGGATCCGAACAAAATCTGGGTTGGACTTGAATATTTCTGCTATGAGAGCGATCCGATCTGGAGCCTTTCCGACGAGAAGATGATCGACCTGGCAAAGGGTGAAATGGCGAAGATCGGCATCATAGATCCGGCGGATGTTCTCGACGGCTGTGTGGTTCGGGTTCCCAAGACGTACCCGGCATATTTCGGGACATACGATCGTTTCCCCGAAGTTCGCGATTATGTGGATGGCTTTGAGAACCTCTTCCTGATTGGGCGGAACGGCATGCACAAATACAACAATCAGGACCATTCGATGCTGACGGCCATGACGGCGGTGGACAACATTGTTGAAGGCCGGGTGGATAAATCCAATCTCTGGGAACTCAACACCGAGATGGAGTACCACGAGAGCAAAGACGGCAAATAACGACTGGTGAGGTGGCGATCGCCCGCTGGTCAGATCGGCTTCTGAACCGCCGCCGGGAAGAATCCGTGACCGGCATGGACGCGGATGTAGTCTTCGAGGTGCCGGAACGTGCTCTCACCCAATGCGATCTTCATCTGCTGAACGTGGGTGAGGACGATCGCGGCGCGGCGTGCTTCGAGCTCCTTCAGGCGCTCCGAGGTTGCTTCCGAAATCTGTCCGGTGTCTGCTCTTTCGAGACGTGACCGGAAGATGAGCGCGCGGCCCTGCTCCTCCAGCCGGTCGATATCGGCCACGCAGAGGGGCGCGATCTGCAGCAGTTTCCCGGCTTCTTCATGGCTGATGCCGAGGATGTCCGATACAGCGGGCTTCGTCACTTCAGGCGGAATACCGTTGAGATAACCATGGATTGGATTATCGACCTGCCGCGCGGTCTCGTGGAAGAAATCCAGATAGGTTGCCGGCTCAATCGCAGGCGCACCCGTGGCTGCGGTTTGAAACGCGAGGCCCACCAGCAGGAACAGCACGAGCCAATTATCGCTGAATTCGGGCGGAGCCGCCGCGGGCGAATGCCCGAACCTGATCGAGCGTGGCCATTGTGGTGTCGCCGGGGAAAGTCGTCAGCAGCGCGCCATGCGCCCAGCCGAGCTTCACGGATTCTTCCGGCGATTCGCCGTTCAGAAGCCCATAGAAGAATCCCGCCGCATAGCCGTCGCCGCCGCCGACGCGATCGATCACATCGAGTTCGGCCGTGGGGGCTGTGTAGAGTCTGCCGTTGATCCAGGCCACCGCGCTCCACGTGTGCCGGGAAGTGGAATGCACTTCGCGCAGCGTGGTTGCGACGATCTTCACGCGCGGGAATTTCTTCACCACGTTGTCCATCATGGCCGCGAAAGCGCGGGTATCGAGCTTCGATTCGGCTTCCACCTTCGGTCCTTCAACACCGAGTCCTTTCTGCAGGTCTTCCTCGTTGCCGACCAGAACATCGACGTGTTCGACAATGCGGCCCAGTGTTTCGACGGCCCGCTCTCCGCCGCCCAGGACTTTCCACAGCTTTTCGCGATAGTTGAGGTCGAAGGATGTCACCGCGCCCGCCGCGCGCGCCGCCTTCATTCCTTCGATGATGAGCTCGCCCGTGGTCTGGGAGAGCGCGGCGAAGATGCCGCCCGAATGGAACCAGCGCACGCCGGCGCCGAAAATTTCCTTCCAGTCGAAATCGCCGGATTTCAGCAGGGCGCCGGCTTCGTTGCACCGGTTGTAGAAAACGACAGGGGCGCGAACGCCGTGCCCGCGATCGCTGTACACGGCGGCCATGTTGGGACCGTTAACGCCGTTGTGCTCGAAGCGCTTATAGAAAGGCTTCACGCCCATGGCCTTCACGCGTTCGGCGATGAGATCGCCGATCGGGTAGTTGACCATCGCGGTGGCGACGCCGGTGTTCATCTCGAAGGCGTCGGCGAGATTGGCGGCGCAGTTGAACTCACCGCCGCTGACGTGGATATCGCAGCTTCGCGCCTTGCGGAAAGGAATGATGCCCGGATCGAGCCGGTGAACGAGAGCGCCAAGCGCGAGAAAGTCGAGTCCGCCTTTGGTGGCGGGTGGGATGTTGAGGCCGTGACTCATGATGGGAAGCCTCAGGTTATCACGCGCCAAATGCTATATTGACAGTAGTTCCGCGCAGGCCCGAAGCGGTGAGGTGGCAGAGTGGTCGAATGCGGCGGTCTCGAAAACCGTTGTACCTTTACGGGTACCGTGAGTTCGAATCTCACCCTCACCGCCAACTTAGAATCGATCACCGGTCCGTAGGCCCCCTCCAGCCGTCATCTCGCATTTCCGGCCCGAAATCAGGCAAAATCAAAGTTGATGCAAACAGGACCGTCCCGCGAGGAAATGTGGCCGGAACTTCCGCTTGAGGCATGGGCTGACACCTGCGCGACGCTTCATCTCTGGACCCAGATTGCCGGGAAGATCCGGATGACTCTCACACCCCGAGTCAATCATTCGTGGCATGTTCCCCTCTACGTCACATCCAGCGGATTAACCACGTCGCCGATTCCCTGCAACGGGCGCACATTCGAGATTGACTTCGATTTCATCCGGCATCGGCTGAACATCCCGGTGAGTGATGGAAGCCGGGGCGGTTTTCTTCTGGAGCCGCAATCGGTCGCCGACTTCTATCGGCGTCTCATGGGTGAGTTGCAGCGGCTTGCTTTGCCGGTGCGGATCCACAAAAGGCCGAACGAGGTTGCCGATCCCGCTCCATTCGATCAGGACGAAGTGCACCGCTCCTACGATGCCGAATACGCCAATCGTTTCTGGCGAATTCTGTTTCAGACGGATCGGGTGATGAAGGAATTTCGCGGGCGATTCATCGGCAAGTGCAGTCCGGTGCATTTGTTCTGGGGCGCGCTGGATCTGGCGGTCACGCGCTTTTCCGGGCGCAAAGCGCCGCCGCATCCGGGCGGTATTCAGAATCTGCCGGACGAAGTGACGCGCGAAGCGTATTCGCACGAGGTGAGCAGTTGTGGATTCTGGCCCGGCAGTGCTCCTATCGCGTATCCCGCGTTCTATTCCTATGCGTATCCGGAGCCGCCCGGATTCGCGGAGACGGTTGTGAAGCCAGCCGCCGCATTCTACAGTGCCGATTTCCGCGAATTCATTCTGCCTTACAGCACAGTGCGAGAGTCGGAATCGCCCGATCAGACGCTGCTGGAGTTTTTTCAGAGTACCTATGAAGCGGCGGCGAATCTGGCGAAGTGGGACCGGGCGGCACTCGAACGAGCCTGATCGCTGACTCCGATCACTCGGTCGCGACGGCGTTGACGGGCTTCCATAAAACAGAATGCGCCCGGCACAGGGGGTACCTGAGCCGGGCGTACCCTTCTCTATACGTGCTGCTGCGGGGCGTGTGGTGTTCCGTGTGTCATCACGTTTGCACTGATGATGGACGCAAAGAAAACAATCACCCCTACACACAGGCTATTGATAAACCGGCCTGTATTTCCGGTGTACCCGTAAATCCATGGCGATGCAAAGACCCATGCACCGAGAGCGGTGTTGATCCAGCTCATCCCGGCAGAATTCGTTGAGTTCAGCCGGATCAGGGCGAAGATAAACAACAGAGCGCCGACGATCCAGTTATTCCACGCATTCTGTGTGGATGCACCATAGACCCACGGAGACACGAAGAGCCACACGCCGGCAAGAAGCGTAATTACGCTGGCCGGCTTCGCCGACCGCATATCGCTTCTGGCGGGTGTCATATTCATACCTCCATTTGTGCAAGAGCAATCGGCTCACCAGGAAGCCGCCTCGGCGCGAACCGCCTGACTACAGATGGTCGCCACGCACAAATCCGGGCGGCAGAGCAACTGCTGATTGCCAGGGCGTACATGGCTCACGACCGCGAACGAAAAGACTGGATTGCCGGCGCGATGCGGGAGGAGCAATTCGATTGCGCGATCGCGACTCTTCCGGAGAACGTTCTGCTGCTCACGGGCTATTTCCCTGTGGTGGGGACGTCGATTGCACTCGCGGATTCCACAGGTATCAGCCTTCTGGTTCCGGAAGACGAGCGTGGTCTGGCAGAAAAAGGCGGCGCTGACGAGGTGATCTCGTTCGAGCCTGCGTCGCTCTCGCGGTTAACTGCCGCCGCCGAAGCCGCTCGAGAGCCGCTGAGTCAATTGATACAGAAACGGAGGCTGAACACTGGAGCGATTGCGTATGACGGCGGTGAGGCCTGCGAGCCGGCCTCGTATGCTTCCATGCATTTGTACGGGAATTCGATTCTCGATTTGTGCAGCGGAGTATCACTTATAGCGGGAACTCAATTTTGGGCGCGTATGCGATCCACTCTGACCATACAAGAGTTGGAGCGGCTGCGGCGGGCGTGCCGAATCGCCGGTAAAGCGTTCGAGGCTGGCCGGCAGGCATTGCACGCGGGCTTGCTGGAAACAACAGCCGCCGCGAGTTTCAGGGAACCGCTTTTCACTGAAGCAATCGGATTCGAGGGGGTCTCAAGAGCGGAGGGATACGTCTCCTGCATGGCCGGCGAGCACTCGGCTCACGCGCATGGAGCGTACGCGCGATCACGCCGGTCTGCAATTGGACAGAACGATTTCGTTCTCATTCACTGCAATTCACATGCTGATGGATACTGGACGGATATTACGCGAACTTACTGCCTCGATTCGCCAGTGGGAAAGCGGGAACAGATGCGGCGGGCGGTATTTGAGGCACGCGAAGCTGCGCTGGCGGCAATCCGGCCGGGCGCCAGGGCAAGCGACGTCGATAAAGCAGCGCGCGATGTGATGCATCGGTGTGGGCTGGGCGATGCCTTCAAACATTCGACGGGCCATGGAGTCGGATTCAGCGCCATCGACCCCAATGCTCTGCCACGGCTTCACCCGTTGTCGCCTGACCTGCTCGCGCCGGGAATGGTCTTGAACGTGGAACCGGCTGCTTACGTCGAAGGTGCAGGAGGATTCCGGCATTGCGATGTCGTAACGGTCACGCGAACCGGCGTGGAGGTTCTGACACCATTCCAGTGTTCGCCCGAGTAAGTGCGTCCCCGGCAATTTACTTGACGAGTTGCATCATGTGTTCTCGTTCATCCCGAGTGAGTAACAACAGGGCCCGATCTTACAGACACCATCGCGCCGGTTCCAATAGACTGTCCGCAGGGAATGAGACAGTTTTTTCCTCCCGGGGCTAATTCGCTTGCGCGTTTTAGCATTCTCCTGGCGATAGCGGGATTGTGTTTTGTCATGTGGGCAGGGGCGATGATTGTGCGCTCACCGTACGAAATGGTTCAGGATATGCCACGCGAACAACCCGTCGCATTCAGCCACGAGCACCACGCGGCCGGACTGGGAATCGACTGCAGGTACTGCCACAACACGGTGGAGGTTTCATCGTTCGCCAATATTCCCGCCACGAAGGTGTGCATGAATTGTCACCGCGAAATGTGGGCGGCAAGCCCCGAACTGGAGCCTGTGCGGGAGAGTTACCGAACCGGGAGGTCGATCGAATGGACGCGGGTCAACGATTTGCCTGGATACGTTTACTTCGATCACAGCGTTCACGTGCACGGCGGAATTGGTTGCGCGACCTGCCATGGCCGTGTGGACCGGATGCCGCTCACGTGGCAGGCCGCGCCGCTTACGATGCAGTGGTGCCTCGATTGTCATCGCAATCCGGCGCGATACGTGCGGCCCCGCAGCGAGGTCTTCAATATGGCGTATCAGCCGCCCCCCGACCAGGCGGCACTGGGAGAGCGTCTCATGCGCGAATACCATCTGCGAAGCCTTACGAGTTGTTCCACCTGTCACCGGTAACCAGATGAATGAACCTGCCACGGATTTCGTACCGCTGGAGGCGCTGGGCGCCGAAATGCCAGACGCGGGCCGCAGACGCTTCCTTTCGCTCGCGGCGGGTTCGCTCGCCCTTGGCGGATTGACGGGCTGCACTCGCCAGCCAACCGAGACGATCATGCCGTACGTCGATCCGCCGGAGAATGTGATTCCCGGCCGGCCGAAGTATTACGCGACCGCCGTACCGGTCAACGGCGCCGCTGAGGGAGTCATCGTCGAGAGCGATCTCGGCCGTCCGACCAAAGTGGAGGGCAACCCGAATCATCCGGGCAGCCTCGGTGCTACGTCGGTGACCAGCCAGGCCAGCCTGATGGATCTCTACGATCCGGATCGCGCGCAGGGTTTCTCCCGCCTCGGCGTGCCCGCTTCCTGGGACGCGCTCCTGATCGTTCTCGACTCGGCCATGGATCGCGCACGCAACCACGGAGGTGCGGGACTGCGGATTCTGACGGAGACGGTTTACTCACCGGCCGCCGGCGATCGCATTCGCGCAGTTCTCGCAGCCGCGCCGGGCGCGCAGTGGCACCAGTATGAACCCGCGGGAGCTCACTCCGCGCGTGCTGCAGCGATGCAGGCGTTTGGGCGCCCTCTGCATACGTATTACAACTTCGATGCGGCGGACGTCGTGCTCTCGCTCGACGCCGATTTTCTTGCGTGCGGCCAGGCGTCGACCCGATACGCGCACGATTTCGCCGCGCGCCGCAGGCGTGGCGGGCGGCTCGATATGAACCGATTGTATGTCGTGGAGTCTTCGATGTCCGCCACGGGAGGGAAGGCCGACCATCGTCTGCCGGTCCGTTACTCCGGGGTGGAGGACATCGCACGTGAGGTTCTCTCGCAACTCGGTACTGCCACCGGCGGCAACCGCTTTGCAAGCGCGGTCGCGGCGGATCTTTCAGCTCACAGAGGCGCGAGCATCGTGATTCCGGGTGAGAGCCAGTCACCCGCCGTGCATGCTGCCGCGCATGCGCTCAACGCCGCACTGGGAAATTCCGGGCACACCGTAATCTACACCGAGCCGATCGAATTTGAACCCGTGGACCAGATCGCTTCTCTGCGGCTGCTCGCTGCGGATATGGACGCGGGCAAGGTTGACACTCTGGTCATTCTCGGCGGGAATCCTGTTTACAACTCGCCTGCCGATATACCGTTCGCGCAGTTGCTCGGTAAGACGCCGTTCTCGATCCACGTGGGATCTCACGCGAACGAGACCGGGGTCCGCACAACCTGGCACGTCGCGGAGTCGCACTGCCTCGAAACATGGGGCGACACGCGGGCATACGACGGAACCATAGCCGTGCAGCAACCGCTGATTCAGCCCTTGTACGACTCGCGCTCGCATCTCGAAATCCTCGATGCGATGGCCCGGACGCCGGGGCGAAGCGCGCACGATATCGTCCGCGATTACTGGCAGACGCGCAGCAAGGCGGCCGATTTCGAAAGCTGGTGGCGGGTGACGCTCAACAGCGGGATTGTCGCCAATTCGACGTCTCTGCCGGTGAACGTCACACCTGCGTCACTGGCGGCCCCGGTCGCCGTGGCGCCGGGCGCGGGAATCGAAATTGTGTTCCGGCCCGACGTCTACAGTTACGACGGCCGGCACTCCAATAATCTGTGGCTGCAGGAGCTTCCGAAGCCGATGACGAAACTCACGTGGGACAACGCGGTTCACATGAGCGCGGCGACGGCGAAAAAAATCGGCGTGGAATCCCAGGATGTCGTGGAGCTTCATGCCGGCCCGGGCGCCGTGGAAGGGTCCGTTTGGATTTCGCAGGGGCATCCGGACGATTCCGTAACGGTTCATCTGGGGTACGGCCGCAGGCAGTCCGGCCGCGCCGGGGATGGCGCGGGTTTTAACGTCTATCCGTTGCGCCGCACCGATTCCTGGTGGACTGTGCAGGGTACTGAGATCCGCAAGACAGGTAGAACGTATCCGCTCGCGACGACCCAAATGGTCCAGCATCCGCACGAGCGGGACGATCTCGCGATTCAGGCGAAGCTCGAGGAATATCGCCGCGACCCGGATTTCGCGCAGCACAAAGCGCGCGCACCGGAAGCCGGCGATACGTTGTATTCGCGCTGGAATTACACCGGCTACGCGTGGGGCATGTCGATTGACCTGACGGCGTGCGTCAATTGCAACGCGTGCGTGGTGGCCTGCCAGGCGGAAAACAACATCGCCGTGGTGGGAAAGGAGCAGGTGCTGGCGCGTCGGGCGATGCACTGGATCCGCATCGACGCGTATTACAACGAGGATGAACAAAACCCATCGGTGGTTTATCAGCCGCTCCCCTGCATGCATTGCGAGGATGCGCCGTGCGAAGTTGTTTGCCCGACGCAGGCTACCAATCACAGCAGCGACGGGCTGAATGACATGATCTACAACCGCTGCGTGGGCACGCGTTACTGCTCGAACAATTGCCCTTACAAAGTGCGGCGCTTCAACTTCCTGCTGTTCTCGGACTGGTATACCGAATCTCTTCAGCTGCAACGTAATCCGGATGTGACTGTGCGCAGCCGCGGAGTGATGGAGAAGTGCACCTACTGTGTGCAGCGGATTCGTGAGGCGGAAATTCGATCGGAAGACGAAGATCGCTTTATTCGCGATGGAGAGATTCGGACCGCCTGCCAGCAGGCCTGTCCCACGGAAGCCATCGTCTTCGGGGATATCAACAATCGCTCGAACAAGGTGGCGCAGCTCAAGGCGGAAAAGCTGAACTATGCGTTGCTCGGGGATCTGAATACGCGTCCGCGGACAACTTATCTGGCGGAGCTCCGCAATCCTAATCCAGCGCTCGAAGGGCAGGCTTCGTGACCCTCATTGAACAGAAGCAGCGCCACGCGAAGCGCGAGATTGAGCCGGGCAAGGAATATCCGGTCATAGCGGGAAGCCAGACATTCGCGACGGTGACCGAGCAGATTTCATCCATCGTTCTCACGCGTCCCACCCCGCTGTTCTGGTGGTGTGGCTTCGGAATCGGCATGACGCTGTTCCTGGGGTTCGTGGTGACGGTGATCTGGCTTCTGGGCCGCGGAGTCGGACTATTCGGAATCAACATCCCCGTTGCGTGGGGATTTGCGATCACAAACTTCGTCTGGTGGATCGGGATCGGACACGCCGGTACGCTGATTTCGGCGATTTTGCTACTGCTTCGCCAAAGCTGGCGAAATTCCATTAACCGGTTCGCGGAGGCCATGACTCTTTTTGCTGTCGCCTGCGCCGGCCTGTTTCCGCTGCTGCATCTTGGCCGGCCCTGGCTGTTCTATTGGCTGCTGCCGTATCCGAATACGATGACAGTCCAGCCGCAATTTCGCAGCCCTCTCGTGTGGGACGTCTTCGCGGTCTCCACCTATGCCACCGTGTCGCTGCTCTTCTGGTATCTCGGAATCGTGCCGGATCTCGCCACGATCCGCGACCGCTGCACGAACCGCTGGAAGTACGCGTTTTACGGTGTGCTTGCGCTCGGGTGGCGTGGCGCGTCGAAACACTGGCAGTTTCATGAGACCGCTTCGCTGCTGCTGGCCGGGCTGGCTACGCCACTGGTGCTGTCTGTCCATACCGTAGTCAGCTTCGATTTCACAATCGCCATTCTGCCGGGATGGCATTCCACGATCTTTCCGCCCTATTTTGTAGCCGGTGCGATCTTTTCCGGGTTCGCGATGGTGCTGGTTCTCTGCAT
>DASZVV010000360.1:0-40661 GCA_035546955.1 Bryobacteraceae bacterium
TATATCTTCCACCACGGCGGCTATTTTTATCTGTTCGTCTCGTTCGATCAGTGCTGCCGCGGCGTTCGGAGCACCTACCGGATCATGGTCAGCCGCGCCGCCAAAATCACCGGCCCTTATTCGGACAAAAACGGCAAGCCAATGATGGATGGCAACGCCACCGAGCTTCTCGCCGGCAACGATCGCTGGCGCGGTCCGGGCGGCCAATCGGTCCTCCAGGACGGCGATCGGGACCTGCTGATCTTCCACGCTTACGACGGCACGAACGGCCACCCGTATCTCCAGATATCCACGATTGCGTGGGAAAACGGCTGGCCGCGCGCCGCGCTCGCCGGTTCCGGGCAGGAGAAAAGCCAGCCTTGAATATCATGGATAGCGAAACCAGATGACCAGACTCCTGGCGGTTTTCTTCTGGCTGCTCGCGATCGGCACCGCAATCGCGTTTATCGTTCACCCCATCTGGCTCCCGGAGCTGGTTTCGGCGCAGGGCGTTCAGGTCGATCAGCAGCTCACGTTCACACTGGAAATTGCGGGCGTGGCTTTCGTCGCCGCCCATCTCCTTCTCGGCGCTTTTCTCTGGCGCTGGGGCGGACACCGTCCGGACCCCGCACTCTACTGGCATGAAGACAGCCGCTTCGAAATCACCTGGACTGTCGTCACCGCTATCGTATTTGTCGGCCTCGGCTTGCAGGGCAGCCGCATCTGGGCGCGCGAATACCTCACGGACGCGCCGGCAAACGCCCTCACCATCGAAGTCATGGGCCAGCAGTTCGCGTGGAATTTCCGCTATCCCGGTCCCGATGGAAAATTTGGCCGCACCCGTCCCGATAAAGTCAGCGACGCCGACGGCAACTACATCGGGCTTGACGACAGCGATCCCGCCGGCAATGACGACATCATGACCCAGAACATCATCGCGGTGCCGGTCAACCGGCCAATCAAGCTGATTGTGCGCTCGCGCGATGTGCTCCACAGCTTCTTCGTGCCTGTGCTGCGGTTCAAGCAGGATGCCGTGCCGGGCATGGGCATCCCGGTTCACTTCACGGCGACCAAAATCGGCGAATATGAGGCGGCCTGCGCGGAGCTGTGCGGCATGCAGCACTTCAAGATGCGCGCCCGCTTTCTCGTGATGTCGGACGCCGATTTCAACGCCTGGCTGAAAGCAAGGAGCGCCCAGTGATGCAGCAGACCGCCGTCCACGCCGCGCCCGCCAGCTTCATCCGGAAGTACATCTTCAGTACGGACCACAAGGTCATCGGCATCCAATACATTCTGCTCGGCCTCTTCTCCGCCATCCTGGGCACCACGCTCTCCATGATGATGCGGATGCGCCTTGCCTGGCCCAACTCCCCGACCCCGTTCCTCGCGCATCTGTTTCCCAGCGGATTTCCCGGCGGCGTGATGTCGCCCGAATTTTATCTCTCGCTGCTGACCCTGCACGGCACCATCATGGTCTTCTTCCTCCTGACCACCGTGCCGCTCTCCGGTTTCGGAAACTACATTCTGCCGATACAGATCGGCGCGCGCGACATGGCGTTTCCGGTCCTGAACATGCTCTCGTTCTGGACCACGTTCGCTGGCCTGATGGTTCTGCTTTCCACGCTGTTCATCCAGGGCGGCCCGCCGATCTCCGGCTGGACCGCCTACCCACCGCTCAGCGCGCTCGGCGAAATCTCCGGTCCCGGCGAAGGCAAAGGACAGACGCTCTGGATCATCAGTATCGCGATCTTCTGTCTGGCCTCCCTGCTGACCGCGCTCAATTTCATCACCACCACCCTGAACATGCGCGCCCGCGGCATGAGTCTGATGCGGATGCCGCTCACCGTATGGGCGTGGTTCACCGCATCGACCGTTGCGCTCCTCGCCTTCCCCGTGCTGCTCGGCGGCGCGATTCTCCTGCTGCTCGACCGCCTCGCCGGCACCAGCTTCTATCTCGCATCCGGCATGGTGGTGAGCGGCAAGCTGATCCCGAACAGCGGCGGCTCGCCTATCCTCTGGCAGCATCTCTTCTGGTTCTTCGGGCACCCCGAGGTCTACATCATCATCCTGCCGGGCATGGGAATCACGTCGCACATTATCTCGACCTTCTCCCGCAAGCCGATCTTCGCCTACCGCGCGATGGTCATCGCGACGTTCTCCATCGGCTTCATCGGCTTCATCGTCTGGGGCCATCATATGTTCGCCAGCGGCATGAGCCCCCTCGCCGGCATGGTGTTCTCCATCCTGACGCTGACCGTCGGCGTTCCCTCCGCCATCAAAGTGTTCAACTGGCTGGCGACTCTCTGGGGTGGACGGATTCGCTGCACCGCGGCCATGATGTATGCGCTCGGCTTCGTCTCGTTCTTCGTTTCCGGCGGCGTTACCGGCCTGCTGCTGGCGCAACCGGCAATCGACGTCTACTTCCATGACACGTATTTCGTCGTGGCGCATTTCCACATGATCATGGGGCTCGCCGCCGTGTTCGGCATCTTCGCCGCGCTCCAGTTCTGGTTCCCGAAAATGTTCGGCCGCTATATGAGTGAACCACTCGGCAAGCTGCATTTCTGGATCACGATCGTCGGCGTCTACGCGATCTTCATCCCGATGCATTTCCTCGGCATGGCGGGCGCGCCGCGGCGCTACGCACAGTTCACCGAGTTCACCTACCTCCAGAAGCTCCAGCCCCTCGCGACCCACATCTCCTGGGCGGCATTCGTCACCGGAGCCGCGCAGCTTATCCTGCTCTTCAATATTTTCTGGAGCATGAAATTCGGCAGGAAAGCGCCGGCCAATCCCTGGCAGGCCACCACACTGGAATGGGCCATTCCTTCCCCGCCCCCGCACGATAACTTTGGCGACGCCGAGCCCGTGGTGCATCGCGGACCCTACGAATTCAGCGTTCCCGGAGCGCCGGAAGATTTCACAATGCAGACGGAACCCATCCACGGAGGCGCCGACTAGTCATGGCTTCCACCATCGCGGCGCCTCCCCGAATCGTTCTCCCTCCGGAGGGCGGCGGAGCTCCCGATTCCGCGCCGCACAGCGCCAATCGCACCGGTCTGATCCTCACCCTCGCGGCGATCTCGATGATGTTCATCGGGCTCACCAGTGCGTACGTTGTCGGGGAGGGGTTGAACCCCGTGTGGCAGCAGATCCACATGCGCCCGCTGATCTGGATCGATACCGCGATCCTCCTCGCGAGCAGCTACACGATGGAACGCGCGCGCCGCCACCTCTCCGCGCGCTGGCTCATCGCCACGCTGCTGCTCGGCATCGCTTTTCTCGCAGGACAAATCGGCGTTTTCGCTCAGCTCGCGCAGGACGGCCTCTATCTCAATACCGGCCGCCAGGCATCGTTCTATTACGTCCTCACCAGCCTGCACGGCCTCCACATTCTGGGCGGAATTTTCGCGCTTGGCTGGGTAGCGCTTCGTCTGCGCCGGTCCACACTCGATCTCACAGCCATCTACTGGCACTTCATGGACGCCCTCTGGCTCTATCTCCTGGCGGTGATCTTCGTATGACCGGCGAAATCGACGTCACCACCACACCAACCTGGAACGGCGGCGTATCACCCTACGGCGTCGGCCACAAAAAGCTCGGGATGTGGCTGTTCCTCATCTCGGATTCGCTGACCTTCGGCTCGCTTCTCATCTCCTGCATGTACGCGCGCACGGCCAGCCCCAACTGGCCCACGCCGTTCTCCATCTGGCCATCCATCGCGTTCGCCACGCTCATGACGTTCTGCCTGCTGACTTCCAGCCTCACGATGGCCTTTGCCGTCGATGCCTCAAAACGCGGCGATCGTGCCGGCGTGGTCCGCAACATTCTCTTCACCATGCTCGGCGGCATCGCATTCGTCGTTCTCCACGCGCGCGAATGGCTGCATCTCATCGGCGAAGGCGTCCGCCCCTGGCACAACCCCTGGGGCGCGCCGCTGTTCGGCGCTTCCTTCTTCGGCCTGACGGGACTTCATATGTTTCACGTCTTCAGCGGCGTAATCTATCTCGGAATCGTCGCGTTCGGCGCGCGCTCCGGCCGCCGCACCCATGAAGACATCGAAATCTGCGGCTTGTACTGGCACTTCGTCGATCTGGTCTGGATGTTCATCTTCCCGTTGATCTATCTCATGTCGGTGGCGCCCAAATGACAGCCAGCAACACACGCACTTATTCCTGGATCTGGATTTATCTTCTCGGCATCACCTGCATCGAGCTGGTTCTCGCCTACCAGCACGTCTTCTCGCCGGGCGGCATGATGCTGGTTTTGATGCTGCTCTCGGTCGCCAAAGCCGCCATGATCATGAACTGGTTCATGCACCTCGGCAGTGAGCGGCTCAGCCTGGTGCTCTCCCTCCTGCCCCCGCTCATTCTGGTGCTGGCGCTGCTCTTCGCGTTCTTCCCGGATGCGTTCCGGCTTTTCGAACTGGGGATCCGGTCATGAAACGCCGCCTCGCCGCGCTGCTGACAATCGCCGCCCCCGCGTGGGCGCAATGCTCTCTCTGCAGACTCGCCGTCGAGCAGGACCCTTCGCTCGGCACGGCATTCAATAAAGCCATCCTCCTGATGATGATCCCCGCGCTGGCCGTCTTCGCGGGAGTTTTTCTCTTCGCCGCCCGTTCCGCGCCGGGCCGGAAGCGCCGCAAGCCTCAGGAAAAAGTGCGGTAGACTGATTCAAATTTACGGAGTCCAACGTATGCAGACTTTCCGATTCCTCAAACTGGCCCGGTGGCTCACTCTCGCCACCGTCGCTGCTGCCACCGTGTTCGCGCAACCCGCGGCGCTTCCCGGCAAGCCGCTACGCGTGCTCCTCCTCGGCCACAGCTCGGAGCATCACAATTCGATTCAGCTGTATCCGCTGATGGCGGAGCCCATGGCTCGCCAGAACATTCTCGTCAGCCTGGTGCTCACGCCGGACGAAGCCCTGCGTCCCGAGATCCTGCAGGATTATGACGCCATCGCGATGTATGCCAACCACACCTTCATCACGCCGTCGCAGGAAAAGGCACTGCTCGATTATGTGGAAGGCGGCAAAGGCCTGGTGGCGATTCACTGCGCGTCGGCCATGTTCGGCAATTCCGAAAAATTCATCTCGCTCGTCGGCGGCGCGTTTCTGCGGCACGGCGAGGGCGACTTTACCACGGAAATCGTGAAACCCGACCATCCCATCATGCAGGGCATTAAGCCGTTCACAACGTGGGATGAGACATATGTTCACAACAAACACAATCCCGAGAACCGCACCGTTCTGATGGAACGCGTGGATGCCGAAGGCCGCGAGCCATACACCTGGGTTCGCACCCAGGGCAAAGGCCGCATCTTCTATACCGCGTACGGTCACGATGAGCGCACCTGGAATAAACCCGAATTTCAGCTCATGCTGCAGAACGCGGTGAAGTGGGTGGTGGACGATTCCGCCCGCGCGGATTACGACAAGTACGAGGCCGCAGTGAAAGCCCAGGCCGCGGCCCGCGCCGCGCGCGCTGCATCCGGGCGCGGCGGACGCGGACCCGTAGCCGCAACACAGACAGCGCCGGCGCATTAAAAACTAGATAGAGAATAGAGGAAACCTTCGTCAGGACGCGCCTTTTGTAACAGCCGGGCGCGCCCTGGCGTCGAATCAGACAGGAATGGCAATCCAGAAAACTCTTCGCACTCGTTTCGTTTTGGTGATCGGCGCGGCGCTCATGGCCGCGTCTCTCTTCGCCCAGGCGCCTATCGATATGAAAGCTGTCACGAATGACGATGGCACCATGTCGTATGACAAGAAGGAACTCACGGTGACCGCCGGTCAGACCGTGACCATCCATTTCACCAATCCCGATACCGCCCAGCACAATTTTCTGCTGGCGAAGCCTGGGTCGATGAAAATCATCGGGGCGGCCGCCGATAAGTTTGTCCGCGATGACGATGGCGACGACGTGAACTACGTTCCCAAACTCCCCGAGATCATCTACGCGGCGCCCGTGCTCGAACCGAAGAAGACAACCACGTTCTCTTTCAAAGCGCCGGAAACGCCCGCCGACTACGTCATCATCTGCACTTTCCCCGGCCACTGGAAAACGATGAATGCCGTTCTGAAGGTGGTGGCGCCGAAGTAGCGGCTTGACATGGCTGCCCGGGTCATTGTTCGAGATCTCCGAAAGCGTTATGGCAGTGTGGAAGCGCTGCGCGGCGTCAGCTTCGAAGTCAACGAAGGCGAGATCTTCGGACTCCTCGGCCCGAACGGCGCGGGCAAGACCACAACCGTCGAATGCATCGTCGGCCTGCGCGAGGCGGACGAAGGCTCCATCGAGCTGCTCGGCATCGACGCGCGGCGCCAGCCTGCTGAAGTGCGCGAAAAGATCGGAGCCTCGCTCCAGACAACCTCGCTCCAGGATAAAATCACTCCCCGCGAAGCGATCCAGGTGTTCGGTGCGTTCTATCGTGAGCGCGCCGAAACCCGGCAGTTGCTGGAACGATTCGCCCTCACCGAAAAAGCCGACGCCGCTTTCGACACGCTCTCCGGCGGCCAGAAGCAGCGGCTCGCCCTCGCGCTCGCATTCGTCAACAATCCGCAGGTCGTGTTTCTCGATGAGCCGACGAGCGGCCTCGATGCTCATGCGCGCCGCGACCTCCATGGCGAAATCCTGCGGATGAAGAAGGACGGCTGCACCGTCCTGCTGACCACCCATAACGTGGAAGAAGCCGAACGTCTGTGCGACCGCGCCGCCATCATCGATCATGGCCGCGTGGTGGCGTCCGGAGCGCTGCGGGAGCTCATCGCGCAGTCCGCAGCCGCCACAACCATTTTTCTCTCCACCGCGGTGCCCGTCGCTCGCGCCACTCTCGCGGCGTTGCCGGGCGCGAGCGATATTGCGGAAGATGGCGCCGGCGTCCGCTTCCGCGCCGCTGACGTGACCCGCGCTCTCGCCCAACTCACCGTGGAACTCGCCTCGCGCGGAATCGCGATCAATGAGCTGCACGTGCAGAAGGCGTCGCTCGAAGATGTCCTGATTGAGATGACGGGCGGAGCTTCATGAACGGGCTCGCCGAACAATTCGTCATTAGTCTGCGGCTGTATTTCCGCAACAAAATGGGAATGTTTTACGGGTATCTGTTCCCCGCCATCTTCCTGCTCGCATTCTGGGTGCTGTATCGCAGCGAACCCGTGCCCATCTCGCGTCACCTGGGGCAGTTGCTGACCGTAACCATTCTCGGCGGCGCATGTCTCGGAATGCCGACCGTGATCGTGAGCGAGCGCGAGCGCGGCGTGTGGCGGCGTTACCGGATGACGCCCGCTTCCACGCGCGCCCTGATCGCCAGCTCCGTTCTGGTGCGGTTTCTGATCCTCATTACGGCCGGCCTGCTTCAGATCGCGCTCGCGATGGCGATCGGGATGCCGCTGCCGAAACATCCACTCGATCTCGGCATCGCCTTCACAGTCGTCTCGTTCGCGTTTCTGGGGCTCGGGCTGGTGATAGCCGCAATGGCGGACAACGTCCCGTCTGTCCAGGCGCTCGGGCAATGCATCTTTCTTCCAATGCTGATCGTAGGCGGCGTCGCGGTGCCGGTCGAGACACTGCCCGGCTGGGCGCAGCACATTGCCTCCTTCTTCCCCGGCCGCTATGCGGTCGCGAGCCTGCAGGCGTGCGTGAACGGCGTTGGGATCGGCAAATCCGGGTTCGACTTTCTCGCGCTGTTTTTTATCGGAGCGACAGGATTGCTCGCAGGCGGACGCATGTTCCGGTGGGAAGCCGGGCAGCGCTTCAGCACCCGCCGCAAAGGATGGCTTACCCCGGTAGCTGCGGCCTGGGCTGTGATCGGAATTTTTGCGGAAGCGCATGGCAGCGCGGTAGCGAAGCCGGCCCCCGCGCCGGCGCCGTCACCTGCACTCGCGCCCACGGTTGCTGCCGTGCCCCAGACGCCGCCTCCCACTCCGCCAGCCTCCCACCAGCCGGAAACCGCTTCGTATCCGCTGGAAAAACCAGCCCCGATTCCACACGCCAAAACCTGGAAGGAAGTCACCCTCGCCGAGATCGACGCCACCGTCCACTGGGGCGATCTTCCGGCAGACACAAGCTTCTACGCCCCTGTTTCCCTGCCCGGCATGCCGCCGCCTGACGATCTGAAAGATCAGATCGAGCAACTTCGCAGCAATCTTCCCGACTGGCCTCTCGGTCATGTCGCGGACCCCGTCCAGCGCGTCCGCAATTTCCTCTACATTCCGGCTGTCACGGACGTCCTGCGAACCGAGATCCTCGAAGGCTACGTGCCGCTCGTCGTTTTCGATGAACTGAAGAAGGACATCCCTAAAGACGATCTGATCAAACTGCTCTACTGGGTGGCGTCGCACCCCGCCGAAGGCGACGACACAGCCGCCAGCCGCCTCGATCAGCTCGGTCTCGAAAACGCCCCGCCCGATATGGATACCGTCCGCGAGCGCGTCAGCACTTATGCCCTGAAGCTGCTGGGGCGTCTGATCGGCAAGATCCACTAACTGCACCCGGACACCGGTGCCTGACTTACAGAGTTGTACCTATATTTCTAGTACCTACGTACATTTCCGGTCTTTATTTATCCTGCTATACTTCGCCCTATGGTCTGCCGGTTTCTGGTCTCCTCTGCCCTGCTCGCGGCGTCTTTCGTACCCGCAGCCGTGGCGTCGTCCATCGTTGCAATCCTCCCGCCGTCCGGCTATTCCTACGTGGATACCGTAGCCATCAATAACAATGGCCAGATCGCAACGACTGTAACCAAATCGTCAAATGGCGTCGACTTAACCGCGATCGATACGAACGGCACTTTTGCTGTTTCGACCGGAAACACCCAGCGCACCGCACTTGCGATCAATGATTCGGGAAAGCTGGTCGGTTATTCCACCTCAGGCAGCGGCGCGCCGGCAGCGTACTCGCAAACCGGCACGGCGACGACGAATCTCACCGCCATCGCTCACAACCAGGGCAGTATTGCCAGTTCGATAAACGATGCGGGCACGATCGTCGGAGTGGTCTACACACAGAGTGGCTTCACCCATGCTTTCTCCTATACCGGAACGACGATGACGGATATCGGGACCATCGGGAGCGGGACGGACAGCTATGCGTATGACATCAACTCCTCGGGAATGATTGTTGGAGCGGCAGGCGTCGATCCGAATTCGGGCGGCGGCCATGCGTTTTCCTACACAACGAGCGGCGGTATGCAGTTTCTCGCCGGACTCAATACCGTCCCCAGTACAGCCTGGGCTGTCAATGATGCCGGCGAAATTGCAGGAGACGAATCGCCTCTGGGTGAATCGAATGCATTCATTTATCTCGGTGGCATTGTCACCGATCTCGGAACGCTGGGTGGCAGCCAGAGTTTCGTAGCCGGAATCAACTCATCCGGTATCGTCGTCGGTTCTTCGGACCTCGCCGATGGCAGTTCAACGGCGTTCTACTACACGGGGACGGGTGGAATGCTCGACCTCAACACCCTTCTGCCTGCGAATTCCGGCTGGGTGCTGCAGGGGGCGGAAGGGATCAACGATTCCGGCCAGATTGTGGGATATGGTCTCTTCAATGGAACCGCGGAAGCGTTCCTGATGAATACGGACCTGGGCGCGGCGGCAACGCCCGAACCAGGAACCGTAGTCCTGCTCACCATGGGCGCCGGCATCATCGCGTTCGTACGCAAACAGTCCGTGAAGTGAACGGCTTGCCGGACCTCAGCAGCACTTCGCCCGCTGATACTTCGCCCGGAACCGTTCATCGCTGAACTTCCGCCATTCCTCTGCCGAATGCTGTGTCCCATGCGCCGCCAGATGGCGCGCATACGCCCGCTCATCGCCGATCTCACGCAGCACCTCCAGCACTCCAGCCGCAACCTTCTTCAGCACTCTCATGCTTCCTCCGCGTTCAGTCTGCTCGGCATGAACGGCGCTTCCACTACGCGCCGGTCCGCCGTCCCGCGAATAATTCCATACCACAGCCGCAGCGAATCCAGCAGAATAATGGCCACGAGCAACATGAACCCGCCGCACACCACTGCATCCAGCCGGTTATTGAAAATCTGCGTGCGCACCGCGGCGGATATCGAAGCGGACGGCCCGCCGCCAGCCTCCAGTTGCGCCGCCTGCGCCAGAAACCCGATCCGCGGCACAGGCGACCAGATTTTCTGCCATGCGGCCGCGAACGTCACAATCACCAGCCACACCAGCGGCACGCATGTGATCCACATGTATCGCGGCCCATGCATCTTCAGCAAAATCGTTGTCGCGACGGAAAGCGCCACGGCCGCCAGCAACTGGTTCGCAATCCCGAAAAGCGGCCACAGCGAATTGATTCCGCCCAGCGGATCCCGCACGCCCTGAATCAGAAAATAACCCCACCCGATCACCACGACGGCGCTCGCGCCAATCACTCCCGGCATCCAGCTCGTCTGCCCCAGCGGCTTCCAAACATGCCCCAGCAGATCCTGCAGCATGAACCGCCCCACGCGCGTTCCGGCATCAATGATCGTCAGGATGAACAGCGCCTCGAACATGATCGCGAAGTGATACCAGAACCCGAGCACCGCATCGCCGCCTCCGCCGCGCGCGAAAATGTGCGCCATGCCGAGCGCCAGCGACGGCGCGCCGCCCGTGCGCCCGAACAGCGTCACCTCGCCCGCATGCCGCGCCATCTCCGCCATCTGCTGCGCCGTCACCGGAAAGCCCCAGCCTGAAATTGTCTTCACCGCCGCCTCGGCCGTCCGCCCCACAATCCCCGCCGGCGAATTCACTGCAAAGTACACGCCTGGCTCGAGCGAGCACGCCGCAATCATCGCCATCACCGCTACGAAACTCTCCAGCAGCATCGACCCATACCCGATCTGCGTCGCATCCGTCTCCGACGAAATCATTTTCGGCGTTGTACCCGAAGAGATCAGCGCATGGAAACCCGAGACCGCCCCGCACGCAATCGTAATGAAGCAGAAAGGAAAAATCTTCCCCGCCAGCACCGGCCCGGTGCCATCCACGAAGCGCGTGAACGCCGGCATTTTCAGATCGGGATGCACCGCAAAAATCCCGATCGCCAGCATCGCGATCACCCCCAGCTTCACGAACGTGCTCAGATAATCGCGCGGCGCGAGCAGCAGCCAAACGGGCAGCGCGCTGGCAAAAAATCCGTAAATAATGATCGCGACCGCCACGCTCATCGCCGAAAGCGTAAAAATCCCCGCATAAGACGATCCCGCGATCCACTGCCCTCCGAACACCGACGCCAGCACCAGCACGAAGCCGATCGTCGACACCTCCAGCACTTTGCCCGGCCGCCAGTAACGCAGGTAAAGCCCCATGAACAGCGCGATCGGCATCGTCGCCGCAATCGTGAACGTGCCCCACGGGCTGCCAGCCAGCGCATTCACCACCACCAGCGCCACCACCGCCAGCAGCACGATCATGATCATCAGCACGGTCACCAGCGACACGAACCCGCCGACCTTCCCCACCTCATCCCGCGCCATCTGCCCCAGCGATTTTCCATCCCGCCGCATCGACGCAAACAGAATCACGAAATCCTGAATCGCTCCGCCGAGCACCGCGCCGATGATGATCCAAAGCGTCCCCGGCAAATAACCGAATTGCGCCGCAACTACCGGCCCCACCAGCGGACCCGGCCCCGCGATCGCCGCGAAGTGATGTCCGAACGCAATCCACTTGTTGGTGGGAACGAAGTCGTGGCCGTTATCCAGCCGCTCAGCCGGCGTCGCGCGCGCATCGTTCAGCGCCATGACCCGCGCCGCAATGAACTTCGCGTAAAACCGGTATCCGATCAGGTAAGTGCAGGCGGCCGCCGACACCAGCCAGATGCTGCTGATCTGCTCGCCGCGGCTGAGCGCAATCGCGCCCAGACAAATGGCCGCTCCGCAGGCGAGCGCGGCCCACACCACGCGCCGTAAAAAAGACATTCAGAAATGAGATTGTCAGAAACGGGGCAGCGAACGCAACCTCTCGGCGTCTTTCTCCGGCGGCGGATTGCCCAGAACGCGGCCACGCGCATCAATGGAAGCCACGTAACGCGCGTCCTCCTGCGTGGTTCCTTCAAGCACTGCCGTAAATCGCCGCGAGGAATATTCGAGCGAACGGAACACTTCACCTTCTTCGTCGATATACGTTCGCTGCGCGGTCGGCTTTCCCAGTTTCGAGACTACAGCCGAATAATCGTCCCCCGGCTTCAGTTCCTGCCACACGCGATTCGCCCGCACGCCTTCAATCCGCTCGATCACCTCGCCAGGCCGCGCCACATCAGCCACCACTGCGGCCGCCACCACGCTGAGCATCACCACAACCACGGCCTTGCGTCCGGTGGCAGCAGGCGCTCGCGATTCCAGCCGGATGCTGACCACTGGCGCCGGCCTTCTCGGCCTCGGCGGCGCAGGCGTGTTGTCGTTGACCGCGATCGGCAGTTCCACCACCGGCCGCCGGTACGGTACAGCCATGCCGTCACGCCATTCCAGTTCGCGCTTCAGCCCCACAATCACCACCGGAGCATTAGCGGACACGTCCGCCAGAAAACTGCGCGGAATGCACGCTTCGATTCCCGATTCGGTATTGACTACAACGAAGTCCGACCACGTCGCGCGGCGGAACCGCCACTCGTTGTGCTCGATGCCGAGGATGGGCGGATAGAACGCAAAGCTGCGCCCGCCGGTCAAGCCGAGCAGTCCGGGCAGGAGCGACATCGACATCACCCTCATCATAGCGTTATTTCCCGCGCCCGAAGATCCCCAGCCAGAGCGATTTTCCACCGTTCACCGTCCGGGTTTGCTCGGCAGCCAGCACAAAGCCGCTATCCTCCATGACACCCCGAAAGCGCCCGGTGTCAATGAATACAAAATGTGGCGCCAACCGCTGCATCGAAGCAAACGAGGTCTTCGCGACCGCGGATTCCCCGCTCGCCGGCAGTTGCAGAACAACGGAAAATGACCCACCCGGAGCAACCAGCGAAAGGGCGTTCCCGAGCGCAGGCTCCATGCCCGTGTGCTCAAAGATCAGCGCCGCATGCACCAGATCCACAGCCTCCAACCCCGGCGCGCACCGCGAAATATCGGCGCAGTGCAACTCCAATCCTGCCATCCCGCCAAACCGCTGCTCCACTCTTTGCAGATACCGCGGATTAATATCGATCCCCACTACGCGCTTCACGCCGGTGTGCTCTATATTCTCGAGCCCGTTGCCTCCGGCCACCCCCAGCACAGCCACGCTCTGCGGAAGGCACGTCGCCACCGCACACCGGAACAACTCCGAAAGTGCACTCAACTGCGCCGCACCCTCAGGACCCATGTGCCCCTCGTAGTCCTCGAGAGGTATTTCAAGCCAGGGATTAGTTTGCAGTTGATCTTTCAATCTGGTCGAGCGAGTGCCGTCAGGTTGTATACCGGCTCCTCCCGAGTTTCCCGGTGGATCTTCTGACCAAATCGATCCTCTAATAAGGTCTGCAGCATGGGTCCATTCATCATGGCTTCATCCGGAGCGGCTCTTGCCCGGGCTTCAATCGTGTACAAATCGGAATGTATCCAGGACGGGCCGCCTTCAACCGGCAGAAA
This sequence comes from Bryobacteraceae bacterium, assembly GCA_035546955.1. Classification (GTDB taxonomy): domain Bacteria; phylum Acidobacteriota; class Terriglobia; order Bryobacterales; family Bryobacteraceae; genus BOG-234. The sequence continues at coordinate 13,530 of DASZVV010000360.1, forward strand.
TTTTCCCCACCTTCGAACGCCGGACGCCCTATTCCCTGGAGCTGCGAACTGCCGGTGTACACAGTGCCAAGAAAAAGCCGGCAGCGGGCCAGACCCAACCATTCGACATCATTTCCTCACCTCAAATGCGCCGGCGTCCAAACCAGCCGCCACCGCTCCCGCCTCCGCAGCGCGACATTCACTTCCTCCAGCGACCCAAAGAACCCCGCGAACGCATGCTCCAGGTGCGCCGGTCTCTTCCGCGCCTGCCGGAAATCCTTCGGCCGGAACTGATCCCGCCGGGACACCACCGCCGTTCCCATCGGCCGATACTCATGCGTCCCCCGCGCCCACGCCAGTTCCGATTCCCGGTCGATCCAGATAGCAAATCCCAAGTTCTCAGTAGATCACGTATCCTGTGGATTCCGGGATGTGGCTCACCTTTCCCAACCTGTTTACACTCCTCCGCGTCCTGATGACCCCGTACATCCTGGTCGAACTCGCGCACGGCCATTACATGATCGCCGGCTGGACTTTCGGCGCAGCCGCCTTCACCGACACCCTGGATGGCGCCGTCGCCCGCCGCTTCGGCCAGGAATCCCGTGTCGGCCAGTATCTCGACCCAATCGCCGACAAACTCCTCCTCAGCAGCATCTACATCGGCCTCATGCTGGGCGGCGCCATGCCCGCATGGGTGGTCGCCGTCGTCTTCGGCCGCGACCTCTGGATCCTCGCCCTCTCCGCCTTCGCCCTCCGATTCACGAAATTCCGTGAGCTCCGGCCCAGTATCTGGGGGAAGGCGAGCACGTTCGCCCAGATCATGACTGCGGTCGGAGTGATGGCCGCACACGCGTACCAGAACCCTGTTTTCCAAGGTTTATCGGACGCCCTCATCTGGGCCGTTGTTGCTCTGGCTGGAGTTAGTGCTGCGGACTACACCTCGCGCGGGGTCGCCTTCTGGCTTCGCTCCAGGCGGGCTTGCACGGCCAACAGGGCCGGAGTAGTCTAATAGTCAGGGAGAAGCTCGAGAATGACGCGCTACGTGCCGGCCCGGCATTACATTTCGTTCGGGATTGCGGCATTGGCGCTTGCCGGTTTTTCCACCTGGCTTGGCCTGAGCCTCACCCGCGGGTTGCTTTTTCCCGCCGCCCTCTTCCTGCTGACTTCCATCGTCCTTCTGGCTCTCGCGTTCCGCCCGGCGATTCGCGTCTATGACGCCCATATCGAAATCGGCAAACGCGTCATCCCGTGGCAGGATATCCAGCGCGTGGACCGCACCGGCTGGATCTCGCCCCTCGTCGTCCGCCTCACGCTGTTCGACGACGAGACGGTGACCATCGTCTACCCTGGTGAAGTCGATTGCTGCAAGCACGTTCTCCGCACCATCCGCCAGATGGCGACTGCTGCCATGATCGATGGCATTCCTTACCGCCAGTACTGGGGTGAGATGCTCGGCATGAACGAGCCTCGCCAGATCCCGCCGTCCCGGCCCCGCGTCCTCCGCCCGGAAGATGAAGAGGAAGTCGAGCGGCTCTATTTTCTGCTCAAAACCGTAGGCCACATCGATCCCCGCAATTCGGGTGAAGATCGCTGAGATTCCGTTTGTGGACGCTTCTGGTCCTCGCGGCCTTCGTCGCGGCCGTCTGGATTTTTTCCCCTCAAATCCTCAGAAGCATCGGCTCCCTTCTCGAAGCTGACGGTCCGCCCGTCAAAGCCGATGCGATCGTCGTCCTTGCCGGCGATGGCAAAGGGTACCGGATGCTGAAGGGTGCCGAACTGGGAAAGCAGGGCTATGCGCCGGTTGTCATCGCAAGCAACGGCGGCCACCGTTACCTGCGCACCGAGTCCGCTCTCGCCATCGAGTTCGCTGTCTCCCATGGCTACCCGGCAGATTTATTTCTTGAAACTCACTGGTATGCCGGCAGCACCGTTGAAGAGGCGCGGAATGACATCGACCTCCTCCGCTCACGGAACGTCCACAAGGTCGTGGTTGTCACGAGCGCATGGCACACCGCCCGCTCCGGCCGTATCTATCGCCGCCTGGCTCCCGATCTCGAAGTGCATCTGGTCGGCGTCGATGACCCCGATTGGGATAACGGCAACTGGTGGCGCAGCCGCGAAGGAAAAAAAGAATTTCTCCTGGAATTCACCAAGACAATCGCCGATTACCTTCGCCTTTGAGTCATTCACCGCCCGCCCTACTGCAGGGCGTCCAGAACCTGCTGCGTCGTGCGGACATGCGAAAGCCGCGGGAAAATCACCTGAAAGGCGAAATTCTGCATCTCCGCGCTGAACGTGCTGCAGGCATCCTCAACCGTAACGAAGCCGAACCCGAGACCAGTGCCCTGCCGCAGCGTGCTTTCAACCCCCATGTTTGTAGCGATACCCGCCAGCACCACCGTTTCGACGCCGCGCTTGCGCAGTTCCTGCTCGAGCGCCGTCTGCGCGAAGGCGCCCCAGTGACGTTTGGTAATCAGCAGGTCGCCCTCCTGCATCCCGGCCGCAGGCGCGATTTCGCTCGCGCTTTCCGGCACTTCCTTCGGTAAGTTCATGCGCTCGTCCGAAGGAATCGTCAGAAAGTCGCTGAGAAGGACACGGACGTAAACCACCGGCGCTTCCTTCGCCCGGAAGGCGTCTGCCATCGAGCGGGCTCGGGCCACCACGTCGCCCGCCGGGTACGGCGCCGTGTCGCGGCTGAGCACCATGTTCTGCAGATCGATCAGCACCAGCGCGGTCTTCTTCGGGTCCAGGTTCAAAGGAGTACTCATCTCTTTCTTTTCTCTCACACCGATATTGTTTGCGCGCCGATCTTCAAGAAAGAGCAGTTCATTGTTTTGTTGCATCGTTCGGCACTGTCAAATAAACATAAGTGCGGCTCCGCACATCGCGCCCTGTCCGGCCCACATTCCATGCAGACCTTCTGGCTCCGGGACGCGTCGAAAGTAAAAGTCATGCGTTTTGCCGCCGCCTTGCTTGCGTGCTCAACCCTTTCTCTTGCAACACTCCACGCGTCTGCGCCCCCGCTGATCTGCCCGGGCGGAACGCCGCTCGGGCGCTTCGATCTCACCGTGACGCCAAAAGCCGGAGGGGTTGCCCATCCCATCGAAACCGTCAATCAACTTCTGCCCGGCGACACCATTACTTATCACCCGCTCGAAGTCGATTCCTTCCCGAAGAAAAAGGTTCGGATGGCCTTACTCCTCGTGCCGTCCAACGGCTCGAAGATCACCGTCTTTGACCCCAAACCGGTTGACGAGCCATCCTCCTGGACCGTCCCCTTCCGGACTCAGCTTGCAAGCGTGGTCTGGGGCCCGCAGGGCCTCGATAAATCGAAGGTCAACGACCTCGTCGTGAAGGACGAGCAACTCATCGCACAACTGGCCGACTACGCGGCCAAGACCGCTGAAACGCAGGCGCTGATCGACGCCCTCGCACGCAAACAGCAGGTGCTCGATACCGGCCAGAGCGTTGACGCTGCTGTCGCCGGGTTCGCGAGCCAGTTCCCCGCCGCGCGTCTCGATCGCACCCAGCCCACCGATGTTCAGCTCGGCGTTCTTCTTCACAGCGTGAACCCGTCCCTCGCTGCGTATGATCCGCTGGCGCAGAGCCCGCAGCAACAGGCGGCGCAGACTGCCGGCCTGGCCGCCGCGGTGGGTGGATTGTTCCTCGGCGGCAGCGCCGATCTCGCAGTCGCCGGTGGAGGCGTCCTCGTCAGTCTCCACGGCGTTCTCTTCCCGCATACACAATTTCTCTCAGCGCTCGCGCAGCACGGTTCCGATTCGGATTCAAACTCCACGAGTTTGTGCGGCAGCGCCAAGCCCGCCCTCGCCCATACCGAACCGGCGTTCCTTTGGGCATTTCGTGTTCCGGATTCCCCGGCCCCATCGCTCGCGCTCAAATCGATAGAGCATCTGCCTATTGGTCAGAAGTCCTCCGTCCCCCTCACCGCAGATGCGAAAAACTGGAATCTCGTCCCGCGCGTGCAGAGCTGGATCATGATTCCCGAAGATCCCGCCAGCAACGTCGCCTCTATCCCCGTTAAAGCGCAGGTCAACACAAGCGCGAAAACCATCGAGCTCGATCTCTCCAACTCGCGCCTCAAACCCGGCAACTGGAAACTTGCCGGAAGCTGGGACTGGGATCCCCTCCCCGTCTCCGGCACTATCGTGCTGCACAACCTCTCCACTTTCACTTCGGCGCATCTCACTCCCCAATCCCAGGATCAGCTCACGTCCGGCGCCGGAACCGTCGATCTCGATCTCACCGGCGACGATTTCGAATTCGTCAAAAAGGTCGAATACAAAAAACAGGGTGATCCGTTCGCCGAGCCCGAAACAGTGCCATTCCACTTACCGAAAGAACCCGTCAATGGCCCGGAGAGCTCCATCAAAGTCCGGCTCGACGCCAAACCGCTCTCCACGGGAAGCTATGTTTTCCTGATCGCCCAGACCGACGGCAAAGAGCATGAAACGCCCTTCAAAGTTCTGCCGTCCGCTCCCGCCATCACCGGCACGCCGATTCTTCTGAACACCGGCATGGAGACCCAGACGGTCACATTGCACGGTTCCGGTCTCGACCGCATCGAACAGATCTCCGCGGCCGATCGCACAGATGTCACGTTCGAACTGGGCGACCCCGGCAGCGGAGACACCCGTGCCGTTACGGTGAAGCTGAAGCCCGGCATCAAACCCGGTGCCGTTCTCTCTCTCAACATGAAAGTCACGAACTTCGAGCAGCCAGTCTCCGCCGATGACGTTTTCGAAGTGACCGGCCCCAAACCCACCATCTCCTCAGTGCGCGAAGCCGTGCAGGACGCTGCCGGGGTTGCAACTCGCCCGGATGAGATGGGCGCGAATTCCCTCGTCAGTTTCGAAATGAATGTGGCGCACGCACCCGTGGTTTCGGAAGTCGATCTTTCCTGCGAGAACGGTGAGGCTGCTCCTCTGAAAATCAAACCCGGCGATGCGAAAGATGATTTGAAGGTCACGCAGGAATCCGCCGACACGCTTTTCCTCGCCTTCCGGCCACGCAGCGTGGGTCCTCCCGGATGCGCGGTCATGGTCCGGCTCGTCACACCGAAAAGCGGTCCCTCCGATCGCCGCCGCCTCGGCACAATCGTCCTGCTTCCCCAAATCGATTCCTTCGATGTCACCAGCGAAAAGGCCGGCGATTCCTCCTGGTTCGCGACACTAAAAGGCCGCGACCTGGAGGGAATCACGAAAGTCGGCTGGTATTCGAATCAGGGAACCGATGTCGACGCCATTCCGGTACCCGTTCCCGGACCGGGAAATGTGGAAACCCTGCGCGTCGCGGTTCCCTGGCCCGCGCCCGCGCCGCATGCGCCGCTGTTTATCTGGCTGCGCGGCGAAAATCAGGGACGCCAGACCTCCGCGAAATACTAGACACACTGGCCCCAATTTTGCATCACCTCGATTGAGGTAATGCTTATGCGCGGATTCTCATTCGCACTTCTGCCTGCACTGGCCTTCATGATGTTCGTGGCGCCGCAATCTCAGGCGCAGGTCGGTGTCGGCCTCAACATCGGCCCAGCGCCCGTTTGCCCTTACGGATACTATGAGGACTCGCCCTACGACTGCGCGCCCTACGGGTACTACGGGCCGGAATGGTTCGATAACGGCGTCTTCATCGGCGCCGGACCCTGGTTCCACGGTCCCCGGGACTTCCACGGCCACATCGATAATCATTTCCGCCGGGACCACGGCTATCGCGGCGAAATGCCGCATCGCGGCGACCATGCCGACCGCCATATCGATGCGCAGCACTTCCACGGAAATGAAGTCCATGACGGCCACGGACACGCCATGAACGATCGCCGCCACTAAGTGCGGGATGGCTTCAGCCTGGCTTTCTGAAGGAGTGCGAGGGGCTTCCGTCCGCCGCTCCCACCCGGAAAGCCGGGCATACGCCACCCGAGAGATGCACGTCCGTTCCCGTTTGCCGATCGAACGCTGTTATAGTGTTGAGTTTGGCGGAAAATCCATCGGGAGCCCTGAATCGTTTTGCATCGGACCTTCATCGCACTCTTCCTCTTCTCACTGATCTGCAACTGCCTCTACGCGGCCGAGTCTGTCTCCCCCGCTCCCGTGCCTGTGCCCATTGAAGAGGAAGCCCTGCCGGTCTCCCCCTCGCGCGATATCTCCTCATTGCTCCTCGATGCGCAGATGAAAACCCTCCACCATCCACGGACGTACCCCGGTTGCAAGGTGGCGCCTCTGTCCGAAATCTGGGATCCCGTTGCCCTGGAATTCGAGAACAATGCCGACACCGCGCCCGTCGACGTGAACGATCTCACGCCGGACGCCGCACAGGCCCTCAATGCTTTCGAAGGGATGGTCACCTCTCTCGGTGGAACATTCGAGTTGAAATCCGCCTACCGCCCGCCAGCCTACCAGGCGCATCTGCATGAAGTCTGGGTCAAGTGGGTGCGGCAGCTTCGCGGCAATCATTCGAGCGCTTGCCGTGCGCTGCGCGAAGAAGTGGGCGCGGAATTCGCGCGCCACCAGTTGCTCGTCCGGCAGCAGCCGGTTCCTGCTTCGGACCACGAACTGGGGCTCGCTTTCGATGCCGCAGTGGCAATGCCGCGCGCGGCGCGCCTGAACGGTAAACGCGTCACTGTGGACAGGCTCGCCGCGATGGTGGGCATCAAACGGCCAAGCATCCGCCGCGATCCGGTCCATTTCAAGCTGCTTCCGGAACACCCGGCAGCGGCGAGTTCCGCTCGAACCCTGAGTTTCTGATTCCCTTACGCGAAAATTTTGCCGCACTGCAGTAGCCCGGAACAACGGCAACAGAATCGCTGGTGAACTCGTTGTGCTCTGCGGGAGGCTCTGAATCGTGCAACTGAGCAAACAATCCGCGGCCTGGTCAATCCTGATCGTCGCCGGAGTCGTTGCGGGCGTTGTCAAACTCTCCGCGAAGAGACGGCGCTCCATGGCTGTCGCTCCCTCAATCGATCTCGCGAAGTATGCCGGCACGTGGTACGAGATCGCGCGTCTGCCCAATCGCTTTGAAAGAAAATGCGACCGCGATGTCACCGCCACCTACTCTCTGCGCCCCGACGGCAGAATCGATGTCCTCAATCGATGCCGGCGTTCTGACGAGCGCATCAGCTCCATCCGCGGCACGGCGCGCCCGCTCGACCCCGCCGGTCCGAACACCAAACTGAACGTCACGTTCTTCTGGCCCTTCGCCGGCGATTACTGGATCCTGGATATCGACCCGGAATACCGGTGGGCGCTCATCGGCGAACCGGCGCGCAGATACCTGTGGATTCTGGCCCGCGAGCCGCGCCTCGCCGGGGATGTTATCGATCGCCTGCTGGAACGCGCGAAAAGTGAGGGCTACGATGTCACCCGTGTACTCCGGACGCCGCAATCGGCGCTCCACTCCTATGCCTCAAGCCGGTAACGCGCCTCCGAGACGCGATACAAACGCCGCCAGACGAGCCGATTGATCGAGACGACAATCGCGGCCATCACAATCGTCGAGAGCAGTAACAGGTCGAACTTCCCCGCATCGGTCGCGGCGCTGATCTGAGCGCCCAGACCTTCTGTCGCAAACGTCTGTCCTTTCAGATGGAAGTACTCCGCCACAATGCTTGCGTTCCACGCGCCGCCGGAAGCCGTTATCAGTCCCGTCACCAGATAGGGAAAGATTCCAGGAAGGATGATCGTGCGCCACTGTTGTCTCCGGCTGAATCCAAATACACTCCCCACCTCCCTGAACTCGCTCGGAATCGCCATCGCTCCCGCAATCACGTTGAAAAGGATGTACCACTGCGTTCCGAGGAGCATCAGGAGAATCGACGCGATCCCCATCCCCCCGCCCGCCTGAATCAGCGCAAGCAACAACACGGGGAAAAGCGCCGTGGCCGGAACCGAAGCGGCGATCTGCGCCAGCGGCTGCGCCAGACGCGCGAGCTTCGGATTGAATCCGATCGCAACGCCCGCCGGTATCGTCCATGCAGCGGCGATGAGCAGTGCGGTGTTCACGCGCAGAAACGTGAAACCGGCTCGCTCGAGCGTCATTTGCCACTCGCTTGCAGGGATCGCCGCCAGCAGGAAGATGGTCCGCGTCACGGCAAAACCTGCCAGCAGGAGGGCAATGACTATCGCGACATAAATTCCGGCTCGATGCGAGGCGCGAGGCGAGTCTTCCGCGCGTGTTTTTCCTGGCTTTAACAGCCGTGTCTGAACCCGGACAGAAACGGACCGGATGGTGGAACCTGCCAGCGCAGCCAGCCTCGAACTCCGGATCAGCTTGAGGACAGGATTGGCGTCGTGCCCTAATGTCTCAACCTGCTCGAACTTGAACTTGTCTGACCACGCAATCAGAGGACGCCAGATGAGCTGATCGATGAGAACGATAATGGCAATCATCGCCGCCAGACCCCAGCAAATGGCTCCGATATCGCCCGCGCTGGCCGCGGTCTGAAGATACGAGCCGAGCCCCGGCAGGCGAAAATCTCTGCTGCCAAGCGCGAACATCTCGCACGCCATCAGAAAGAACCAGCCGCCCGCCACAGACACCATCGAATTCCACAGCAACCCGATCGCCCCGTACGGCAGCTCAAGTTGAATAAAGCGTTGCCATGCGTTGTAGCCGTAGATCGAGGTGACTTCGTACAGCTCGCGCGGGATCGATTTCATCGAAGAATAGAAGCTGAACGCCATGTTCCAGACCTGTCCGGTGAAGATCAGAATGATGGAACCGAGTTCGATCCCAAGTTGCCGTGACGGAAAAAGCGAGATCATCGCCAGCATGACGCCCGGCAGAAAACTCAGAACGGGAATGGACTGGAGAATATCCAGAATCGCGATGAGCACTGGTTCGGCTTGCTTCCGTTTGGCCGCAATGTACCCATAGACGACCGCAAAGACCAGGCTGAGAAGATACGCGGCGAACATTCGCGCCAGAGAGTAGAACGCATAAAGCGGAAGCGCCCAGGGAGATTGCGAGATGTGGGCCGCGGGCACGGCCGTCCCCCACCAGTACCGCGCCAGTTCCGCCACGCCATATGCGCCGGCGATAAACATCGCGAACAGCGCCAGATCGATTCCGACCGGCCAGATCTGCCGCGCGGTGAAAGATTGCGCCAGCAGAGGAGAACGCAATTTCACGCCCGGGCCCCGTTCTCGTCCGCCGCCGGGTCGGGTTCGGAGAGAAAGAAACGCTTCTGGCCCGCGTCATAGTCGAACAGTTCCGCATAACGGCCCCAGGCAATCACCGTTTCCAGTTGCCGCTGCACTTCTTCTTCAGTGAAATACTCATCGAGCAGATCGCGAAAAAACTCGTCTGTCACCCGATGGTCCGATTTTGCGGCGACCGCCCGCCGAATCTGATCCAGCAAAGGCACAGCTTTCAGAGCTGCATCCCGGAACAGTTCCTTCTGGGTCAGAATGTCGGCATCCGCGAACCGGCGGCCGGAGTCCGTCATCTCCACGTCTCCTTCGACGAGCGACACAAATCCCAGAAGCACGCCGCCATCGACAATCGGCAGAATGTCGTCTACCTCAAGCCCCAGATCCTCGGCCAGCCGGTAGAGATCGATCCGCGATCCATCCTGCGGCAGCATTTCCAGCAACCCGGCAATCCCGCCTGGCCGCACGTGGGGCAGCATCTCGTGTTTCGCGATCTGCCGTTCGCTGGGAGGTCCGCCGACGTGCAGCGGCTGTTCGGAATCCGGCCGCGTCAGCGTCTGATAAATGTAATCCACGTACCGCAGGAATTGGTGAGACTTCCGGTCGCGCGGCTGATCGAGCGCCACTTCAAAATCCCCCCGGATTCGCGCAGGATTCTTCCCGAGCACAATCACCCGGTCCGCCAGCAAAACTGCTTCTTCAATGTTGTGCGTAACAATGAAGATCGCCTGCGTCGAGAGCTTCCTCTCCATCCACAGCTCGATAACCTGATTCCTCAGATTCTCCGCGGTCAGAACGTCCAGCGCGGAAAACGGCTCATCCATAAACAGCACCTGAGGCTCAACCACCAGGGCGCGCGCGAATCCCACGCGTTGCTTCATTCCGCCGGAAAGCTCTTTCGGATAGGCTGCTTCGAAACCATCCAGACCAACCACGTCCAGGGCTTTGCGGCTGCGCTCCGCGCGCTCCTCTGCCATAACACCCCGCGCTTCGAGTGGCGCCTCGACGTTCTCCTGAACCGTCAGCCAGGGAAACAGCGCAAAGCTCTGAAACACAATCGCCAGATTGGAGGGACGAGTGCCCAGGCCGTTCCATTTGATTTCACCCGATGACGGTTTCGATAACCCCGTCAACATTCGAAGAAGCGTCGATTTGCCTGACCCCGATGGTCCCAGCAGAGCAAGAATCTGACCGGAATGAACCGTGATATCCAGTGGCGCGATCACCTGAATCCGATGCCCGTCCGGTGCCGGATAGAACTTCTCCACTGCTCTGGCTTCAATCAGGGATTGACCGTTGACCATTCATCTCTCCTTACTCATCGTCTGACAAAATCGTGAACGTCCGATGACGAACCGATGTTTCCTGTGCGCGGGCATTGGCCGCTGCTTGCGTCATTTGTTCTCTTCGGAAAACCCGAGGTCCACCGCGAATCCGTCCATTAGAATACGGCGTACCCTCGATTCACTCCGCGATCGCGGCTTAATTGTGAGAAGATGCGATTGTTATGGCAACCATCGGTCTTATCGGCGCTGGACATATCGGAAGCCAGATCGCGCGGCTCGCCGTGGCAAATGGCTACAACGTCGTGATCGGTAATTCCCGTGGACCTGAGACTCTCTCGGGCCTGGTTGCTGAGCTTGGCCCCAAAGCCCGTGCGGCGACGGTTGCCGAGGCGGCAAAGTTGGGAGACATGGTCGTAGTCACGATTCCGCTCAAAAACATCGGCACAGTTCCCGTGGAACCGCTCGCGGGCAAGATCGTGATCGATACCAACAACTACTACCCCCAGCGTGACGGTCACATTCCCGAGCTCGATAATGAGTCCACCACCACATCCGAGCTCCTCCAGAAACACCTGCCTGCCTCGAAGGTCGTCAAGGCGCGCCTTCGCAGATTCCTGGGAACAATGATGCGCGTTCACCTGGAACTACCCACAGGGAGGTAAACATGAAGCCTGCGCTCCTGATCGCCGTGCTGACCGCTGTTGTCATTCTGCACGCTCAGCCTGGCGCCAGATTCGATGTCGCCTCAATCAGGCCCGCGACTCCCGACGGCCCTTTCATGTTCGGCATTCGTCCCCTGCCAGGCGGCGGCATCACCGCCGCCAACGTGACGTTGAAGCTACTGATCCAGAGAGCCTGGGACCTTCAGGGTTTCCAGATTTCCGGGGGCCCGGGATGGATCGAGACCGACCGCTACAACGTGGAAGCGAAGCCCGCCTCACAGGCTGGTCCGAATGAGTCGAACGAAATGCTCAGAAATCTTCTGGCCGATCGTTTTCACCTCACGTTCCATCGCGAAACGAAGGAAATTCCGGCTTACGATCTCGTGCTGGCGAAGAGCGGCGGCAAACCGGGACCACGAATGGTGGAATCGAAAGCCGGCGGTTGCGTCACTCGCGACCCGTCGAAGCCGGTGCAGCCGCCGGCTCCGGGTCAACCCCCATTCTGCGGCAACGTGCTGGGGGGAGCATCGCAAATAACTGCCACCGCGGCAGCACCCGCGGACATCGTTTCTACTCTCTCTCGAATCGTTGGCCGCAAGGTAATTGACAAAACCGGAGTGACCGGGAGATACGACATCACCCTGAATTACACGCCCGATGAATATCAGCGGGCGATGATGGCGCTGCCCGGCGCACCGGCGCCCCAGCTGCCCGCCGATAATTCAGGGCCCTCGCTCTTCACCGCTCTCCAGGAGCAACTGGGACTGAAGCTCGAAGCCGCAAAAGCGCCGGTGGAGATTTTCTTCATCGATCACGCGGAGAAACCCTCCGGAAATTGACACCTGCAATTGTGAGAAGATGCGGTTGTTATGACTACCATCGGACTTATCGGCGCCGGACATATCGGGAGCCAGGTCGCGCGACTCGCCGTCGCCAATGGCTACAACGTCGTAATCAGTAATTCCCGCGGTCCGGACACTCTCTCGGACCTGATCGCTGAGCTTGGCCCCAAAGCCCGTGCGGCGACGGTTGCCGAGGCGGCAAAATCCGGAGACATAGTTGTTGTCACAATCCCTCTAAAGAACATCGGCGCCGTGCCGGTGGAACCGCTTGCGGGCAAGATCGTGATCGATACGAACAACTACTACCCGCAGCGTGATGGCCACATTCCGGAGCTCGATAATGAGGTCACCACGACTTCTGAGCTCCTCCAGAAGCATCTGCCTGCTTCGAAAGTCGTAAAAGCATTCAACCACATCTACGCCGCCGAACTCACCACACACGGACAGCCCGGAGGAACGCCAAATCGCCGCGCGCTGGTGATTGCCGGCGATGACCAGGCCGCCAAGGGGACCGTAACCCATCTGCTCGATCAATTCGGCTTCGACACCGTGGACGCCGGTCCGCTGAGAGAAGGCTGGCGCATCCAGCGGGATACTCCCGGCTACGGCCCGCGCCGCAACGCGGAGGAACTCCGGAAAGATCTCGCGGCGGCGAAGCGGTACGCGGATATGTGACCGGCTGAAACTCCTGCTCACATTGCGATTCAGGCCGTTCCTTCTGTTGCTGATCACTGCGCTCGCGAGCTTCGGGCAAACCGGCCCGCCGGCGCCGCGCTACGATGTGTCGTCGATTGAGCCAAACGCCGGCAGCGACCTCCAGTTCGCGTTCCGGATAGAACCCAACGGTACGCTCGCCGCAACGGGGATCACCCTCAAGCGGCTGATGATGACCGCATACAACGTCCAGGGCTTTCGCATCATAGGAGGCCCTGCCTGGGTCGCCTCCAAACGGTGGGACGTGCAGGCGAAGCCGAGCCAGATGGCTTTACCCGAGCAGGTTCGGCCGATGCTCCGAATCCTCCTGGAGCAGCGCTTTGAACTTCGCGCGCATTCGGAAAAACGCACTATTCCTGTCTATGAACTGGTGAACGATCCGAGCGGCTCTAAGGTTCCGGCGGTCACAGATAGCGAGGTCGAACCAGTAGTTCACGTCGCAACCGGTTCCATCGAACTGACGAATGCCAAGTCAGCGACCTTCGCCAGCCAGCTCTCCTATGCCCTCGCAAAGCCCGTGATCGATAAAACAGGCCTGTCAGGCCAATTCGATTTCCGCCTGAGCTGGACGCCGGAGCCCGGTGAGGACGGTGGCCCCACAACCGCCGGCCTGCCCCCTTCCATACAGGAACAGTCTGTTTCAACGCAGGACAGGCCTTCCATCTTTACCGCGATCCGGGATCAGCTCGGCCTGCGGCTGAAAACCGGACATGGCGCCGTTGATGTCGTCGTAATTGATGGCGTGAGCATGCCGGCAGCGAACTGACCCGGAACCGCTTGGCCCCGGCTCGCGAGCCCTGGCTAAGGGAGCCGGGCTTCGGTTTCCGGCAGCCCGGTTGGAAGGCCGTCGATGCTGGTCATGTTCTTCGCTTTCCGGTAGTCCCGCAGCCCATCAGCGCCTTTCGCGACAGCCCATCGCGTCAGCGTGTCCCGTTCGTTCGCATACTCGAACACCGGTACGCCGTACCCGCACGAGGTTTGCACGCTCTCCACCTCCAGCACAAACATTTGCCGTGCGCCCGGTCTCTCCTCATCGCCAAACTCCGACTGGAGGAATTTCATATACTCTGCGCTGCCACGCGCCAGCACTCGTCCGCGTCCATACAGCCGCAGAATGAGCGGCGCGCCTTCCAATGCGCAGAACATCAGCGTCAGCCGTCCATCCGCGAGCAGATGCGCCGCCGTCTCGTTGCCGCTGCCGGTCATGTCGAGATAAACCACCTGATTCGGAGACAGCACACGCAACGCCGCGGCATCCTTGGGAGAGACGTTCACCCGCCCACTGGACGCCGCCGACGCAGTGAAGAAAATACGCTGGCGGGAAATAAACTCGCGATGAGCCGGTTCGATACTCAGAAAGTGTTTGGCCATGGAAAGAAGCGCCGGGCGCTGCTCCCATCTTAGATTCGCGGTGCGCTCGCCCTCATCCTGATGACATCCGCCGGGCATTGGTACACCCGGAAGTCTCGCGATCGTGAGTGATGGATTTCGCTTTTTATGATCGATACACCGCGCCCTTCCTCCCGGCACAGCAGATCCATCCTTTGCGTGGTTCCGTAATAACCTGAATGTCTGCATAACCGGCTTCCGCGAAATATTCTCGATGCTCATCAGCGCTCAGGAGCGCCATGCCGGTCTTTTCAGAGTATCTTTCCACCGCTTTTGCCGTGAACGCCTTTGATCCTTTGTAGACTTCCGCGATGACGATCAGCCTGCCACCCATCTTCAGGACCCGCAGCACTTCGCGCAGATCGGCCGGCAGAGCAGGCCACCAGAAGTGCGTCTCGACCGCAGTCACAACGTCGAACGTGCCGTCCGGAAATGGCAACCGTGAGACCGCCGCTTCCCGAACCTCAACGCGAGCAATATCGATCCATTTCCTGTTCGTTCGCGTAGCCACTGCCACGCTCTCCTTCGAATGGTCGATGCCATAGACCTTGCCCTGCGTAGCGATTGCGGCCAGCTTGCCCAGCGTTCTGCCACCGCCGCAGCCTGCGTCGAGAATGACGTCCTGTTGCACGATCGAAGCATGCGATAAACCCCAATCGGTAAGCCCGGAGTGGCGCGAATTCATATTGCGCAGGACCAGCCGCCCCAGCCATCCGGCCGGGTTTTGGCATTGATTTACGCGCGAGCTTTTGCTGGCCACAGGCAGGTCACCCCGCTAAGGATTCTACGCAGTGAGCCTCCCGATTGGCAAGAGCCTCGCCGGAGTTTCCAGCCTGAAGTGACTTTGACGCCCGGATTGTTGTAACGCAATAGTGACGGGCCGGTTGTGGTATGCATCAGCGCTAAATAGAATTCGGCGTGAAGAGACTCGTCAACACCGGAATAGCAATGCTGTTTGCGGGCCTGGTTTTTGGCCAGTCTGGGGACAGCACGCTCCAATTCGAAGCCGCGGACATTCACCCGGCTCCCGCCGCCGCCCCCGGCACGAATCCGCAGAACATGCGCGGCGGTCTCTATCGCGGCGGGCATTACGAAATCCGCTCCGCAACCATGCGGGATCTCGTCCGCGCAGCGTACAACGTGGATGCGGATAACGTGACGGGCGGCCCCGTCTGGATCGATAAGGATCGGTTCGACCTCACAGCCCAGGCGCCTGGCGCTTCCACGCCGGAAAAGGTACGCGTGATGCTGCGGAATCTCCTCGCCCAGCGCTTCGGCCTTGCCGTGCACAACGACACGAAGCCGTTCCCCGCCTACGCGATCACGCCGGGGAAAAAAGTGCGGATGAAGCAGTCGACCGGTTTGGATACGCCGCCCGGTTGCGAACTGATTCCGCCTTCGGAGTCGCCGCAAGGTGGACCCGTGACGGGCATCCCGATGAGCGGTATCGCAAACCCCGCCGCACCAGGAGCGCTGATCGCCTATCAGTGCCACAACGTCAGCATCGCGGAATTGCCGGATCAGTTGCGCAATATGACCCTCGCAACAAGGGCGCTGAACGGCGCCCCTGTTGTGGACCGCACGGGATTAAAAGGTGGCTGGGATTTCAATATCAAATATTCGGGCTTGCCGCAGGACCGGACCGATACTTCGCCGGAGGCCGTTACGATCTTCGCGGCATTTGAGAAGCAACTCGGCCTCAAACTGGAACGAATCAAAGTTCCAATGCCTGTCATCGCAATCGACAGCGTCAACGAAAATCCAGCAGGCGATCCGGCAGGCGTAAACGCAAAACTTGCCGTCCTGCCGCTGAAATTCGAAGTGGCGGAAATCAGGCCGAGTGATCCCAATCCACCTGAAGGTTCCTCTGGCGGCGATTGTTTTTATTGTCCGGGCGGCCGCCTGCACATAAGCCGCTTCACCATGAGCGACCTGATCGCCACCGCGTGGAATCTGAATGGCAACTACGACAGCCGGGTCATTGGACTACCGAAATCTCTTGAAAAGACCAACTGGGATGTCATTGCCAGAGTCTCGACCATGACGCCCGTGAATCCAGTCATCGGACAGCCTCCCGCACAGCAGGTGGATTTCGATTCGGTGCGCATCATGCTGCAGGCGCTGCTCGAAGATCGGTTTAAACTGGCGCTGCACGAGGAAACGAGACAACTCAACGGTTATGCGCTCGTCGCAGTCCGGCCGAAGCTCACGCCCGCCGGTCCGGACAACCGCCCAGGCTGCAAAGAAGGGCCTGGCCCCGATGGTAAAGACCCGCGAACCACCAATCCGCTGGCCCGGCGCCTGCTCACCTGCCTGAATATAACGGTGGCGGAATTTGTCGCCGAGCTTCCTAATCGCGCAGGCGACTATTTCAGGCAATACCCAGGGAAAGTGGTAGACGCCACCGGCCTGAAGGGCAAGTACGATTTTATGGTGAATTTCAGCCCGCTCGGAATGGTGATGAACAGCGAAGCGACGGATCCCGGCTACGCAATTCCACTGCCGGAGGCACTCGAAAAGCAGTTGGGGCTCAGGCTGGAACCGCGGAAGAATCCGGCAATGGTCCTGGTCGTCGACCATGTAGAGGAAAAGCCGGTCGAAAACTGACGACTTAGTCGCGGACGTGAAGATCGCTCGTCAAAACCGGGTTTTTTTGTAACCCTGCCTTCGATGCCCGGTTATCTGAGCGAGGAGATCGTTCCATGACAACTCTCAAGGTACTGTTGGGGCTCGCGCTCGCGGCTGCGGCCTCCGCTCAGATGGTCAACAATCAGGAAAAGCAACTGAGCTGTGAAAACCAGGGCTCTGACGATCGCGCTCGATCCTGCGAGATACGCGAGCAAACCACAGCGTCGGTCGGACTGCTGAATATCGACGCAGGCAAAAACGGCGGCGCTAACATCAAAGGCTGGACGCGCAGCGACGTCCTCGTAAGAACCCGCGTTGAGAGCTGGGCCAACAGCGACGCTGAGGCGAAGACAATCTCCAGTCAGGTGCTCGTCGACACCTCCGGCGGACGTGTACAGACTCGCGGCCCTGAAGCGGCCGACAATTCAGGATGGTCAGTCAGCTACGAAATTTTCGTGCCCCAATCGACCAGCCTGAACGTGACAACCTTCAACGGTGGCATCAGCATCTCCGATGTTCGCGGAAATCTTCACTTCGAGGCGACCAACGGCGGAATCACTCTGAAGCGGCTCGCCGGGGAAGTGGAGGGCGCTACCGTGAACGGAGGCGTCAACATTGAACTCGCCGGCAACACGTGGCAAGGCAACAAGATCGATGTGAAGACCCGTAACGGTGGCGTAAACATCGCCGTTCCCGAGAATTTCTCGGCGCATTTTCAGACAGAAACCGTGAACGGATCGCTGCAATCCGATTTCCCCCTGACGATGAGCGGCGAGTTACGCTCGCGGAGTCACGATTTCACCATCGGCGGCGGCGGTCCGCTAATCCATGTCACAACCACGAACGGCGGCGTGAAGCTCAGGCGCACATAGGCACATCAGAGGCCGCCGCGGGAATTCTCATAATCCCTGGGCCGCCGCGCCACATCAATTCGCGCTGGGCTTGTGTGCCTCGTCCACGACGATGGTTTCGATCGGGCCCTTCGCCGCCTCCAGCTTCAGGCCCAATTGCTCCTGCAATGCGGTAAACACGGAGACGCCCATATTTGCGTCATCGGACGTCCACGCCAGCACAAAATCGTATTGACCAGTCAATCCGGTGTGATCAACCACCGGCCGCCCCACCTGCGAACTCAGGTACTCCGCAAGCCGAGGCATACGGGCATTTCTTCCCTGAATTTCTGTCTTTCCGCCGCCCACGGAAGCGCTGATGCCGGGCTGGCCTTCGCCCGTATGCTCCTTTATTCTCGGGCCGCCCTTCGCAATCGTAAGCGAATAAATCTGCCCCTGCTTTGCCACCCGGTGAAACCTCAAACCAAAGCGCTCCGCCAGCATCGCCTGCAACGCTGGCTCTGCCTCCTCACTCGTCATCTCCGCTGATGTATTCGCGCGAGCCTCTACGTCGTATTCATCCGAGCCGAGCCAGCGAGGGCCGCCTTCAATCTGCGCTTCCGCCACGCCAAACGCGCGCGACATCAGGCTCTCCAGCGAAACATTAGTCGCCGTGAACACCCCGCCGGGAAGAGTCGTAGCCCGGTGCACGACACTACCGGTCACATTCGGCCTGATGGAAATGACGTCAAAGGTCTTTGGGATGCTGCGGATCTGCGAACGACCCAACGCCGCCGTCGCAAGAATCAGAACGAGAGTGCATCGCACAACAAATTATAGTCTCCACGCGCCGTAACTCACGCAGCGAAGAACTACTCACCCTGAGCCTGCTGTTATGCCTCGGTGCACTCGCTCTCGATCGGGCGCGCCGCGTCACAAATATCGATCAGTAGCGTTCACAGGGAGTCCTGATGACCGCGGCGCTGAACAGCCAGACTCGCGTGGCGGAACAGCAGCCCTGACGCTGCAAATAAGACCACGGCGATGCCATGCCCGGTCGCCATTCTCGCCGACACGTCGGGCGGCGCGCCGGAAGGCAGCATCACCGAAATCAGCGCCAGCACCGCCGCCATCGCGAACAACGTGACAGCCAGTCCCGGCGCCTTCAGTCGCGCCAAACCGGCCCCAATCAAACCCACTACCAGCACGCTGAGAAACCACAGCCGCTCCGGATGTCCCGAGTCCGCCGTCGCCACCATCGTCGACCACCCCAGCCCGAGCCCCGCGATCAGCGCCACACCGACGCCCGCCTTGTACGACCACACGCCCATCCGCTTCGCGATCAGCGCAATCGCCATCCCCGTAGCGAAGAGCACGAGATACACCCGCACGAAACCGCCGACGCCCCAGTGCCAGTCCTCCACAAACTGCGCGGCCACCACCGGCACCATCCAGACAGCCAACGCGCCCAGCGCGACGCGAAGCATTGTCTTTCCCGATTGCGGCATATGCTTGATGTTCTCCTGAACGATTCCAACCAACGTTTCGTAAAACACGGGCAGCACGAACATCAACGTTCGCTGAGCGTCCCCGCGCTCGCGGTACAGGTCGTGAAAAGTCTGCTCCATCGTCTCGCCGAACCGTTCACGAAATGGCCGCGGATAGAGCCGCAGGAGCGCGGCATACCATACCCGGCAACGCAGGCCTGCGGGATCAGTGGCCATAAGCATAGCGGCCTTCCGCCACTGCCACCACGCCGCGATAACGCATCAGCTCCGCTTCGAGCGCCGCCCGCCCCGCGCCTGTCAGCTTGTAATAAATCCGCCGCTCATCGTCCATCTCGGGATCGACCCGTTTATCGCTTTCCCGCACCAATCCGGCATCGGTCATCCGCGCGATCGAACCGTATAATGTCCCGGGACCCATCTTTACCTTGCCCTGGGAATCCTCCTCAACTTGCTTCATGATTCCGTACCCGTGCCGCTCGCCTGTCGAGAGCGACAGCAGAATGTGCAGCACAGCGGGACTCAGCGGGCTTTGCGCCGTGTTCCTCTTCGCCATGTCTCTACACTATATCCATTGCGGATGTATGTCAAGACCGCCCGGCCGGATTCGGCATTCCCGCCAGCCCGCGTTCTCAAACAATCTGCGTATACTCAATCCCATGAGGTTCCGCAGCTTCATCGCTCCCGCATTCCTGATTTGTGTTTCGATAGCCGGCGCAGCTCTGATGGCCCAGGTGAAGAAGACGGCTTACACGGCTATGGCTCCTCTCGACCGGTATTTGATTCAGGATGAGAAAACCGAGATCGCCCTGGCCCGTACCGCGGCGCCGCCGTCCATTTCAAGCGCAGCCGACGCCATGGTGCTGGGCCGCGCGGGATACAGAACCGCGGCGAAGGGCACCAACGGTTTCGTCTGTATCGTCGAACGCTCGTGGGGCGCCGCCACCGATCAGCCGGAATTCTGGAACCCGAAAATTCGATCTCCCATCTGTTTCAATCCGGAGTCCGCCAGAAGCTTTCTCCCGACCTACCTGATGAAGACCAAACTGGTTCTGGCCGGTAAGTCGAAGCCCGAGATTCTGCATTCAACCGCGCTGGCTTTGGATAAGAACGAACTGCCCCCCGTGGAGGTGGGCGCCATGTGCTACATGCTCTCAAAGCAGCAGTATCTGAATGACGAGGGAATGCGCTGGCATCCGCATCTGATGTTCTTCATTCCCCGCAACGCTGCAAAAGGCTGGGGCGCCGACTTGCCCGGTTCGCCCGTTCTCGCAGCGGACGATCCGGAAGAAAGGGTTTCGATCATGATGGTCCCGCTTGGCAATTGGTCCGACGGCACGCCGGCCCCGCCGATGACGCACTAAGATCGCGGTTCCACTGCGCCATGCGGGACGCAAGGCGCTTCGCCGCGCGCGCTAATTCCGCGATGGGACTTTATCTACAGAATCGATCACCAGGACATCCACTGCATGTTTGCCCGGTTCGAGTTGTAGCCCCAAATCATCGTGAATCGCCCGAAGTACCGAAGGACCCTCGCCCTCATAGCCGGATGAATCATTCCTGTAGCCCAGCCCGGAAAGATCCACCATATAATCGAAATTGCCCGGCAGGCCGGTGAGGTCAAGCGCGGGCCGATCCATACGGCGCGTCAGCAGAAACACCAGCCGGGAGAGCGGACAGTTCGGGAAGCGCAGCCTCCTCTGCACGAGAGTAACGACATTCGGCGCGAAGCTCGGATCAGCCTTCTTCAGCTTCGGCTCGCCCTTCCCCTTCACGAGCGCATAGACACTCAGTACGCGCTTCTCGAATAGACCGCGATGGTAGGTTTGCAGGTCCACGGGGTGCGGGCCGCAATTGCCCTCTGTGATATCGGGTTTGGAACAGGCGCCCCCGCGTTTTTTCCGCCTCCCGCGGGTGTATGATTATCATCCTGCAAGGAATCAGCATGACTTCACGAACTTGCTTCAGCCTCGCTGAATCTATCCTCTTAGTCGCTCTGGTGGTCTCCCTCCCGCCATTCGGCCATCAGGCTCTTGCGCAGAACAGGGCCGCGGCCGATGCACCGATGGCGAGCGTCAACGACCCCGCTGGGTTACCGCCCGACCCCACGCACATCAAAGTCCTGTTCCCGGACCAGATCAGGTGGACGGGCAACGAAGCGCTCCTCTACGGCACGCCCAACAAGCCAGGCGATCCTTATGGCCTCCTGGTCAAATTGAGCCCGGGACAATTTTCCGCGCCGCACAGGCTCGCGAACGACCGCTGGGTCTTTGTTGTTTCCGGCACCTTGTGGGTCAGCTCCGCCGCTGCAGTCGACCCGAAATCGACGTATCCGGTCGCGGCCAATAATCTCGTCACGGATATCGCCAACGCGGTGTTTTGGGACGGAAACCGTGCCGGCGCGGCTGAGCCAACCACGCTGTTGATCAGCGGTATCGGCTCAGTTGACAATCACGTCATGGGCGAGTACTCGCGGAAAACCGCGGTCAGCGTCAACGATCCGGCAGGTCCGGCGCCCGACAAATCTCACATCACGATCACCCCAGTCCCGCCCACCGGAAATCCGAAGGTCTACGGCGAGGGCCCGGGGTCCACAACAAATGGCGCACCCTACGGGGTGATCCAGACCTGGCCACCGGGCCGGACGTCCACTCCCCACTACCACGCAAATGCGCGCTATATTTACGTTCTTCAGGGTCCCTGGTGGGTCAGTTCCAGCACGATCCATGACCTGAGGCTGACGTATCCGGTCCCCACCGGCAGCTTCGTCGAGGATCTTCCCCATGGCGTCCACTGGGACGGTAACCGCCTCGACGCGGCGTCTACAACGCGGCTCTACATCACCGGCGTCGCACCGGCGTCCAACCACGACGTGGACGTCTACGGCAAGGACCTATCCGGCGCCGCCAAATAGTTAAGCTGCTCGTGGGGCAGATTGTTAATCTGCCGCCGATGGTAAATCGGCGTGGCCGGTAGCGGTTGAGCGTAGGCGCATTTATCAGTACTGATCACTCATCGCGCCTGCTTAAACGAGCCCGGCAAGATACCTGGTCAGATCAACCCGGATCGGCATGAAATAAACGTGAGCGTCCAGCGATCTGATGATCGGCAGCGCTGATCGGGCGAACTCTCTATTCCAATCGAGTGTGGAGCGGAAACCCGCCGGGAATACGATCTTGTTCGTTGTTTCCCAGTAGGATCTTGCACGGTCTCCGACGACCGGAGCAATTCCCCAAAACACACTCTGCCCCTGAAGCATCTCCGCACAAATCTCCAGAAGGCGAAGGTCGAAGATGGGTTGCGTGAAGAAGCCGTCGGCGCCAGCGTCCAGCTTCTCTGCGACTGTCCTGAGCTCATCCTGGAAGCTCCGGCGGTACGGATCAAAGGCGGCGAAAACCTTCAGCGCCGGATGATGCTTCTTGAAGCGGCGAATGATTTCAACGCTCGTGTGGGGATAGGTTCGTTTACTGAGGTCATGTGGCGGATCACCCTGAATGACGAGTACCTCGGACAACCCGGCTTCCAGGATCGTACGCGCTACAGCAATCTCGTCTCCCGGAGGAATATCCATCGCACGAATATGTGGAATCGAAGCTGGCAGGAGCGCGCTGGTGATGGCACATGCTTCCCAGCTCCGCAGAGAAAATCGGGAGAGGTCCGGGATATTGAAGGCGTCCGCTTCAGGCATTACGGCGCGAACAGTCCTTGCGTCGTTGAGCACGTCAGCAGCATTGCGAGGCACAAGTTCGACCGAGATTCTCATAGGCGGATTAGAGCTAATTGTAACGAGGAGCGAGGCTATTCAGCCATTGAGTGCAGAACTCTTCTCCGGTGCGAGTTAACTCCGCCACGCGTCGACTCGTCTGCCGTCACCGGAGCGTGAAACAACGTACACCAGTCTCCGCGAAAGCCTCGCCTCCGTGCTCGACCAGGTAGTCGATCAGCAGGAGATTTTTATTGTTCGGCGAAAGGGCGCGCGCGACGTCGCCCTGATTCCGGCGACAGAGCTCGCTGAACTTTATGAGACCGCGCACCTGCTCCGCTCACCCCGCAACGGGCGCCGATTGCTCTCCGCCCTCCGCCGCGCAAAAGGCGGAAACGTGAAAACTGGAGCTCCATCCGCGTTGCGGAAAGAGATGCTCGGTGAAGCGAGGGGCTAAACGGGTTGCCACATTTCAACCCGAGTTTCTACAGGACCACCCCTCGCGAATCAGACCGCTATCTTCTCCCATTCCACCCGATCCCCCTTCCGCGTCCCGCTCCCCGCCACCACCCCCACCGGCAATTCCACCACCGAATGCGCCCTCAAACATACCGACGCCCGCCACGGCCGCACATTCCCCACGACCTTCCGCACCACATTCTTCTTATCGAGATAAACCAGATCCAGCGCGAACTTCATGAAGAACGTGTGGACGCCCTCGCAAGGCACAATCCACAACCCTTCCCCAGCCCGCAGTTCCGTATGCTTCAGAAGCCCTGTGGTCCGTTTCGCGCTGGTATCCGCGATATCGATCGTATCCCCCAGCACGGTCCCGCGCGTGACATTCCGCAGCCGGTATTTCACGCGCCGCCTACTCCACCCGGTAATTCGGCGCTTCTTTGGTGATGATCACGTCGTGCACGTGGCTCTCTTTCCAGCCCGCCGGCGAGACCCGCACGAATCGCGCATTCTTCTGCAACTGCTCGAGCGTCCAGCACCCGCAATATCCCATGCCGGCCCGAAGCCCGCCCACCAGCTGATACACCAGATCCGCCAGCGGCCCCTTTGACGCCACGCGCCCTTCAATCCCTTCCGGAACCAGCTTCTGCGTCGGATCCAGCCCATACCGATCCGTCTTGCCCGTCGACATCGCGCCCAGCGACCCCATCCCGCGATACGTCTTGAACGTGCGCCCCTGATACAGAATCGTCTCGCCCGGGCTCTCATCCGTCCCCGCCAGCAGACTGCCGATCATCACCACATCCGCGCCCGCCGCGATCGCCTTCGTGATGTCGCCCGAAAACTTCACGCCGCCGTCCGCGATCAGCGGAATTCCCGCTGTCCGCGCCGCCTTGCTGCATTCCGCAATAGCCGTAATCTGCGGAACGCCCGCGCCCGAGACAATTCGCGTCGTACAAATCGACCCCGGCCCGATCCCCACCTTGATCCCGTCCACGCCGAGATCGATCAGCGCCTTCGCGCCTTCATAAGTCCCCACGTTGCCTGCAATTAGCTGCAGAGAAGGCATCCACTTCTTGAGGGCCTTCACGGCTTCCAGCACGCGCAGACTGTGCGCATGCGCCGTGTCGATCGCGATCACGTCGGCCTTCTTCGCCACCAGCTCAGCCGCGCGGTCCATATAGTCGCCCGTCGCGCCAATCGCCGCGCCCACGCGCAGACGGCCCTGCTCGTCCTTCGCCGCATTCGGATATTTCAGCTTCTTCTGAATATCCTTGACCGTGATCAGGCCTTTGAGAATGTAGTGGTCGTCCACTACCAGCAGCTTCTCCACGCGATGCTTGTGGAGGATCGCTTCCGCATCTTCGAGCGTGGTGCCCACGGGAACCGTAATCAGGTTCTCCTTCGTCATCACGTCCGCGATGGGCATGTCGAACCGCGTTTCAAACCGCAGATCGCGATTCGTCAGAATCCCGACCAGCCGCCCGTCCGCCGCCGTCACTGGCACGCCGGAGATCCGGTACCGCTGCATCATCTCGAGCGCGTCGGAAATCTTCTTCTCCGGGCCAATTGTGACGGGATCCACAATCATCCCGCTTTCACTGCGCTTCACCCGGTCGACTTCTTCAGCCTGCTTCTCGATCGACATGTTACGGTGAATAAAGCCGACTCCGCCCTGTTGCGCGAGCGCAATCGCCAGGTGGGACTCGGTCACTGTATCCATTGCCGAGCTGACCACCGGTATGTTCAGAGAAATGCCGCGGGTGAGTTTTGTTCGCGTGTCCGCTTCTCCCGGGAGAAGCTCACTGTGGGCTGGTACAAGGAGTACGTCGTCGAATGTAAGACCTTCGGGGATCGTGTCAGGGATCATCTCTGGTCATTTCAGTGTAACCTGCGACCCCCGAGCCCTTCGGTGCATCCATTGATTTTGGCCCGCGCCGCACACGTAAACCGCGCCGGCTGAAACCGTTCCGAAACCCAGGGAATCGAATTGAAAAGTTCTCGCTTATGAGCCAAAAAGGCCTTCTGATTTTTCTGGCGGCAGTCCTGCCCGCCATTGTCGCGGATTCCGGCTGCGGTACTGCCGCGCCCGCGGGGACCGCCGCGCCCCCGCCGCCACTCGTCGAAACCATCACCGCAAAAGCGAGTGACGTTCCCATTTATTCGGAGTTCGCCGCCCAGACTTTCGCGCGCGATCGCGTCGAAATTCGCTCCCGCGTCGATGGCTATGTCGAAAAATGGCTCTTCAAACCCGGCGATCATGTCGCCGCCGGCCAGGTTCTCTATCAGCTCGACCTCCGTCCTTATAAAGCGGCGGTCGATGAAGCCGCGGGCAACGTGAAGCAGACCGAAGCCGACGTGCAGTTTGCCCAAAAACAGGTTTCGCTTCTCCAGGCGGAAGCCAATCTCGCCGCTGCCAAAGCCGCCGAGCTCCGCGCCCAGCAGGATTACGACCGCCTGAAGCCCCTCGTCGAGCAGGATGCCGCCGCGAAGCAGGATCTCGATCAGGCCTCCACCGCGCTTACCGCCGCGCAGGCCACGGTGCGTGCCAATCAGGCAACCGTCGATCAGACGCGCCTCTCCACGCAAACGCAGATTCAATCCACTCAGGGCAAACTGGATGCACAGAAGGGCGCGCTCGAAGCCGCGCAGCTCCGTCTCGATTACGGCACCATCAAAGCCCCCATCAGCGGCGTTATTGGCGATACCCTCGTCCCCGTCGGCGGATACGTCACGGCGAACGCCACGCAGCCGCTCACTGTACTGGTTCCGCTCGATCCTATCTGGGTGCGTTTCCAGATGACGGAGCAGCAGTATCTCGCCTACGGCAAGCGCAAAGCGGACGGCCTCGAGCTGATCCTGGCGGACGGCTCCGTCTTCCCGCAGAAAGGCGAGATCAACACGCTCCTGAACGAAGTTGACCCGAAAACCGGCACGCTGGAGGTGCAGGCGCGCTTCCCGAATCCGAAGGGCGAGCTCCTCCCTGGCCAGTTCGGCCGCGTTCGCTTCCAGACGGAGGAACGTCACGATGTCATCACCATTCCGCAGCGCGCAGTGCAGCAGGTGCAGAGCCTCCAGACCGTTTACACGGTCAGCGGCGATAAAAAGGCCGAGACGCGCGCCATCACCACCGGCCCCCGGGTTGGCGAAGACTGGATCATCGAAACCGGTCTGAAGCCCGGCGATCAGGTCATTGTCGAAGGTCTGATGCGAATACGCCCCGGCGCGCCCGTCAGCCCCAAACCATGGCAGCCGAAGGCGGAGCAGTAGCCAATGGCGCGTTTCTTTATTGACCGTCCGGTGTTCGCGATGGTCATCGCGATCATCATTGTCATCCTGGGCGCGGTCGCCATCCCGTCGTTGCCCATCTCCACTTATCCCGAAGTCGTGCCGCCGGTCGTCCAGATCACGGCTACCTATCTCGGCGGCAACGCCGAGGATCTCGAGAAAACCGTGGCCGAACCGATCGAAGAACAGCTCGTCGGTCTGGATGGCATGCTCTATTACCAGACCACTGCCTCCAACACGGGCGCGCTGACAATCAGCGTCACCTTCAAGCTGGGCACCAATCCGGATATCGCCACCGTTCAGACGCAGAATCGCGTGAGCGTCGCAACACCGCGACTGCCGCCGGAAGTCCAGCAGCAGGGCGTTGTCGTGAAGAAAGTATCGAGCGCGTTCCTGATGGCGATCAGCCTCATCTCCACCGACAACCGCTACGATTCGCTCTTCCTCACCAACTATGCCCAGATCAACCTGGTGAATCAGGTGGGCAGCATTCTCGGCGTGGGTGAATCGAGGCTCGGCTCCCCCACAGTCTACTCAATGCGCGTCTGGGTCAATCCCGATAAGCTCGCCGAATACGGACTTACGGCGTCCGACGTCACCGCGGCGATCCAGGCCCAGAACCGCCAGAATCCCGCGGGCGCCACCGGTATCCCTCCCTCCCCGAACGGAACCGACTTTCAGTACAC